>JBKPMO010000030.1:0-3567 GCA_046732175.1 Verrucomicrobiota bacterium
GACAGAGACCTATAGCATGACGCTTTCCAAAGTTCCTGAATAATGAATCCCGACAAGCTCTTTAATTATCTGGAAGGCCGATTGCCCGCGGCGGAACGGGCCGCGCTGGAGCAGCGATTGATCTCAGACGAGCAATTACAACGTGAGCTGGCGGTAGCACGACAGATTCATGCGGCGATGCGCGGGGATTCTCGCGAAGTTGTGCTGCAAGCACAACCGGATGTAACGGAGCAAGGTCGTAAGATGGCGCTTCGCGTAGGCGCTGCATTTATTGTTCTCATGGCTGTCAACGTCGGCATCGGTCTCTGGCTAATCGCCAGACACGAAACGAACAACCCGAATCGCGCGTTGCTCGAGAAGCAAATGCGGGACCAGATCACGAACTCGTTGGAGCACGCGGCGGCGACATTCACACCTGCGCCTCTGGGTGTGAGCGAAATAATGGTTCCTGCAGCGACTGGAAAACTAGATGCAGTTGCTGACGAAGTAGTCACTATCGCGTCGCGGTTTGGCGGTTCCGCTACGAAAGGTCTCCTGGATCAGGGCCGTCTCAGTGTTCTTGTCGATCTTCCATCAAATCGCGAGTCGGAATTTCGCGGAGCGATTTCGTTGATAATTGGGCAAGTGCCCCCGGGGTCACCCACCCCGGCTACAGCAGCGAGTCCGGCCGGAACTGAGAAGAAGAGTTTTGTTGTGCAAATCGTCGAGGCTGCAGCAAGGTAGCGCATGCGTCTCGCTTGCCATCTCTTTCAGTGCAAGCCACAGGCGCGCGCTACATTCGCGGCGAGATGATTGCAGTCACGTTTGCGTTGCCAGCGGAGAGCCGGCAATTCCTGCGTTCGCTCGTTGACAAATCCCGGGATAATCGCAACGGCATCCATACAATTCGCGGCAAAATTGAAGATCGCGCGGTTGAAGTCTTTCATACTGGCGTAAGTGAAAAGGTTTGCCGGGAGCGCCTGGGAAAATTTCTGGAAAGCCAGCAGTTCGATTGTTTGATCAGCGCTGGCTTTGCAGGAGCGCTCACTGATGGTCTCCGAGTAGGAGATCTTCTCCTGGCAAAGAATTTTTCAACGGTCGACCTGGGTGAAAGATGGTCGTCACTTTCGAGTTTGCCGATTCATCTTGCGGATATGTTGACTGTGTCTGGGTTAGTTGATTCAGGCGAAGAACGAATGAAGCTCGCGCGCGCATCGGGAGCAGGCGCAGTCGATATGGAAACAGAATTCATTGCCCGCGCATGCGCTGCTCACGGCATCCCGCTGCTTTCGCTCCGAGTAATCAGCGATACGCCACGCGACCTTTTCCCGGCTCCGGCAAATGTCCTTTTCGACATCGAACGCCAGCAAACTCGAATGCTGAAGTTAGCGACGCACCTGCTTGCGAATCCAAATCGCGTCCCAAACCTGATTCAGTTTGCGAAACGGATTGCGCGCGCACGAAGGATCCTCGCGAGCGCGCTGGTGGACGCTTTGCGGACTCTGCCACTAAGGGAACCACCGACATAACCGCGATGCCCGTAGCGTGATCCCTAAAAACGGCCTCGTTACAAATATTCTTTCGGAATTGGATCCTCTCCGCTCTCCTGCTGCCAATAGATATTTACGATCCACCAGCGAGTGTCGTCATAGAAGAGCTGGATACTGTTGATTCCGCGCATGAACGGTTCGGGATCGTTCTCGCTATGACGCGATTCGTACGTGCTCCAGACTTGAGCAATGTGCCCAAATTGCTCGGTGCGCCGTGCGATTTCTTTTTCGAAGAATCCGTGCTCAGCGAAATAGGGTTCCACACGCGCGATGAAACCATCTACATCCAGTATTTGAGGTGCAAGACCGTTATTTTCGCCTGGCTTGGCGGTCGGAATTAGGCGCGCACCTGGATAATACAACGACCGTTCTCGATCCCAATCCCGCTTCATCCCTGCCGGGCCCGAAATCCCATCGTACGCGGCAGTGATAATGGCATCGATTGACCCGACATCCGCGGGGTTAGCAGATGAAACTTTCATGTTGTTCGACTGATCACTCATTACCACTAACAAATCTCAAGCACCTTCATCGCTGCGTTGTGTCCGGGAATTCCACTGACCGCGCCGCCGCGATGCGCGCTTGATCCACAGAGAAAGACATTCTCATTATCAGTTTCGACGCCCCAAGTGCCCACCTGCTCTTTGCGCTCGGCAAAAGGAAAGGTCGGCGCGTTTTGAAAAATGTTACCCTGGAACATTCCGAGCGCGTCCTCGATATCGACGGGACTTTTGCTTTCGATACAGAGGCTGCCATCACGGGCCAGCGCCAGGCAATCTTCCAAGGGTTCGTCCAGCCACTGATTAATACTTTCGATGAACTTCTTCTCCGCAGACTTTCGCATGGTTCTGTTATCGCGAGCGAACAAGTTCCATGGCGCATCCAGTCCGAACAGTGTCATCGTATGGAACCCCTTCTCCCGCAGCTCGGGCGCGAGAATGCTGTCGTCGGTCAACGTGTGACAGTAAACTTCACACGGTGCTTTGCTCGGCAGTCGCCCCCTGCATGACTCGTCGTAGCTGACATTCATTTGCTGGTAGCCCTCATCGCTGTGAAACGTCCCACACCAGGCCTGAGTCAACGGATGCCTCTTTGCCTTCAACGTCGGCAATCGTTGCAGGAGCATGTTAATCTTGAACACCGAACCTTCGTCCGTGGCATTGGGTTGGTATAACTGGCTAGTATACCTTGCCAACACGTTGCGCCCGAAGTTTACCAAAAGATATCGCGCTTCGACGGTTTGCTGTTCTTCGCCCTGATAAAATTCAACGGTGCGCTGCTTCCCGGCCACCCCGAGGCCGCGAAGATCGATATTGATCAATATTTCCGCGCCAGCTTTTCGCGCTGCTTGCTCCAGTTCGCGTACCACCGCACCCATACCGCCGACCGGCACCTTCCATTCGCCCGTCTTGTTTCCGACAAGGTGATAAATGAAACAACGATTCTGCAGCAACGACAGATCATGTGGATGCGTTAGAACACCAATCTTTGCATCCGTGAAAACAAGACCGCGCACCAGATCGTTTTGTAAATACCGCTCGATCGCAAGTCCGAGTGGTTCCTCCACCAAACTACGCCAGGCTTCCCGAGAAACATCATCGGCATTAAAACGACGCCGGAATTCCTCTTTTGCTATAAACGGCTCCAGCATCGTATCCCACACCTTCTCGGCAAAAACCCGCGAGAGATTGTAGAACACTTTCATCTGTTCGAACTCCGTCTTGTTGCCGGTCAGCTCGAACATCGACTGACGGCTGCTTTCTTCGTCCGTGTTGCTCAACAGCAAGCCGTCGTGTTGCCCGTGATTCAGGTAAGGCGTGAACGACGCTATGGCGCGTTGTGTTAATTCGAGATTCAATCCCAAATCTCGAATGATTTTCTCCGGAAACAAACTGACAAGGTACGAATATCGCGACAGCTGCGCGTCATAATCGGGAAACACTTTTTGCGATGTTGTGGCGCCACCGATGTAATTGTTTTTCTCGAGAAGTAGCACACTTAGCCCAGCGCGCCCAAGGTAGCTCGCTGCCACCAGGCC
>JBKPMO010000031.1:0-4002 GCA_046732175.1 Verrucomicrobiota bacterium
GGGACATGTAGCCCTCCCCATCGCGGATGTTGGCCAGCCATTTGGCACGTTCAGCGACGCTGTCTCCCTTCGCCTTCGCCTTGAGTGCAGCGGTTTTCTTTTCAAAAATATTATAGAGAAGTTTCTCCGGAGCGTTCGGTCCGTAGATTTCTTGCGCCGCTTTCAGCAGGTCGAGAGTCAGCTGATGGCTCTCGGCCTGAAAAAGATCATGGCTGCGCCGCGTTAGCCGATAGACCATCTCCGGACGGCCCATCTTCTGGGGGCGACGCCACGTATCCAGGTAACCGTCGCGTTGGAGTGTGAGACAATGTTGTTTGATGCCCATGTAGCTCATCTTCATTTTTTCTACGAGCTCGTTAACGGACATTCCCTTAGTGCGCTTGAGCGAATTAATAATTTCAAGCCGCTGCGTGCGGCCGATTTCCGAGATTAGACGTTGGTTCATAAAGTGACGAAAGTGACGATTGACTGACAGAAAGACTAAAGTGCGGGACTTTATACGGCGCGACCTTTAATACGCAAGTGTAAAGTTTACACAACGGCCCAAACGAAAAGAAATTACAAAAGATGTGCGGCAGAACGGCGGCAATAGCTCGGATCCATGCAACTCACCTGTATGATGCCGCAGACCAAACGCTATTTCGCTGTGATAACATCGCCGCTTTGGATGGGGCGCGGCACATCGGCCCACTGGATCGTCACGTTGGTGAAGTCCACTGGAATGCCAGAACACAAAAGCGGGTCAGGTTTGTCGCAGACATGAAAGTGCAGATGCGGCTCGGTCGAGTTGCCGGATGAACCGAGTTTGCCAATCACATCGCCGCCTTTCACTTGGTCCCCGGCATGAACGCGCACACTGCCCGGCTGTAAATGCGCGTACAGCGAATACTCATTCTTCCCGTGATCAAGCATAACGTAATTGCCCGTGATCGCCATTAGGCCTTTAGCAAGCCGTTCTCCCTGCTCTTTCTGTAGCCGCGCGAAATATGCTTCCTGAGTCTCGTTAGGGTGCTGCATTGCCGAAGGATCCTCGGGCTGATCGTCGGTAGCGCTAATTACACGACCATCGGCCGCAGCGAGCACATCCGCACCGTAAGCGTAATAATCATCGAAACGCGTACCGTCCCTTTTGTGGCTGAGTCCACTCTCACCGATCTTCGCAATGTCGAGCGCGAACTCTTCCGGAACGCCCCAGCGATGGCCCGTGTGAAGCGAAGCTCCCGAGCCGACATACCAAATACCGCGGAGCGGAAAGATGTACTTGTTCTTTGTGAATTCAGATTTGATCGGGATTGAACCCGCGAATTCGGTGGCATGACCGTCGATGTTGCCATGGACGCGAACTCGGAGCGTGTCGCGCGCGCCGGTGAACGCGAATACCTGCGATACGATGAGCAGTGCTTGGTCTCGATCTAACCTCGGCCCGGTCAGCTTAATGTTCGGCGCAATCAAATCGTTGCCGCAGAATTGAAATCCTACTTGTTGAAGGACGCCTGCTGCTTGCAATTTCGCGCCGCGATCAGCTATACGTTGCACCGACTCTCGATCAAGCTTGCGCGACTCAACGACGCGGTTCGCTTGCAGTAACTCAATATCGATGGTGTCAATCTTGAACGGCGCATCAGCGTGATTAATCACGGCGACATTCTGCAACAAGAGACTTTGAAGATCGCGTCGGCTTTCCAACGGATAAGTTCGAACTGCCGCTGCGGGACAAAAACGAATTTCAACAGATTCAGGCTTCTCAGCAAAAGCGCTCAACGAGCAGACGGCTAAAAATGCGAAAAGGAAATATTTCATTGGCGACGTTGAGATGCACCAACAAGCTGCATCAGATTCAACGACTTTGTGAACAACCAGAGATTCCTCGACTACGCTTCACTCAGCTCGGAATGACAAGGAGCGTTAAGAATACAAATACTCGTCGTGGTATTCCCGTTGTGGCGCGAACTGGACCTGCTCGTTTCCAGTTTCCGGGTACTCGAAGATTTTGCCTTCGTAATTCCTGATCACGATTTTCTCATTGTCGTGGTAAAGAACGTATCCGGGATTGATAGGCACTTTGCCGCCACCGCCGGGAGCGTCGATCACGAATTGCGGCACAGCGTAACCGGTGGTGTGTCCGCGCAGGCCTTCGATGATCTCAATGCCCTTCGCGACGGACGTACGCAGGTGCGACGAACCGTTGATCAAGTCGCACTGATAAATGTAGTACGGACGCACACGACACATGAGTAGTTTGTGCACGAGCGTCTTCATCGTTTCCAGATCGTCGTTCACACCGGCCAGCAAGACGCTTTGGTTTCCGAGTGGTATGCCCGCGTTGGCAAGACGCTCCAGCGCCTGCTTTACCTCAATTGTTAATTCGCGCGGATGATTGACGTGCACACTCATCCAGAGCGGATGATGTTTCGCCAGCATCGCGCATAGCTCAGGGGTAATGCGTTGCGGAAGGAAAATCGGCACGCGCGTACCGATGCGGAGAAATTCGATGTGTGGAATCGATCGTAATCGTGAAAGCAACTTCTCTAGCCTGTCATCACTGAAAATCAGAGCGTCACCCCCGCTCAAGAGGACATCGCGAACCTCGGTATGCGCTTCGAGATAATGAAATGCTTCCTCGAAGTTTGTGTGCAATTCCTGTTCGCCTACGCCGCTGACCACACGGCTACGGGTGCAATAGCGGCAGTAGCTTGCGCAACGGTCCGTTACCAAAAAGAGGACTCGGTCTGGATACCGGTGCACCAGCCCGGGCACCGGCATGTGCGAATCTTCCCCACACGGATCGGCCATATCGTACGGCGATGTCCACGTCTCCTCGATTCGCGGAATGAGCTGGCGTGTGTTTGCATCGTCGGGATTGTCCTGGGGCACAAGGTTAATATAGTGCGGTGTCACTGCGAGGGCGAGTTTGTCGCCTGACAGCAAAACGCCACTGCGTTCCTCGTCGCTTAGCTCCAGGTGTTTTTCCAGTTGAGCCAGGGAAGTGACCCTGTTCTTGAGCTGCCATTTCCAATCGTTCCAAAGTCCCTGGCTTGTCTCTGGCCAATACCCTGGCGCGTGCGAGATGAACTCTTTTCCGTCCCCTTTTTCTTGGGTAATCATTTTGTGGACGAAAAAGTTAAGAGCCTTAAATATCGTGTCAATGCAGGCACTTAGCTGTGCGCTACGCACGCGTTACTTCCTCATCCAATTGGGGGATGGGAAGCAAAGCTGTGGTCAGCCCCGAGATTGCCCTCGGTTATTTGTCACACACCTATTTCCCGCCGAGCACGCTTAGCTCCCAGCGATAGCCATCGGGATCATGAAACCAAAGGCCCATGTTTTTTGATCCCGGAGCTTCCGGACCGATTTCATCGCCCGGATCCTCAATGTCGACATCAACGCTCTTCAAATACTCGAGCGCCTTTCGCAATGTCGCCATGTCTGGCAGGTGAAACGACATGTGATCAATCGTTTCCGGTGACGGCTTACCCTTAAACAACGCGATCGTAACGTGGTCGTTTCCGACCGCGATCCCACTTCCGAAGTCGAATTCTTTGCGCAACCCCAGCGCGCGCTGGAACCATTGCGCGCTCTTCTTTGGATCGCGCACAGCCAGGCCAAAGTGACCAACCTCGCCTAGGGTGAACGGAACTTTCATAAAGGCGGAGAAGAGTTGAGTTTCTGAATTATTCGGTCTCGGCTGATTCGGAACCGTTTCGAGAAATGAGCGGTTCCATGAAATGCCGGTTAAGATCTGTTAAGGCGTCGCGCGGCGTTTCTCCCATTCCGCTGGCGCCCCGTCGCAGCTCTGGACCGACAAAAGCCAGCCAAATATCGCCCACCATTCCCATTCTTGGGCGCAGACGCGCCGCTGGGCTGCGCGGATGGTTTTCCAGGAAATCCTCGACATCTTCTTTTATAACGGAAGGCAGCTCTTCGATTGCAAGCGAGGTCATACCTTAGGAAACGTGTATGCGCCGAGTGTTGGACTTGAAGAGCCCGAAAACAGTTCGTGCA
>JBKPMO010000032.1:0-36781 GCA_046732175.1 Verrucomicrobiota bacterium
GTGATCGCGATGGCGTCACTGAATCCAGCGCGCGAGGCTGGTCTCGCCGACAAGGGAGAAATCGCGGTGGGGAAGGATGCGGATTTGGTTGTGCTTTCGCCGGAGTTGGAAGTGCTTCAGACCTACGTTGCAGGAGCTCCCTCATTCCGAGCGAGCCGAAGAAGGCGGTTATGGGACTTTGAGGGAACATGGCGGGATTCCGACTCGTGACTGGGAGGGGCGACTTCCAAGTCGCCCACCTAAACAACATGCAAGCTCCGGCGACTTGGAAGGCGCCGCTCCCAGTCAAGTGCGCGTCGCGCTCTGGATGACGACCATTTACAGCTCCAACAAAAATTTCGCGATCTCGAGGGATGCGGCTGGCCGGCTGATTTTGGCGATGTTTGCCGACCATTCGTGCAGCAGGCCTCCATCGTTAGCGAATGCGCGGGTAAGAGTCGCGATCACCCCATCATTGGTCAGGGCCACGGCACCGGAATTGGTTTGCGTAATGAGTTGTGCGTTTCCCTCTTCCTGACCCGGCACGATCTGACTGATAATGATCGGACACGCCGCCGCGATTGTTTCCTGGACCGTCGCACCCCCCGCTTTGCTAACGAGAATATGATGCGAAGCGAGCAACTGCGGCAATTCCGTAGTCCAGCCGATGATGGTAAATTTTTGCACTGAAGCATCGCGAATCGATTCGACCTTGCGCTTCAACTTTTCGTCGCGGCCGACTGTGACGGTAAGTTGACTGTTCGGGATTCTGGCCAGCCAGGGCGTGAGGTCGACAGCCAAACCCTGGCCTGCGTTTATCATCTGTAGAATTCGCCATGGCGGACCGGAAGAGCGGACCGGTAGCTCGGCAAAACGTGGACTGACCGGAAAGCCAAAGACGCGCAACAAAGCGCGATCGACGCCGGCGTCGGCGACGACATCCGCAGTTTGCTCGTTCGCGAGAAGAAAATAATCTGCCGAACAACGATACCAGATCGAATTGATCGTGATCGAATCGGTAATGCAGACAATGCGTCTGGTTTTGGAGCCATCAGTCGGTCCATACAGCTCGTCGAGAAAATGTGCATACGGCATAAAGACCGAAACGATTACGTCGGGGCGATCGTGCTCGATAATTTGCGCCATGCGGTTGCGGGCGTGGGAAAACCAGCGGAGCCCATGGTGAAAATCCGGGTAGTGATCGATCCAGGAATAAACGTCAGACCAAATGTGCGGCGCGCGATTGATGGTGAAGAGATACATGCGCCGGACAAGCTCGTTGATTGGTCCGAATGCTTCCGCGAAAAGGTCGCGGCATTCGACAGACGACTGGGGCGAGATTTGGGCGACAGCATCGCGGATTCCGCGAGCGGCGCTGTTATGGCCCTCGCCGAATCCGGCGGTAAGAATGAGGATTTTTTTCACGGCGGAAGAAGGCGCGGGAGTTTAATGGATAATTGCGCAGGGCAAAGTACACTTGCGACGCCATGAAGATGTTGCGGCTGATTGGACGCACGGCGCGACGGATGGTTTGGGAGACGGCGATGGACAACACCACCGGCCTGGCTGCGCAGATGGCTTATCAACTTCTTTTCACTCTCGCGCCCGGCCTTCTCTTTCTCTGGCACTTGCTCGGATTATTCGGGACCGATCCGGCCAAACTCCATCGCATATTTGTGGTTCTGAAAGAATTTCTGCCACCCGATCCCAAGGTGCAGGATATTCTTGATTCCGCACTCGCCAGCGTAGTGGTCACGGGATCGAGCGGATGGATTGCAAACGCTGGAATCATCGCTGGAATTTATCTCGGCACCATGTTTATCAGCACCGTGTCGCGCGCTCTCACTCACACTCACGGCGTAGTGGAGGACCGGCATTGGTGGTCGAAATATATCATTTCGTTTTTCCTCCTGTTTTGGTTCGGGATCACGATTCTTGTTTGCTTCAACGCCGTTGTTTTCGGCGAGACGCTGGCCGGAATCGCGGAAGTAAATCTGCAGTTGAAGATTCCGCTTCAGGAATGGGTCGCGGCGCTCAATCTCCCCCTTACGGCCATCGCCCTTATTATTCTGGCCCTCGGCCTTTATCTCCTGACGCCGGAAAATTACCTCACCATTCGGCAGGCGCTGCCCGGTGCCATTTTGTTTGCAATCGGGTGGCTCGCGGTAACGAAATTGTTTCAACTTTATGTTGCAAAATATGATCGCTACAACCCCACTTATCATGCCCTCGCCTCCATTATCATTCTGCTGACATGGATGTATCTGACCTGTCTGTTGCTGTTGCTTGGCGGAAAACTGAACGCGATCCTGCGCCGCGAACACGAGCGCGCGCTGCAAAATTCTGTTCCGGCGCCTCAGCCCGCCTGAGATTCGTTTTTTGTGACGTGCGCGGTTGCTCGCTTTTGTTTGTGGCTGCTAATGGCGAGCATTCTCGTCGTCACGCCCGCTTCCGCGCAGGTTTCAGCTGAGGAGAAGCCGGAAGCAGTCGCAAAAACGTCGCCCACTCCAAGAAAATCGCCGAGTCCAAAGCCAAAAGCGTCGCCCAAGAAAAAGAAGCCAACACCAAAGAAATCGCCAACCCCGGCAAAGAAAAAGAAGGCAAAGGCGTCGTCGGGAAAAAAGAAATCGAAAGCATCACCGACTCCGTCACCGAAGAAGTCGCCATCACCCACGCCGGTTCCAGCGTCGGAGGCACCAATCGCACCGTCGCCGACACCACTCGCCACGTTGACGCCGGTTCCGATCGTTCGGCCGGCAATTTCCCCGGGCGCAATTCCGCAAGTCGAGGTGGAGAAGTCTGGATTTCTCGGTGATCAGGGTTATGAACCGCCGCCGAGCCCGACGCCGCGTCGTGGTTGGTGGTTCTGGTCGCGGCCGGAGGTTACTTACCGTTACCTTTCGCGGTCTGTGCGAAATGAAATCGACCGGGCGCCCGTTATGCGGCGCCGCTGGCAATTCATTGTCGTCCACAACAGTGGCACACGACAGGGCAGTGCCCGCATTTTCGATTATTACCACCGGCGTGTTCGCCGGATGAAAAACGGACTCGCCTATCATTTCGTTATCGGCAACGGCACCTCGACGGGAGATGGCCAAATCGAAGTGGGCGATCGCTGGCGACGCCAGATCAATGGCGGGCACGTGCACAGCGACTATTTAAACAACATCGCGCTCGGCATCTGTCTGGTCGGCGATTTCAACCGCGGTCAGCCGACGCGTCGTCAGTTGGAGGCGTGCGAAGAGTTGATCAATTATTTGCGCAAGCGCTGCGGGAAAATCGATGCGCATTATGCCGTGGTCCGGCCGCATCGTGAGGTCAATCCACCGCAGTGGGCGACCGATTGCCCCGGCGACGCTTTCCCGTATTCCTGGTTCCGCAGATTTCAGGAGTAACTGGAAGGGGCGACTTCCAAGTCGCCCAGCTAATTAAAAGGCGGCTTGGGAGCCGCCTCTTCCAGTTAACGAATCTACAGCGTCGCCAAGGTAGGGTTGATGACTATACACTTTTGATTGTCAGCACGGCCCGGGAGCGGCATTCTGTCGGTATGGCAGAGAAACCGAACATCAAGATTGAATCCGCCACCCAGCTCGCGGTGTTCCTAAGCAATCGGCCCGGTGCTCTGGCGCGGGTGTGCGAAGAACTGGCCGGCGCGAAAATTAATATCCACGCGCTTTCCATTTCCGATACGGCCGATCATTCAGTCGTGCGAATGGTAGTGAGCGATCCTACCAAAGCGCTCATGCTCCTAGGAGAACGAGGAGTGTTGGCGTTGGAAACGGAAGTATTAATGATCGAGACCGAAAACCATCCCGGCGTGCTTGGCCGAATTGCGGAGCGTCTCGCCGAGGCCGAGGTAAATATCGAATACGCCTATATGGCTGCGACGTTGAATTCGCCTAACGGTTTGATGATTTTGCGGCCGGACGACGTTGAAAAAGCGCACAAGGTCGTGGGTGACCTGTAACTGTCCCTAGCGGCGCACGTAAATCGCGATCGCCTGAACGCGGCGATTAATCAACGGTCCGCCCACGCTGCCGCCGCCGCCGTAGAAGCCGTGGTGGCCGTAACCGAAGCCGCCACCACCGACCGACAGTCCGCCCACTGGCTGGTCGTAAACTTCCTGCAATAGCACACCGTTCGCCCCGAGGGCGGCAGCTTCGGTGCGCAGGTCCGCGAACGCTTCATCGAGCGAGTCGTGATTGGGAAAAATCCAGGTCGTGCCGGCAGAGGAATTGATGATTGCGATTTGTTGGTAGTGGCGTGGCGGGACTTGGTAGATTCGAACCGCCGCCGGACTAATAGCGGGACGCGCCGGACCGAGCATGGTGACGTTAGTGCCGCAGCTCGCGAGCAAGAACGCTGCGAGAAAGGCGGCGGACAAGCGCAAATGAGATTTCATTTCATATTATAGTTCGGATTTCGCCTTGGCATTGCGCTGATGTCGCTGTAGCCCAGGCATCCTTGCCTGTGGGGCAACGGGCATTTTGCCCGTTGTTTCCGGGAGCAATGAGTTGTCGAAGGACTGCAGTTTTCCATTCGACGCCATTGCGCATCTTCGTCGGGTAGTGGATAGGAAACCTTCGCCGTTATTATGATGCCAATCAAAACCTGGCTCGGCTATCCTTACCCTCTCGGCGCGACCTGGCTCGGTAATGGCGTAAATTTCGCCGTCTTCTCCGAGCACGCCACCTCCGTCGATCTCTGTCTGTTCGACAGCATGGAGGCGCGCGAGGAAAACGTCCGTATCCCGGTAACGGAACACACCGATCAGGTGTGGCACATCTTTTTGCCCGAAGTACAACCGGGACAGATTTACGGCTATCGCGTTTCCGGGCCGTATGAGCCGGAGATCGGGATGCGTTTCAACAGTTCCAAGCTGCTACTCGATCCCTACGCCAAGGCCATCGCGGGCCGGGTCGAGTGGGGTGACGAAATGTTTGGCTACGTCGTCGGTGGCGAGGGGGAAGATTTGACGCGCGATTTTCGCGATGACGCTTGGGGAATGCCGAAAGCGGTAGTGATTGACAACGCCTTTAACTGGAATGGCGACCGCAGAATCGGGCGACCGCTGGCGGAGTCAGTCATCTACGAAGTGCACGTGAAAGGATTCACGAAATTGTGTCCGGCCGTTCCGCCCGAACTGCGCGGCACTTATGCCGCGCTCGGCAGCACGTGGGCGATTGATTACCTCAAACATCTGCGGATCACTGCGGTCGAGCTGCTGCCGGTGCATGCACACGTTGATGATAAGGCGCTCGTCGATCGCGGCCTTAGTAATTACTGGGGTTACAACAGCATCGGTTTCTTCGCCCCGGAAGCGAGATACTCCAGTAGCGGTGATCTCGGCGGCCAGGTGACCGAGTTCAAAACCATGGTGCGCAATCTGCACGCCGCCGGCATCGAAGTGATTCTCGACGTGGTTTACAATCATACTGCTGAAGGCAGCCATCTCGGCCCGACCCTGGCTTTCCGCGGGATTGATAACATCGCCTACTATCGCTTGCGGACGGAACAACCGCGGTTCTATCTCGATTTCACCGGTACCGGCAACACTTTCAATCTCCTGCACCCGCGCACGCTCCAATTGGTGATGGACAGCCTGCGCTATTGGGTTCTCGAAATGCACGTTGACGGTTTCCGTTTCGATCTTGCCAGCACCCTTGCCCGTGATGCCAATGGCGTGAACAAGCTCCACGCCTTTTTCGAGATCATTCACCAGGACCCCGTGCTATCACAGGTGAAGTTAATCGCGGAACCATGGGACGTCGGCGAAGGCGGGTATCAGGTCGGGAATTTTCCAGTGTTGTGGGCGGAATGGAATGGGAAATATCGCGATGCCATTCGGAGTTTTTGGAAAGGCGACGAAGGCAGGATCGGCGAGGTGGCCTATCGACTGACTGGCAGCCCTGATCTTTACAACCACGATGGCAGACGGCCGTACGCCAGCATCAACTTTGTCACTAGCCACGACGGTTTTACTCTCACAGATCTCGTTAGCTACAACGAAAAACACAATGATGCGAATGGCGAGAAGAATCACGACGGGGATAATAACAATCTGTCGTGGAACCACGGAGTGGAAGGGCCGACCGACGATCCAAAAATCAATGCCTTGCGCGAACGACAACAGCGGAATTTTATGGCGACGCTTTTTGTTTCACAGGGCGTGCCGATGCTGCTCGGCGGTGATGAATTTGGTCGCACCCAAAATGGCAACAACAATGCCTATTGCCAGGACAATGAAATTAGCTGGCTCAACTGGGAGAAGCGGGACGAAAAGCAAAAGGCGCTCTTCGAATTTATCCGGCAGCTTATTCAGCTCCGGCATGAGCATCCGGTTTTCCGGCGCCCAAAATTTTTCCAGGGCCGGCGGATTCGCGGGAGCGAAATCAAAGACGTGATGTGGTTCAATCCGGGCGGCAACGAAATGAGCGAGAACGACTGGGGCTTACCGTCTGCACGTTGCCTCGGAATGATGCTCAGCGGCGACACCATTGATGTCTTGGGTTTTCAAGGCCAGCCGATTCGCGACGATACGTTCCTGTTTGTCATCAACGCCCATTACGAGACCATTTCGTTCCTCCTGCCGGGCCACGAAGGCGTCGAATGGCAACTGCTTATCGATACGGCGACGGAACCAGGTTTTGTCACCGAATCGAAGCGTTTTAGCGCGGGCGATGAGCTGGCGGTGATCGATCGCGGCGCGTGCCTGCTCAAGTTGATTGGTGGAACCCAGGCGCAGGCGCGCCAGGAATCGTTCCGGAAACGCCCGTTCGATTTCCCGCACGATGGAGCTGCCTCGAATGAAGTGGAAAAAAAAGAATAGCCGTGATAAATGTTTGAGAAACGAACTAGGATTGCGGGGAAGTCGCGTCCGCGCATTGTGATGGCATGACACCGACCTCGCTTATTATCGTGGCCGACCGGGGGAGCTTGAAAGCTTACCGGGTGAACGAAACCCCAACGCGAGGACCGAGTTTGAAGCTCATTCAGGCGTTCAACGTTACCGATGCGCATGGGAAACTCGTCGATAAGGTGACGGACCTGGCAGGGCGCTACGCACCCAACGACGGCTCCGGGATGCACCAGGCATCGATCGCCGAGACCAAATTGGAAACGGAAACCGAACGTCGAATTAACAAACAGCTGGCCGATCAAATCACCAAGATCGCCAAGTCCAATGGGATTGAAGGCTGGTCTTTCGCCGCGCCTCCTTCTTGCCATAACGCTATTGTTGAGTTGATTGCGGCGGACGTTCGTAATCGGATCGTCGAATTTGTGAAGTCCGATCTGGTTAAGGTAGAACCTGCCAAGTTAGGGTCTCATTTCCGGTCCTTGCGCCCAATCTAGGAGCACTTGAAAACATGCCCTCACCTCAATCCTCTGCCGCAGGGAGAGGAGGTTCGCGCTCTACCTCGACGTGTCATTCTCGGGAAGGCGGTCCGTTCTCCCGAGGGGAAGATTAGGATGCGGGTATTTCAACGGTCTGCAAAGAACGCAGAAATGTGTGCGAGAGAGCTTGGCGTGACGAGCCTGCCCGGATTACAATAGAACTGCTATGCAATTGCCAGTAAACATCACGTATCGTGGCCTGAAAAAATCTCTCGGAATCGAACAGATGGTGTTGGAGAAAGCCGAGCGGTTGGACAAATTCTGCGATCACATCAGCCGGTGCGACGTTGCCATTGAGCAACCCAATCACGCCCATAAAAAGGGAAACCAATACCGGGTGCGAATCGACGTCACTGTTCCGCCTGGTCACGAGCTTGTAGCCGAAGAAAAGCAGATCGATAACGGCACACACGATCCTCTGGCAAAAGCAGTGCACGGCGCCTTCAAGATCATGGAGCGCGAGCTGCGTCGCGTGGTAGACAAACAACGGCGCAACGTCAAAACCCACGCCGATTCCCGCTCGCCGAAATAGGCAGGTAGGGCGATTGATCCCAATCGCCCGTCGGCGTTTTAAATCTGGTCCGCGATTTTAAACGGAGTACGGCGAAGGTCGGGGGGGTCAACCACCCTATCTGTCAGCCGTCGCGCTTCTGACGGCTTTAGCGATTCGTCACTCATTCTTCTTGCCCCATTTGGCAAGAATTTCATCAACCATCTGCTTCGGGTCGCGACCTCGCAGCATCGGATCGTCGTTATAGTATTCAGCCCAGTAGAGAACGTCGCGGTAATCAGTTTGCGCCGCCTTTATGTAGTCACGGACTTTTCCGACGCCACCTTTGCTTAACTCCAAAATATCCCATCTTACGCGATCGCTTTCCGGCCCGACGTAGCTCTCGAGTAAGTGAACCACAGCATCCCGATCCGAATCTTGAAACTCTCGACTGACACGCTCGAGTATCCGCTGCCTCATGTTTTAACGTAGCACAGCCGTCTCGGCTGTGGGGCCAACGGGCATCTTGCCCGTTGCTGCCAATCTGCTCGGAAGATAGGCATCTTGCCCGCCGATTAATACGGAGCAGGACAAGCTGGGAGCATGTCGGCCGAGATCCGGGCCGGACTGGCGATTGCCTGGAAACCTAACTTCCTACACTTTTCTCAAGACCGCGACCGACTGGCCCAGATTACCCAACAATTTCAATACCGTTCCGTTTTCTCACTTAATTTCTTCCGCAATCGGAAAGTGGCTCTTGTCGCCGTCGAAAAATGATTCCACCATCAGTCCGCTATGGCTTGCCCCCGCCGCGAGCCCATCGCGATCGACAAATTGCGTTAGCGGTCCGCGGGGTTTTGCTCTCAGCGACATTTTAAACGTTTCCCAGTGACACGGGATCCGAAATTCCAGGAACGATATGACGACTCGCCCGCCCGGTTTCAAGCAGCGCGCTGCCTCCTGAAGATATTGAAAACTCTCCTCGTGGGTAGTGTGGGTGAGAACAGAGAAGAATGTAACGAAATCGGCCACATTGTCCGGACACGCGACATCAAAGAGAATCGCCAGACATCCCGTCCGATCAGCATCGGCGATTATTGTTTTGTGGGCAGCAACAGCGTGTTACTCGGCGGCGCAGCTTTGCTGAACTATTGGGTGCTCGGTGCGAAATTGCTCCTGAACAAGTCTTACACTCAAACGTATCGCCTCTATGGCGGAGTTCCGGCGCGAGTTCAGTTCTTATCGCCCGATTGCGGCTATTTCAACCGCCGCCAGGGTTTCGTCATCTAACTAAACTTGAGAGTCCTGCAAACAGTGCCGACGCTGAATCCCGAAACGGGCGGCGTGGCGCGTGCCGTCAGCTCGTTAAGCAAGGGACTGCAGCAACACGGCGTGCAAACCGAGATCGTCGCGTTGGATAAACCGGACGCGCCCTGGTTGCGTAATCAATCGGTTGCCGTGCACGGTCTCGGCGAGGGCCTGACCAGCTATCGTTACTCGCGCGCCCTCTCCCGTTGGCTCAGGGAGAACGGCGACAAATTCGATTGCGTCGTCGTCCACGGCATCTGGCAACACCACAGCTTTGCGGTGTGGCGGCGGTTTCACAAAACCGGGACGCCATATTTCGTTTTCCCGCACGGGATGCTTGATCCCTGGTTCAAGCGCACTTTCCCCCTCAAACATCTGAAAAAATGGTTTTATTGGCCGTGGGCTGATTATCGGGTGTTGCGCGATGCTGCCGCAGTGATTTTTACCTCGGAGGAAGAACGTGTGCGGGCACGGCAATCGTTCTGGCTTTATCGCGCAAAAGAAAAAATCTCGCCCCTCGGTATCGAAGAACCGCGCCGGGCCGGACCGGAAGCGCGTCATCTGTTTCTCGCGAAATTTCCTGAAATCGAGAAAACGCGCATGCTCCTTTTTCTCGGCCGTATTCATCCAAAGAAAGGCTGCGATCTGGCGATCGACGCACTCCCGCGTCGCGCTTCGGAGGAACAAGTTACGCTCGTCCTGGCTGGCCCCGATCAGGTTAGCTGGACGCAGCAGCTGCGCGAACGAGTTGCGCGGATGGACATCGCGCCGCGCGTTACTTTTGCCGGTATGCTGGAAGGTCCGTTGAAACGCGGTGCATTTGAAAATGCGGACGCCTTCATTCTACCGTCACATCACGAGAATTTTGGGATGTCCGTAATTGAGGCACTCTCCTTTGGGCTGCCGGTTCTGATCTCGGACCGCGTGAATATCTGGCGCGAGATTGTCGCCGACCACGCCGGCTACGTTGAACCCGACGATCTGGCCGGCACGACGCGCCTGATCGAGCGCTGGTTGCACACCTCGCCGGATGAACAAAATCTGATGCGCGTAAATGCGCGGAATTGTTTTCTGCGTCGTTTCGAGATCAACCGCGCTGCTGCTTCCTTGCTTGCGATTTTGCAGGCACAATGAAAATCGCTATCGTGGTCGCGCGTTTCTATCGGTCCCTCGGGTCCATATTTGGTAAAAGTGTTCGCGCAATTGTGTCACGGCGACTTTGCCGACTGGAAGCTGATGATTGTCGGTTCAACAGCTGTTAAAGAGGGCAGAGGAGGCGAAAGTTATTTACATCAATTGCGGCAAAGCGCTGCGATCGCGCGCGACCGGATAATATTTGAGGGATCGGGAGTCTGCCGCCGGACGCTGTAGCGGCGGCCTACGACCGCCGGTTAAATTTTAAAGTTATATCGGTTACAGCAAACAAGATTACGCGCCTGATATGCCGATCTGCGCAAACAAGATGGAAGAAACCAACGCCAGCGCTATCACTCACCATCCCGTGCCCGCGCAATGGGCACGCAGTTTTTTCATCGCATTGCTGCCAGTCTTTGCAGTTTTTCTCGGCGGCGCGACTAGCAAGTGGGCCGAAGGCATCGTTGTCGCCCCATTGGGCCTCTTCCTGATCTTCCAACCGCCACGTCGGTCCTTGGGTTGGAAGATTAACACCATCTTTGTCGCTTTCGCGCTTTGCGGCCTAGTCAGTTTTCTACCGCACGCTTGGTTTTTCACGTCCGATTGGCGGAACGCACTACAAAACGATTTCGGGATAAAATTGCCCACTACCGTTACTCCTCAACCATGGGTCACGCTCGGTTGCTTCGCCAGCCTGGTGGCCGGTCTCTGCTGGCTCTACCGTGTCTCGGCCCAGGAACTGGAATTGCGCGTCGCGCGTTTCCAGCTGCGACTCTTCGCCGCCGGGATTGTCGCGATCGCCGCGCTTAGCATCCTGATATATCTCACGCATCAACCCATCCCGTTCTGGAGAAACGAGCGCGATTTCGGCCCGTTTTTGAATCGCAACCAAACTGCCGATCTCTTCGGCCTCACTTCCGTTCTCATCCTTGCCTCGGGTCAGGATGATATTCGGCACGGCCGGACACGCTGGCTCTTCTGGATCATCGCGCTTGCTATCATCATTGCGGCGATCTGCCTCAATTTTTCTCGTGCCGGAATTCTCATTCTCTTGGTCTCGAGCGCAATCTGGATCGCGACGGTTGCATTGCGTCTGGGCGCCCCGGCCCGCGCCGGCGCCGCCTGCCGCATCTCATTAGCTGTTTCGTTTCTCCTGATTCTCGTTAGCGCGCTCCTCCTTGCCGGCGGGCCGACGTTGGAGCGTTTTCATTTGCAAAAATTCGCAGGCAGAGATTTTTCGGCCGATTTTCGATGGTTGATTTTCCAGGACGCCTGGCAGTTGATTCGCTCGTCTCCGTGGGTCGGTCTCGGGCTGGGTAATTTCGAATCTATTTTTGCCATCTTTCGTGATGCTTCTCGCGGCACGACCCGTTCACTTCATCCCGAGAGCGACTGGTTGTGGGTTTGGTCGGAGATGGGCTGGTTGGCGATCACTCTGATTATTCTGGGCGCGCTATTGCTGATCCGGCGCGTAGCTCCGTTGGAAGTCGGGACGAATCAACGCTTTCGTCTCGCCGCCTTGATCGGCGCGCTGATGTTTGCCCTGCATGGCCTGGTTGATGTTTCGGGGCATCGCGTTGGCACCGCCTACCCCGCTTTGTTCCTACTCGGACTCTCTCTGCACCGGCCAACTAAGTTGCTGTGCTCAAAAATTACGGAATGGACTTTTCGGGTTCTGGGAGTCGCCCTTTTCGCAATTGGTCTTTCCTGGGCCGTTGCGTGGCGCTCAATGGCGCTGCTGCCAGGGTCGGTCGGTGCCCATAATGCCAAGCAACTCGCCGTCGTCGCGAGTCGCGGCTATAATTTTGCCGAAGCGATCAACCTGACGACACGTGCGCTGACTTGGACGCCGCTCGATTGGGAACTGTATTATTTGCGCGGTGCTGCTGAGGTTGCGCAACGCGAGCCGGAGCAGAAAGCACTCGATGATTTTCGCCGGGCGCGATTTTTGGAGCCGAATTCCGAGTCGGTGCCGCTTCAGGAAGGTTTCGTCTGGCTCCGCACCAGGCCGGACCTGGCGGAGATGGCATGGCGCGAAGCGCTGCGCCGCGCCGGGTCAAAACGCACGGATGTATTCCGCAATATCATGTTTACCGCTGACCTCCGCGATCCGACCGCGCGCCCGATTATCCGCCGGCTCGCTTTCAGCGAACACGACCTGGCGCTCGCCTATTTCGAACAATTGAACTCTCTGGAATTTCGGCCTGCGTTTAGCAAGTTTTTCGATGCTGATCCGGATCTGACGGCGATGACGTCGGAGGAGAAACGCGCGTTCTTTCAGCTTTGGGACAGTCGTGGGGACACCAACGCGCTGATCGCAGTTGTCAACAAACATCCGGAGTGGTTGCAATTTACCTGGCGCACAGTCGCGAAATATCGCGCCAGTACCGGTGATTTCCGCGGTGCCTGTGAGTTGATGGAGAAATATGAAAGCAAAGTTGTTTTGCCCCCGGAAGAAACCGGCCAGTCGCTCGAGCGCTTGCGCGATCGAGTGTATCGCGGCACCAACGATTTTTCCGCCGCCTACACGCTGTATCGCCAGCAAATGAGTCACGGGTCGATTGATGACGCGCTTGGCACCATTCGGCACTTTACCTTTAACAGGAATCCACCGGTCTACTTCTATTTGTTGGAGGCCCAGGCGTGGGCGGCAAAAAATAATTGGGAAAAATCCTGGAACGCGTGGACCAAATTCGAGGAAGTAAAGCAGAAGTGACGCGAGAACACGCGTCATCCCGAACCGCGCGAACGGCAGGGATAGCGCATTAACTGGGAGGGGCGACTGCCAAGTCGCCCACCTGACTAAACGACGGCTACTTGGGAGTCGCCGCTCCCATTTATCTCATCGCGCTCAAGCCTTTGGCGAGGCCACGACTTTTCTTAAATCGCCCAGCGTATAACTAATGTCCCGCGCTCGACGAAACTGACATCGAGTAAGTGATGAAACCGCAAATAACGGTCATCACCACCATGGCGACGATAAAAATGCCGTCAGCTGCGCGCTCAATTCGGTGCCTTCGCCGAAAACTGCGAGCTCGCAGAGCGGCATAGGAAAGCAGACACGAAGTCAGAAACAAGAGCGCGTCACTTGCCAGAAGGTCATCGGCTAAAGTATCAGCTTTGCCGAGAGTAATGACGACGCGAATCAGTCCGATCACTGTCAGGCAAACGCCCACCATCGCCGATGAGACAGTGAAGATGTGAATGCAAATGTCTTCTTCGAGCTTTTTTCCGTTGTTGGCCGAGGCCATTCCAGCTTCGACAACTGAGTTCGCTTCGCGTTTCCGGAAAATTAATGCGCTAACCGCCATCCCGAGCTCGTCGAGGGGTCCCGCCGCCAAACCTTTAAGGTAACTTCAACGGGATCCCTCGATCCGAGCCGGACTGGTGGTTTCGCTCGGGATGACAAGCTGGTTTATTTCGCCAATGCGGCTTGCGCGGCAGCGAGACGCGCGATGGGGACGCGGAAGGGACTACAGCTGACGTAGTCGAGGCCGAGGCGGTGACAGAATTTCACCGAATCGGGATCGCCCCCGTGTTCGCCGCAGATGCCGAGCTTGATTTTTGGTCGGGTCTTACGGCCTTTCTCGATTGCGATCTGCATCAGTTGGCCGACACCATTTTGATCGATGGTGGCAAAGGGATTTCGTTTCACGATTTCCAGCTCGGCGTAGTGCGGCAAAAACGATCCGCTGTCGTCGCGACTCATTCCGAGCGCCGTCTGAGTAAGATCATTTGTGCCGAAGCTGAAAAACTCTGCCGTTTCCGCGATCTCATCCGCGGTTAACGCGCCCCGCGGCACTTCGATCATGGTGCCAACCAAGTAATTCAGTTTCACTTTTTTCGCGGCCTGAACTTCCTGCGCGACGCGATGCACAATCTCGACCTGCAGGTGGAGTTCTCGTTTAAAGCCAACCAGCGGAATCATCACTTCCGGATTTACCTTGATCCCGCTCTTCTGCACTTCCGCCGCCGCTTCAAAAATGGCGTGGGCCTGCATCTCGGTTACTTCGGGGAAAGAAATTCCAAGTCGACAACCGCGATGGCCGAGCATCGGATTCTGTTCGTGTAATTCATGCACGCGTCGGGCGATTTCGTCCGCGCTCACGCCGATCTTATCCGCCAGGGCGCTCTGGGCGGCGTGATCCTGCGGCAGAAATTCGTGCAACGGAGGATCGAGCAGGCGAATCGTGGCCGGTTTTCCTTTGAGCGCTTTGAAAATGCCGACGAAATCGCTCTTTTGATATGGCAATAATTTCGCCAGCGCCTTTTGTCGATCGTCTACCTTACGCGCCAGGATCATTTCGCGCATGGCATCGATGCGATCACCCTCGAAAAACATGTGTTCGGTCCGGCAAAGACCAATGCCACTGGCGCCGAATGCAACCGCGTTTTCCACCTGCTCTGGCGTGTCGGCGTTAGTCCGCACACTCATGCGGGTGACTTTGGCGCACCAATCCATCAACCGATTGAAATTGCGATACGTCTCGGCCTTCTGCGCGATCTTGTCGCCATGGAGCAATCCCTGGATGATTTCGGACGGGGCGTTGCGCAATCGATCGGCATAAACTGTCCCGCTCGTTCCGTCGATCGAAAGGTAATCGTCGCCCTCGCGGAACACAGTGCCGTTCACCGACATCGTTTTCGCGCGGTAATCGATGTTCAGTGCCGAGGCGCCGCAAATGCATACTTTGCCCATTTGCCGTGCGACCAATGCCGCGTGCGAACTGACACCGCCACGCGCGGTCAGAATTCCTTCGGCCGCGATCATGCCGCGCAAATCTTCCGGTGAAGTCTCGACCCGCACGAGTAACACCTTCTCGCCCTTATGCGCAGCGGCGGCGGCACGATCGGCGTTGAAATAAACTTTGCCCGTCGCCGCGCCGGGCCCGGCCGGAAGTCCACTGGCGATCGCCTTCGCGCTCTTGAGGGCATTGCGATCGAAAACTGGCGCCAGCACCTGATCGAGCTGATCGGCCGGCACCCGCACGATCGCAGTTTTCCACTCAATTAATTTTTCACGCACCATGTCGCAGGCGAACTTCACTGCCGCCACGCCGGTGCGTTTTCCGTTGCGGGTTTGCAGCATGAAAACTTTGCCATCTTGAATGGTGAATTCGAAATCCTGCACATCCTTGAAATGCGCCTCGAGGACGTGGCGGATCCGCTCCAGCTCGACCAGCGCTTTGGGCAGATGTTTTTTCAAATCCGCGACCGGTTCCGGTGTGCGGACGCCGCCGACGACATCTTCGCCCTGGGCGTTGATGAGAAACTCGCCGTAGAAAACTTTCTCGCCGGTGGCAGGATCGCGGGTGAACGCGACGCCGGAACCGGAGTTGGCGCCGGTGTTACCGAAGACCATCGCCTGCACGTTTACCGCTGTGCCCCATTCCTGGGGAATATTGTATTTCCGGCGATAAACGATGGCGCGATCGTTCATCCACGAGCCGAACACGGCGCCGATCGATCCGTAGAGCTGTTCCCAGGGATCGTTGGGGAATTGTTTGCCGGTCCGCTCTTTCACCAGTTTTTTGAAACGCGCGACCAACTCTTTCAAGTCGGCCATGCTCAGTTTGGTATCGTCGACATTCTCGTGATGGCGCTCGTGCTTGAGCTCGTGGATCACCGTCTCGAACGGCTCATGATCTTCGTCAGGTCGTTTTTGCACGCCCATGACCACGTCGCCATACATTTGGATAAAGCGTCGATAACAGTCCCACGCGAAACGTTCGTTGTTTGTCGCTTTTGCCACCGCCGCCACCGTTTCGTCGTTCAGGCCGAGGTTGAGAATGGTATCCATCATTCCCGGCATCGAATCGCGTGCCCCTGATCGGACCGCTACCAGCAACGGCATCGCCTTGGTGTCGCCGAAGGTCGTGCCCATGATCCGTTCCATCCGGCGAACCCCTTCTTCCACCTGTGACCGCATCGCGGCGGGATAGCTGCGGTGATGCGCATAAAAATAGGTGCAGACTTCCGTCGAAATCGTGAACCCCGGCGGCACGGGCAAACCGATTCGGGTCATTTCGGCCAGGTTCGCGCCTTTGCCACCGAGCAACCCCTTCATTTTTCCGTTTCCGTCGGCTTTACCTTCGCCGAAGTAGTAAACGGACTTCGCGGCTTTGCCTCGCCCCCGCGACTCTGTCCGATGGCGGACTTTGGCAGCGTTTTTTTGTTTTGTCCGACGAGCAGAAAGTGGCCTGGCAGCGGCGCGGCGGGAAGCAGAAGATTGTCGAGCCATGAAAAGGAGAGAATTTGACCGGAGCGCGGCAAAATAGTTCCGCGACTCGACGTGTCAACGCGCTCTCAGCACGATGTTTCGCTTCGAATCGTGAGGAATCTTATGCCGGTGTCTGCTCGGTAGCGGCAAGCACGTCGTCGATGGCGGCAGTGAACTCGTTCGTCCCGGTGCTCGGGACGATGATGGTATTTCGCCGGCCATGGGCTTCCTCGGTAATGCGAAGGAATCTCCCTCGATCGTTTTCACGGAATTCCACGTAGAAATGCTTCCGTTCGATCTGGACCTCCTTCGTTTCGATAATATTGTCCATGTAGGGCGGGAGTTTGGCAGGCGGCGCGGCGTTGTGGAAGCAAAAAATTCGCCTAAATTTCACGGCCCAAAAGGCTAATATTTAGCCCCCGGCTTCGTTACCGGCGGCGTTTGCGGGGTGGCCGATCCGGGCCAGGTCTTAGATCAGCAATCGCAAAATCGATTTGTCGCTTAAATTGATCTACTCGGGCGACATGCACACGCAATTTATCGCCAACGGCGAAGCGACGACGTCGTTGCCGGCCAACAAACCGCCGCTGGCTGGGCAAGAAAACGTAAAAGTCATCCGCCAGGGTCGAGACATGGACCAAACCAGTCAGCAAAATCTCCGGCAACTCGACCAGGAGACCATAATTGCGGACATCGATTACGACTGCGTCGAATACCTGCGGGTCGCGGGCCTGCAATTGTAACTCGAAAAATTCCAGCTTTTTCATTTTCACGGCATCGATCTCGGCTTCGGCGGCGTTGCGTTCCGTGTCTGAAATGTGATCGGCGATGGACGAGAGCTGCGAACTTGCCCGAGAACTTCGGCGCGAGATATCGCGATCGGCTAACGCACGATGGACTTCAAGGTCGGCGTAGCGCCGGATCGGGCTGGTGAAATGAGCATAGTTGGCTTTGGCCAGACCATAATGACCCAGCGGCGTGGTTGCGTATCGCGCGCGCTTCAAGCTCTTGAGCAGCGCAATCTTGAGCGGATGCTCTTCCGCGGTTCCCCGGATCGCCGTGAGTAGTTTTTGCACCTCGCCACGGTGCGTCAAATCACCAACCCGAATTCCGTGGGCCAGCACAAACTCACGAAACTCTCCCAGCCGCTCCGCCTCGGGATTCTCATGCACGCGATAGATCGTCGGAATCCCCTGGTTCTTCAGCTCGCGCGCCACCACCTCGTTCGCCGCCAGCATGAATTCCTCGATCAACTGGTGCGACGCATCATTCTCAACTCGCTCAAACCGAATCGGCTTCCCTTTTTTATCGACGACCACCTTTACCTCCGGCATGTCCAGATCGAGGGAACCGTGCTCGAAGCGTTTTCTGCGCAACAACGCGGCCAGCTTCCAGGCCCTGTGCAGCCGTTCGCTTAGTTCGTCGCGCGCCGAACTTTTTAGAATTGCGAATGCCTGTTTGTAAGTGAGCCGATGCGCGCTGCGGATGACGGTCCGCGCAAAACGGGTCTGACGCACCCGGCCGTTGCGGTCGAATTGCAGGAAAACAGAATGGGTCAGGCGATCTACATGCGGATTCAAGCTGCAAACAAGGTTGCTCAACCGTTCGGGCAACATCGGAATCACACGATCGGGCAAATAAACACTGTTGCCGCGGCGCTGCGCTTCGCGATCGAGCGCACTGCCGGGTCGGACATACGCGCTCACGTCCGCGATGTGAACGCCAAGCTGCCAGCCGCCTTTAACTTCTTCGACCTGAATGGCGTCGTCGAAATCGCGGGCATCATCGGGATCGATCGTCACGATGAATTGCTGGCGTAGATCTTCGCGACCTTCGATCAAAGTGATTGTCTCCGGTATCGCAGAGGCTTCCTCGAGAACCGCCTTTGGAAATTCGACCGGTAGATGGTATTTCCGGATGATCGAGAGGATGTCGACGCCGGGCGCGGTGCGCGGGCCGAGCAGCTCAATGATTTGTCCTTCGGGATTAACATGCCGCGATTCCCACGCTTCGAGTCCGACCACGACTTTGTCGCCGCGACGTGGTTCGCGATGATCAACTCGTAATGGCTGGACATAAATGTTGTGAACCAGTCGCGGATCGTCGGGCACGACATAGAAGAAATTGCGAGTCTGCTGCAACGTGCCCACGATGGTTTCGTTCGCGCGCGTTAGAATCCGGATGACGCGACCTTCTGCCCGAGGTGTGCGTGCCCGCGAAAATTCGGCGCCGCGAATAATCCGCGCGACCACACGATCGCCGTGCATGGCCGTGCCGGTGTTCTCAGCCGCGATGAAAAGATCGGCCTGGCCCGGTTTTTCATTGGTGAGAAAACCGTAGCCGGCCTCATGCACGCTCAGCGTTCCGGTCACGAGATCCGCTGTATCCGGCTGGACGTATCGATTTTTCCGAATTCGAGCGATCTCGCCTTCTTGTTCAAGATCGCGCAGCACGCGGCGCACCTCATTTCGTTGTGCTGCGCCGTAACCGAGCGCGTTTGCGATTTCGATTTTGTCGAGCGGCCGATATTTAGGGTCACGAATGAGCCGGAGGATCTCTGCGCGCAGATCAGCTTTTATTTTGGCCGCCATTAGTGACGCAAGATTGCGTTGTTTCTCTGTTTCACTCCAGCGCGATCTTTTACTGGAGGTTAGGCTTCAATCCAATCGCCAGTCCGGCCCGGACCTCGGCCGACATGCTTCCAGCATCGTGTCTGGTGTTGCAGTGTCGACGGGCAAGATGCCCGTCGGCGAGACAGGTCCGAGCCGGACTGGCGATTGGATGCCTATCTTCCCGTCCAGATATCGTGCCGAATGGCCCCCTTGACCATATGCCCATGCGGCCAAAGTTTGCTAAATGAAACCAATCTCGTTCGCGCTCGCGATTTTTATTGGAGCAATTCTCAATATGAATGCCGCTTCCTCCATTTCGGTCGCCACTCCTGCTTTCCAGGCTGGTGGCGACATCCCCGCGAAATTCACCTGCAATGGAGCAAACGTGAACCCGCAACTAAAGATCAGCGGCGTACCCAACGAGGCGAAGTCGCTTGTCTTGATCGTCGATGATCCGGATGCGCCGCGGGGTTTGTTTACGCATTGGATCGTCTGGAACATCGATCCGAAAGCGACCGATATCGGTGAGAACGGCGCGCCGGCGGGCGGGATCCCGGGCACGAACGATTTTGGAAAGCGTAGTTACGGTGGTCCATGCCCGCCCTCCGGAACCCATCGCTATTTTTTCAAAATTTTCGCGCTTGATACGAAACTAGATTTAAAACCGAGCGCGCGGCGCACGGAATTGGATGCGGCGATGCGCGGCCATACTCTCGCGCAAGGCGAATTGATGGCGCGCTACTCACACAAGTAGCACAGGCATCTTGCCGGTCGGGACAACGGGCGTCTCGCCCGTTGAGCCCTTCCTCTTCCTCTGCTCTTTCTCGGATTAAGAGTCAGAGTGAGAGGTAGAGGAAGAGGAAGGGGTTCAGTCGCTATCGAAGTCATCAAGTTGGCTGCGCCACCTAGATCACCGTCGCTCCCCTCGAATAATTCGCCGCGCGTGGTAGTCTCACTTATATGGGTGTGACGAAATGGAAAATCGCGGGGGAGGTTTTCGATTTCTCGATGCGCGGCTGGATCATGGGTGTCTTGAACGTCACGCCTGATTCGTTTTCCGACGGCGGCAGATTTTTTCAGACACCACAGGCGCTCGCCCACGCGAGGAAAATGATCGCGGCGGGCGCTGACATCATCGATATCGGCGGCGAATCGACCCGTCCGGGCGCCGACCCAGTCGATGTCACGGAAGAAAAACGTCGCGTCATTCCAATTATTAAGGAGCTCGCCAGCGAAGCGTTAATTTCAATCGATACCGCCAAGGCGGAGGTGGCCGCCGCGGCATTGGATGCCGGGGCGAAAATCGTCAACGATGTCACGGGCGGTCGCGGTGACGAGGCAATGTGGCCGCTACTTGCCGAACGGGGCGCGGGTTTCATCATCATGCACATGCAAGGCACGCCACGAACAATGCAACGCGCGCCTCTTTACCGTGATGTCGTTGCCGAAGTGGCGGATTTTTTTCGACAACAATATGCCTGCGCCCTAAAGTTCGGTGTTGATCCAATGACGCTCGCGTTCGATCCGGGAATCGGGTTCGGAAAAACGCTCGAGCACAATCTCTCGTTGTTGAAAAATCTGCCGCGCCTCCACGTCCATGATCGGCCGCTTGTTATCGGAGTATCGCGCAAGTCTTTTCTCGGCAAAATTTCCGGGCACAACGGCTCGATTCGCAATCGGCTATTGCCGACGGTCGCGTTCACCTCCTTGCTGCGGATGGACGGCGCCGATGTATTGCGCGTGCATGATGTAGAAGAAAATGTGGAAGCGCTGCGCGTCGCCGATGCGCTCCGGAGTGCGCCATGATCAATCGCATCATTCATCTTATCTCCTTGGGCTGGCGCAGCGCCTTCGAAATCGTACTACTCACGGTGGTAATCTATTATGGCTACCTCTATTTCCGCGGAACCCGGGGCGCGAAAGTGCTTACCGGCCTCGCCATTGTTTTTCTCGCACTGACCCTGATCTCAACGCTCCTGAAACTCGCCGTCATCGGCTGGATCATTCGCAGCTTCTCTGTCTTTCTTGCCATCGCCCTGGTTGTCATTTTCCAGCCGGAGCTTCGGCGCGCCCTGGCGGAACTGGGCGGGCATCCCATTTTTTCCCTCAGCGGCGAGAAGCGAGAAATGGTTCACGACCTTGCCGAAGCAGTGACACAGCTCTCCAGCAAACAATTCGGCGCTCTGCTCGCAATCGAACGAGACACTTCTATCCGCGTTTACGAGGAAACCGGTGTTCAACTCGAAGCCGATTTTTCCGTCGAGTTGTTGCTCACCATTTTTCATCCGAAAACCGCGCTCCACGACGGCGGCGTCATCATCCGGAATGGGCGAGTGGCAGCGGCCGCATGCATTTTCCCGGTCAGCCAACGCGAAACGCTCGATCGCAGTCTCGGTTTGCGCCATCGCGCCGGTTTGGGGTTAACCGAGGAATCCGATGCTATTGCGATCGTGATCTCGGAAGAAACCGGTGGAATTTCGATTTGTCATCGCCGCCGAATCGAGCGTGATTTCAATCCGGAGACATTCCGCAAACGGATCGGCGAAATTTTGCTGCAGGGATCTTATGATGAAGAAACTGATTCTGAAAAACTGGCAGGCGAAAATCATCTCCCTCCTGCTCGCGGGCACGCTTTGGTATCTGATCAAAAAGAACGTGGCAACGACCCAATCGCCGTCTGAGGAGATGGCAACGCCGGCGGAGCAAACGCGGTAATATGTAGCACAGGCGTTCTCGCCTGTGGGGCCAACGGGCATCTTTCCCGTTGATAAGCCCTAACTGGGAACACCGAACATCGAACGTCGAATGGATGCGCAGAAGCGCGTCTCTCCGCCGGTTAACAATCCCTACCGCAAGAAGCGAGCGAGATTTTCGTCTTCCCAGCGACGCGCTCGCTTGTAAAAACGAAATTCGCGTTCCCGCCGGTTGAACTCGTCAGTGTGAACATAACGCCGACCATTCCTCTGCGGTTTGTCCGGAACGACGGCGTGCAACATTTCGTGATAGAGAATGTATTCGAGGAACCAGAGCGGAACGAATTTTTGATCGAGCCACGGATTGATCCGAATCACGCGGTCTTCTTCCTGGATCGTTCCGAAAATAAAATATTCTTTCGGACGTTCGCGGCGTTTCCGGCCCCAAACGACTTTGTAACCGCGCAGACGATTGCTGAAATGACGTGCGTTTATTTTGTCGAAGACACTGCGTAAATCGAAATAGCGTCCGTCAGTTTCCAGACCTAACTGCCGCTGCAGCGGCAGTCGCGATCTTGCGATTTTCCGTTTTGCCCGTTTGGCCATATTCCCTTTAAGAGCCCCGATTGGTCATGCGGGACACCCTAATTGTACGCAACTGCGAATCTGGAAACAACTAGGCTGAATTTATTTTTTCTAGATATCCAAATATCATTCAATCAGGAGCTTATGAGTCGATCTCAAGGACGCGAAATTATCATAATTGCGAAAAAACAAGCGCTTCGAGCGTGTTATTTCGCGCAAGTTTCAGTGCCTCAAAACCTTTCGCTGAAGACGCGCCTCTGTAGCCAGGATTGGCAATCTTGGCACCCGCATCCGAAGTCGGGCCTTCAGGCCATTCGTCAGTCCGGCGCGGACCTCGGCCGACGCGCACCCTGCCTGACGAGAAAGCCGAGCAACTTTCTTCCGATTCGACGTTGGACGTTTGCTTTTTCCCTCCGGCATTCGGTTTGCCTCTTGCTTCTCCTGAATATATTCCGCACGCGGACGATCGAAGGACAAGGTGACTCCATTTCTCAGAAAAATTCTCGGGCTTAACTGGCTGCTCATGGCCGTCATGCTTGCCCTCGCCATCTTTGGCGTAATCGCGATCTACAGCGCCACCTACATGCGGGAGGATCCGGTTGCCGCCGAGTTTTGGCGCAAGCAGGCGAACTGGGTCGCCGTCGGATTTTTCGCCTTCATTATCGTGAGTTTGATTGACTACCGGTGGGTCCGGTGGGGTGCGCTGCCGATGTATCTCGCTGGGCTGGGATTTCTAATTTTGACGCGGTTTATGGGGCATAAGGTTTACGGCGCGCGCAGCTGGCTGAGCATTGCCGGAGTCAACTTTCAACCTGCCCAGCTCGCCGTCATCGCCGGCATCATGGTGCTCTCGCTATTTCTCAGTCAGTTCCGGCAAATGCATCCCATGCTGCGCCTGACTCTTTGCGGCGCCATCGTCGGCGCGCCCTGCTTGCTGATCTTGATGCAACCGGACCTCGGCGAATGCATCATTTGGGGTCCGGTCCTAATGGCGCTGCTTTTCGTCGGTGGAATTCCTGTGCGTTATCTGATTTGCATTGTTCTGATCGTGATCGCGTTTATTCCCATCGCGATCAATCTCGGACTCAAGCCATATCAGCAGGAAAGGATTACAGCGTTCATTAATCCCGACATCGATCGCCAGGGTTCGGCCTGGGCGATTAATCAGTCGCTTATCGCCATTGGCTCGGGCGGCTGGTCCGGCAAAGGATTCAAGGCGCCGAACACGCAAATCGAGCTGGGTTTCCTTCCCGCTACCGCGGTGCACAACGATTACATTTTTTCCGCCATCGGGGAGCAATGGGGATTTGTCGGAGGAATGTTTTTGCTCGGCGCCTTCGGCATACTTTTGCTCACCTGCCTGTTTGTTGCCTTTTGCGCCGGTGATCAATTTGGACTCTTATTGGTCGTGGGTATCACCACTCTCATTTTCACCCACATTTTTCAGAACATCGGGATGACGATTTCCGTTTTGCCCATTACCGGTGTGCCGCTTCCCCTGATCAGTTACAGCGGATCGTTTGTCCTGATGATCATGTTCGGTCTCGGCATCGTAAACAGTGTTTGGGTTCACCGCCGGGGCGACTTGCGCTAGTGGCCTATCTCGGAAATAGCTGGACCCTAGGGGCGGCGTGGCTTTTGTCCGCGTCCTGCGTTGCTTGTCGGTCACGTATCCATTGGGATATGCTTCCTCCTCACGCCTTGCATGCAGCGAAAAATCCGCAGCCGCAAATGCCTAGTTATTTCCGAGATAGGACACTAAAGTGAGCGACGTTGTCTGCTCACCCATGACTACCGACTACAAGGTCAAACTCGAAGTCTTCGAGGGCCCACTGGATCTGCTGCTGTATTTGATCAAGCGTGACGAGCTCGACATTTACGACATCTCGATCGAGCGCATCGCCCGGCAATACCTCGAGTATCTTGAATCGTTCAAAGAATTGAACATCGAGGTGGCCGGCGAATTCATCGTCATGGCTTCGAACCTCCTTTACATCAAAAGCCGCAGTCTGCTCCCGCTCGATCAACAGCCGCCTGAAGAAGCAGCGGAAGAGGACGACCCGCGCTGGGAATTGATCCGGCAGTTGATCGAATACAAGAAGTTCAAGGACGCGGCCGCACAGCTGCACGATCGCGCTCGCGAGCAGGAAGATATTTTCGTGCGCGGCGGAACTTCGGATTTGCCAACGCTGCGGCCGTTACTGTTGGGTGAGGTCGGAATTTTTCAACTGATCAACGCCTTCCAAAACGTCATCAAGCGGATCGAAGCCCGTGCCGAGTTGCAGGAGATTCTGGGCGAGAACTATACCGTCTCCGACAAAATCGAAACCATTCTTGCCCGGGTCAGCGAAGGAGCATCACTCAAGTTCTCCGACCTGTTCGCAGACATGGCCTCTCGCGTAGAAATTGTCGTAACCTTTCTTGCCCTCCTCGAGTTGATCCGCCTGAAACAGGTGCGTGCCATCCAGCCTGGGCAATTCGGCGAGATCGAGATTGCCGCGGCTGTTTGAAATGCCGCACGTTCTTATCGCCGGCTGCGGTTATGTTGGAAGCGCCGCGGCGAAATTATTTGCCGACTCAGGCTGGGATGTCACCGGCTGGGTCCGGACTAACCAAATGGCCGGCCAAGTAGGGCAGGCCGAGATATCGCTGAAGGCTGTTGACATCACGAATTTGGACGCGGTTCATCGCAACGTTTTCGCTGCCGACGTGGTAGTGCATTGCGCCAGTTCCGCTGCCGATTCCTACTGCCATGTCTATCGCGACGGTGTCGCCAATCTCGCTGCCTGCTTTCCCGGCGCCCGCCTTATTTTTACCAGCAGTACCAGCGTTTATCCGCAGGGAGACCGCAGTCTGGTCACCGAACAAAGCCCAGCGGAGCCGCATTCCGACGACGGGAGAACTCTGCGTAAGGCCGAGGAAATCGCCCTCGAAAACGGCGGAATTGTCTTACGGCTCGCGGGAATTTATGGCCCTGGTCGATCATTCCTTCTCCGAAGCATGATGAACGGAACGGCGGTCGCAACCGAACGCATTGTTAACCAGGTCCATCGTGATGATGTCGCGTCGGCCATCTTTTTTATTGGGCAATGCCCGAAAGTGAATACACCGCGGATTTTCAACGTCGTTGACGACACTCCCGCCCCACGGGCGGAGATTCTTGTCTGGTTATCGGAGCGGCTAAACCTACCGCTGCCCGGTTCACTTGCCACGGCAGAGGAAAAACGAGGACATTCCAATAAGCGAGTCAGCAATGCCAAATTACGCTCTCTCGGCTGGACCCCGGCGTATCCCAGTTACCGCGAAGGCTTTGACCGCTCAGTCCTTCCCGCCCTATCCAAGGAGCGGTTGTTTTTATAGGGGAGTCTGGCGCGGACGCCAACCTCAATAGAGTCGGCGGTCTAGAGACCGCCGCTGCTTTTCACGGAAGCGCCAAAGGAGCCCATGTTGATTCGCCGCGAAAATCGCACTGAGGGGGCGTGACCTCGCAACAACAAGGACAGCGGACAAGATGGTGCTGGGCGCACAGACAGGAATGTCCATGTTCCGGCTGCGGTTCGCGCTCCCAGTTGTCTCCGAAAAACGGGCATACTTGCTGCTAAAAAACTATAATATGCGGGATATCAAGCTGTCAGGGCGCGAAGCAGCAGTAGTTCGTGCGATTGGGTTTGCCGAATCGATGCTGGGCGCCGAGATTTTAGACTCAACACGAATGGAGCCTGAGGATGTGGGCGATACTCTCAACGGCTTGATTGCGGCCGGCTTCGTCGAGACGATTCCCTATGCGGAACAAGTCGATCTGGCCGAAATGCCTGCGACCGCGTTCGAAGTAAATCCAGCTTACGTCCACGAACTGCGCGTCGCCATCTCCCGGCGCTAAATGTAACCCCACGCGTCAATGCTTTCGGCGTTTGCAGACGTTGGAAGTCAGGCTTCCAGTGTGACTCGGCCGACATGCTTCCAGCTTGTCTTCTTCGCAAGCATCGACGGGCAGGATGCCTATCTTCCATCACGAAGCGCCAGACTTTCCGTCGCCCGAAGCGGCCAGAGATGGCACCGTCGGCTCGCGTGTTCGGCGTTCCCCAAATAACTGACGAATTACATCTTCGATCGGCATTTCCTGAACATTAATGTCGCTTACATCACAGGCGGCCAGTAAATGCCGGGCCGTTTCCGTGACATGCGCGCGCGGCACCTTCAGTTGTACCGATACCGGTGTCTGCGACACCACCTCACCGAACTCAGTGAAATCACGCTTCGATTCCCCGCTAAACGTCAGGCTGATAACTTTGTCGCCGGAAAAACGATCGATGATGTCGTCGAGCGGGCCGTCGAAGAAAATCTTTCCGTGATCGATGATCAGGACCCGGTCGCACAGCTCCGCGATGTCCTGCATGTAATGACTGGTGAGCAGGGTGACAATGCGATGCTCGGAATTGTAGATGCGCAAAAATTCGCGCACCCGTTTCTGACTAACGACATCGAGACCAATCGTCGGTTCATCTAGAAACAGCACTCTCGGTTGGTGGATCAGCGCGCTGATCAACTCCATTTTCATTCGTTCGCCCAGCGATAGCTCGCGCACCATGACGTTCATTTTGTCGGTGACTTCCAGTAGCTCGCTTAAGCCGTCGACAATTTTTTTAAAGCGATCGCGATCAATACCGTAAATCGCGCGATTGAGCTCGAGCGATTCCTGCGCCGGCAAATCCCACCACAGCGCGTTCTTCTGTCCCATCAATAAACTGAATTGCCGCTTCATTTCGTTGCGCCGTTCCCATGGAACAAACCCCAGCACGCGCGCGTCCCCCGACGTCGGATTCAACAATCCGGACAACATTTTCAAAACCGTCGTTTTGCCGGCACCGTTCGGTCCGAGGAATCCAACAAATTCGCCTTCTTCGATCTGAAAACTGACCGCGTCGGCCGCGCGCGTTTCATCGTAACGCCGCCGCACCAGTCCCTTGACTGCTCCGACCAGTCCACTCTCCTTGCGATAGGTGCGGTAAACTTTCGTTAAATCGCGCGCCTCAATTGCACTCACGTTGTCTTCTATCCGCCGTGCCACGGCGTCGCGCAATTAACGCAGCGCCAATTCCTGATCTGACTTCGCCCCGTGAACCGGCTCAAAAAGAATTAATTACATTTGAGTGAGTCGCTCGGAACATAGGGCAGTGCCCTGTGCCCAGTCCCGAAAGCTTTCGGGGCTGTTCGAGTCTCATCGGGTTGCAAATCCGCTGGGCGCACAGACTACAAGTCTATGTTCCGCACTGCGCGACATTTCAACTGACCGCTAGGCCGCACTCGATTTCGCCGTTGGTTTCTTTCGCAACAACGGCATCACTTTCTCCACCAGCGCTTCCGCCGTGATGCCATGCTTCTTACGCAGAATTGGAACGCTGCCGTGTTCGATGAATTCATCGGGCCAGCCAATCCGTACCACCGGCGTATGAATCCCCTGCGAATACAAATGCTCCATCACCGCGCAGCCAAAGCCGTTGTGCAAAACGTGGTCTTCCATGGTGGCGATCACGTCCACACTGCGAGCGAAAAATTCGAGCGTCCCGGTGTCTAGCGGTTTGATCCAGCGCGGATTGATCAGCGCCACTGAAACGCCCTGGGCCTCGAGTAACTTCGCCGCTTCTTGCGCCAGTTCGAACATCGTCCCCAGTCCAAAAATTGCGACGTCGCGTCCATGTTGCACTACTTCCGCCTTCCCAATTTCAAGCAAGCGCGGAGAATCTTTCGGTTTCGCACCCGTGCCCGCTCCGCGCGGATAACGAATGGCAATCGGCCCGGCGTTGTAGTTCGCCATCGTCCAAAGCATGTCCACGAATTCATCTTCATCCTTCGGCTGCATATGGACCCAGTTCGGGATATGCCGGAGATAACCAATATCGAACAAACCGTGATGAGTCGGTCCATCGTCCCCGCTCAATCCGGCGCGGTCCATGCAAAGCGCGACGTTTAGCTTCTGAATTGCCATGTCGTGAATTGCCATGTCGTAAGCCCGTTGGAAAAAAGTCGAATAAATCGCGAGAAACGGCTTCAGTCCCTCCGTCGCCAGACCGCAGGCAAAAAGCGCGGCGTGTTCCTCCGCGATCCCGACGTCGTAATAACGGTCGGGGTGAGCTGGTTGAAAAAATCCGAGCCCAGTACCGCTCGGCATCGCAGCGGTGATGCCAACAATGTTTTTGTTTGAGTCGGCGAACTTGGCCAGCGTTTTGCCGATGATTTCTGAGTAAGTCGGGGTGGCCGTCGGCGCGGTTTCGCCGGTCTCGAGTTTGTATTTGCCGAGCCCATGGAATTTATCCGGCTTAGCAATGGCCGGCTCGTAGCCTTTTCCTTTTTTCGTTAGAATGTGCAGGATCACCGGTTCTTCCTGCGTTTTCAAAAACTCGAACGTCTTGATCAGGAGCGGAATATCGTGCCCATCGATTGGCCCGTAGTAATGCAACCCGAACTCTTCGAAAATTACGCTCGGCACCAACAAGCCCTTGACCCCTTCCTCAAATTTGTGCGCCAGATGGACCGCGCTCTTTCCGCCGACCGCTTCGATGAACCGGCGCGCTTTTTCGTGCAAACCGGCATACATCGGATGCGTGGTAATGGCATTAAAATAGGAAGCGATCGCGCCGACATTCTTCGCGATCGACCATTCATTGTCGTTCAGAACGACGATGAATCGTTTCGTCTGTGATTTGGCGTTGTTAAGAGCCTCGTAACTGATCCCACAGGTAAACGCTGCGTCACCTGCGACCACCACGACATGTTCGTCGTCCGCGCCACGCAAGTCGCGCCCCACCGCCATTCCCAGTCCGGCCGATAAGGCCGTCCCGGCGTGGCCCGCGCCGTAGCAGTCATGTTCGCTTTCTGTGCGCAGCAAAAATCCGTTGAGTCCCTCGTACTGGCGCATGGTATGAATGCGGTCGAGGCGGCCGGTAAACATCTTGTGGACGTAACCCTGATGGCTGACGTCAAAAACGAATCGGTCTTTCGGCGTGTTGAAAACGCGATGGAGTGCGATCGTTAATTCTACCACGCCGAGATTGGGCCCCAGGTGTCCGCCGGTTTGCGACAAAACCTGGATCAGCCTGTCGCGCACTTCCTGCGCCAGCTGCGGCAGGTCCTGTTCCCGGATGGCTTTGATATCATCCGGCCCGCGAATGCCGCCGAGTAAACTGCCGCCGTTTTTAGAAGAGTCTGACGTCATCGTTCTCCTTTATTGAATCCGCAACTGGCGAGGCAATTGGCGGTTCCGGCGTCGCAAAATCTTTCACCGAAGTCTTGCCCGCATGATCGCGAGTGATGATCTGGATTTTTTGTTCGGCGTGGGCAAGACGGTCCTGACACACTTTCACCAATTTCATTCCTTCCTCGTAACGTACCAGCAAATCTTCCAGTAACATTTTCCCCGATTCCATTTCTTCCACGATTTTTTCCAGCCGCTCCATCGCGGTTTCGAAACTGATCTCCGCCTTCTTCGCAGAACTGGCCATGGCAAACGTGGAATTAAGCATAGCGCGGCCGAGAAAAAAGCCCGAGTTCAAGTGCCGCTGTTCGCGCGCTAATCTGGAGGGCAACCGCTCCGCTTGCCGGAAAACTGGTGCTGCCACCGCAGCAATCCTTGTGACCAATCCCTTTCGCAATTGAAAATCTGCCGTAGTGAGTAGGTGGATGAAAGCGTGGTGGTTGCCGATCGCTGGCGTGACACTGTTCGCGATCAACCCATCCGGCCAGAGTGCGCTGGATGAGCGAATGAGAGCAGCCGCCAGGTCGGAGCCAACCAATAATGCCCAAGGGGTCCTGATCGAAACCAGTAGTAATCTCGGCAGTGGCATCGGCGCCGAGCTTCTGGGGGACTACAGGGAAGCTACTAAGCTCTTAACCCTGGCGATTGAAGAGGAGCGTGACGCCATGAAACTGGCATTGGCTCATCGCTTTCGCGGTCTGGCTTACAAGCATCTTGGTCGGCGCGACGAAGCTCTCCGCGACTTCCTCGCGGTCATTCGCCTTCAACCGCAGCTTGATCTCGGCTACTACAATGCCGGCGTCATTTACAATCTGCAGAAGCGCTACAAAGAGGCGATCGACATGATGACGCGCGCGATTAATTTGCAAAAAGATAATCGCGGTATGGCCCGACGCCGAAGTGAACGCGGCAACGCTTACTTTCATCTCGGAGACTTCAAGCGCGCTCAGGGCGACTTCGTTGCCGCACTGAAAGTAGACCGACGCGACCCTGATGTGCTCAACAATGTCGCCTGGTTTCGCGCGACTTGTCCCGACGCACACTTTCGCAACGGCAAAGAAGCGGTCGAGCTGGCAACGCTCGCGTGCACTTTGGATAAATGGAAGGATGCCGATGAAATCGATACCCTGGCCGCCGCCTACGCCGAGATGGGCAATTTCGCCGAGGCCGAACGTTATCAACAAAAAGCCATGGCCCTTCTATCCGAAGACGAAGCGTTGCGCCCCAAGTTTCAAGCGCGTTTAGAACAATATCGCGCCAAGCAACCTGTCCGGCAGGAAATCAGTTGAGGCTGACGCGTTTGCGCGATCTTCCTGATCAATGATAACCGATAACTGGTCGTTGATTAGAGACTGCGAGTAATTGCATACTCGAAGCAATCGCGAGGAGCTGACGAGATGTTTGGGTGAACTGAAAACTCGTGCAGAATCCGCTCTCGAACGAAGCCGGCCTTTTCCAGTGCTCGAGCAGAGGAATGATTTTCCATGTCACAAGCCGCTGAAACGCGTGAGACCCACGGCTCGGTAAAAGCCCAATCGACAATTGCGGCGATCGCCTCGGGCATGTACCCACGACCCCAGTGCGGACGGGCGAGAAGAAAGCCAAGGTTGAACCCATCGTTCTCTGGCCGCGCCGCGATCGACCCGATCATCTCGCCGGTGTCGTTGGTAAAAAGAAACCAGCAAAATCCCTCCTGCCTTTCCCATGCTGTTAGAAAGCGATCAACAACTGAGCGAGTCTCCGCTATGTCAGCATGTGGACGCCACGTTAAATAACGAGTGACCGCCGGGTCTTGCGCATACGCTGTGAACATCAGCGGTGCGTCGGTCGCCCGTGGCTTACGCAGTAGCATCCGCCCGGTGTGGATTTCATTTGGAGCAGCGATCACAGTAAACCGGTCAGCACCTGCCGAGAAAGCGTTCCCCAAAATCCATTCGACTTCGTTTATTTCTCACCGGATCCCATCTTCTCCATGATTAGTGGCAGAATCGGCTTGAGCTGCAATTGCGTTTCCAAAAACTGGTCACGGTCAACCTGTGCCCTTAAATCGTTGAACTCGTGACTAGTGTAATACCATTTCTGCAGCTTGGGCTCGCGCGCCGCTTCCCAGTAGATCTTAGCCAGTCCTGGAGTGATGAACCGATCCTGCTCCGCAAACTGGAACATCACCGTTGAGGGTGGTGCAAGGCCAACAAAGTTCTTTGGCTCCAGCGGCGCATAAGCTTTCTCGTAAGTCTCGATCTGTTTCTGACTGTGAGCCCTTGTCACCTGCTCCCAAATCCACTTGTTATCGGATAGATCGCCGTATTGAGGCAGGCCGCCCATAAGTACATAGGCGCCGATTCGATGCTCTACTCGCGCAACCACGCCCCCCAAGTTGCTCCGTAACTGTGCCCAACATAAGCGATGCGCTTGCTATCAATCTCGCTGCGCGACTGCAGCAAATCCACGCCACGGCGAACATCCGTGACTAGCTGAATGTATCCCTGTTTTTCTTTTTCGGGATGATTGAAGTCATCGTTGAGACTGCCAGGCCGATTAAAAACTCCGTCGATGAGAAGCGACTCGGCGCCAACTCGTGCGAGGAGTAGGGCTTCGGAAAGGAACTTTGTCCGATTGCCCTGGCCCCAATGGACAAAAATAATTCCGGGGAATGGCCCCTCGCCGGACGGAACGATACCACCTTTCGGGCTGGCATAAGTGATGTCGTGCACGCCAATTCCGTCGACGGCTGTCGCGCCGTTATCCTGAAAATTTAGCGGCGGTTTTGCATCATAATCGAAAAGGTGGACATCAGGTCCGGCCGATGTGGCCGACGCGCTCGCTAAAGAAATGACAATAGGCAGCAATCTCATAGACCGAATGAGCAACAGATTCACTTTAACGCGCCAATATCAACGGTACACCTGTCGCACGGTCGTGGCTACCAACTGGTCTCAGGAACTTGAAATTTTGATCCGAAATCAAGCGCCACGAACGTCACTTTATCTTGCGAGATTGTTGGGCATTGGCCGCCTGCTCGCGAAAGCTTTCGGAGTTGGGCATTGGCGTTGAGCGTGATGCGCTTCAACTCTTCAACGTTTTAACGATCCCCTTGTTCTTACCTCTCACTAATCACCATCCCCAATCACCCCTCATCCCCGGTCGGCACAATGTCGGCATTTTCAACCATCAAGATAATGGCTCGTTCCGGCGCACGAGTGCGATGCACAAGGCCCTTCGGCACCACAAAACCCTCCTGCGGCCCCAGGTCCACCGAGCGATCCTCAAGGTCGATAATAAAACGGCCTTCCAGGACAAAGAAGAACTCGTCATCGCGATCGTGTTTGTGCCAGTGATACTCGCCCTGCATCACCCCTAGGCGAACAACCGAATCGTTCACCTTGCACAGCGATTGGTTGTACCACCTGTCCTTGCAGGCTTTCACCAACGACGGAACGTCCACCAAAGTCAGCGCCGGAAATTTGATGTCCAAAAATGTCGCATATGGATACGATTTCGTTTCACTCATAATGTTCACCCTTCCCTGTCGCTTCGTTCGATGTGCCGTGTTCGGCGTTTCCCGTACTTGTCACCTCTCATCTTCTCACTCTCGTTACTTACTCGAAGACGATGGCAAGATCCTGCCGTATTCGGAAGTTTTGCCGCGCATTTCGAAGTAGTGGTACGCTTCCCGAGCAACCTCGCTGATTGCGTGCTCGGCAGCTCGCTCGTCGCTCACATAAGCGGTCATCACACTGATGGCAAATGGGCGGTTTGCTGAAAAGACAATACCCGAATCCGTGCGAACGCCTTCCAATTCACCGGGTTTGTTTGCTACGCGAACACCGTCAGGCAGCTCTCGTGGAATATAGCTCGGTTTTAGCGTGGATAGCTGCTTGATCAGCTCCTTGGTAGAATCCGCGTTCAGGACCTTTCCTTTGTAGATCGCTTCGAGCAATCGCACCATTTCATGTGGAGTAGCCACATTCTCATCACCGCGTTGAGCAGCCGCGACATCCATCATTTTTCGGCGCAACATCGTCTTGGCCAGACCAAGTCCACGCAGCGTGGCGTTGACGTTGTCTTTGCCAACGCGGTCAATCAGGATGTTGGCTGCGGTATTGTCGCTCACCGCGACCATGAATTGAGCCAGGTCGCGATTCGTGACTCGCGTCACACCCGCAGTCAAACCGCCCATTACTCGACTGTCTTCGACCAAATCTTTCGGATCAAATGTATAGAGGTCATCCAGTCGCGCCTTGCCCTTTGCTCCTGCCCGTGCTTGCTCATCCTGATGATATAGCTCGAGCAAAATCGGAAGCTTGATCGAGCTGGCGGCGGGAAACACGAGCTCGGCGTTGCGCAACAAAGCGGCGCGCCCGTCGGTAAGATCGACGATGGCAACACCCATCACGCCATCAAATCGCGTCGCGATCTCATCGATTCGCGACTCGGCCTTCTTCCACAGCAAATCGCTACCGCTATCGATCGCTGTCGGTTTGTCTTCCCCAGAAGCGCTGATATTCAACGTAACAGCGACAATTAGCGTAACTGCCTTCGCGAACCACGAAGCAGTGCCACATTTCACGCGTCGTCCACATCGGCCTATACGCGATGCTAGCGACCACTTCTGAAATCTGAAATCTTCTACCATTACTCCATCACTCCGTTACCCAATACTCCATTCACCTCGGCGTCCCCTCTTCGCTTTTCGTCGATAACCGGTACCCGTTAACTGATAAGGCGAAGCTGTCTTGGCCATTCGGCGTTCGGTCTTCGATGTTCGGTGTTCGGCGTTTGAATGTTGGACGTTGGACGTTGGGCGTTGAGCGTTGAGCGTTGAGCGCCGAAGACCGAAGAAGCTACAATGATTTCGGCCACAACCAGCCGAATATTCCCGCTGTCAACACTGCATAGATCACGCTGTCGAAGATGTGCTTAAAGGTAACGGTCCAGCTCCGGCCGGACCAAATCGATTCCTGGGCGTGGGCCGCACCATATCCCAGGAAAGCTACCGTACCGATTACGCGAAACATTTCCAGGAAGCCGGTTCCTAGCGTCAGCGTCCGGCTGGCCAGATAAGCGGCAAAGACGCTGATGACGATGCAATACACGAACCACTGGACCAAATTCTTGCCCATGGCCGGCGGACCGCTCGGCAGCACAGTTAGCAAACCTACGGGACCACGTTTGAACTTCTCGATCACGGGACCTGATTTCATCTCTTTGAATGAGAAATAAGGGAAAAAGTAAGCGGGGCCTCGAGTCAGGCCCGCGCTGCGCATTGCGTCTGTCACGCGGTCTTCATCTGGCAGCTTCCGGTAATCGCTTTTGTGGTAGGGCAGCACCATATGCATGATGGAACTGGCGATAAAGACGATCACGGTCGAAAGAAGGATCGGGAGCCATAAGGTAGTTAGCGCAATCATGGCGACTACGTTATTCGGCGCGTCGCTTCGATGTCAAAACGAAGTTAACAACAGCGCAGGCACTAGAGAGGCGAATCATGTCTCAACTGTATTCGTGAGAGCACGTCGTGCACGAATCACCAACCAAGTCTTTCGCGCGATGAATAGCGCGACCTGACTCATTATGGCCGCCCCAACTCCAGACAGGAGATATGCACCGAGCCATAACGCGACGCCAACGATGGCGAAGAATATGCCTGCATACATCCAATATCCCGCAAGGATCATTACAGGAACGAAGACAAACCGAGTAGGGGGAGCGTAGTTCGGAATTTCTTCAAACGGACTATAAATATAGCCGAGTATCGGTATGGCAAGGATAAGGTGAATCCAACGAAGGATGGAACGTTTGGTGGCATTACTAATCATTTAACCCCTTTCCGTTGAGAATTTGCCGCATACATTTTTCAATCCTTGACTCGCGCGTTTTGGATTGTTTGGCTGCAGCAAAATAAAGGATGTATCCTCTTTGCCGTCCGGGCGTCAGCGTTTCAAAAGCAGTTTTCAAGGCAGCGTTTTCAGCCAATTTCTTTCGAAATTCTTCAGGCATTTTGAAGTCTGAAGTCGTTTTGTAATTCACTTCCAAACCCGCTCTTTCCACTTCAATGGCTTCCTGAATATAAACTTTGATGGTGGATTCCATCTCCCTTACCTCGCGAACATTGGTGAACCTAATCTGGCGCGCTGCCTGCACATTCTCGGTTTGTTGGGTTAGAATACCCTTGGGATCCTTTAACAAGACACCTTTAGGAAACAAAAGCGCACAGTATTCTTTAATCCCTGTATTATGACTATGTTACTATTCTGAAACGTGTAACAAGGTTTGTTCCATTTCAATTCTTCGGTCAGTCCACAGTCGAAAATGATGCTCCTCAATTTCGCCGATTCTTGCTGCCACCTCTTGGCTTTTCTTAAATATTCGTCAATCTTGGGATTTCTTTTCGCTTTTTTGGCATTCATGATTGGTTTGTAAGTCTATTTATCAGCGCCAAGCTCGTCGATGTGGCCCCGTAGTCATACGAAAGCGGGTCATCTAAAGACACTCAACCATCTTAGTACGCCGGAGCGTCAACGAATGAAGTTTAAGCCGCTGGGAATGTGTTGCGGGAAAACGTAGGCATACATCATCACGATGACGCCGACGATGGCGGCTAGCGCCACGGAGTGCCAAAAGACGAAGCGGAAGATCGAGCCTTCATTCCCCACCTGATTGGTCGCGGCGGTGGCAATGCAAATCGATTGCGCATCAACCATCTTGCCCATCACGCCTCCGGCACTGTTGGTGGCACACATGAGGATAGGGCTGAGATTGAGCTGTTGCGCGGTAATCTTTTGCAGACTGCCAAAAAGAGCATTCGAAGAAGTGTCGCTGCCCGTCAGCGCAACGCCCAGCCACCCGATGTAGGTTCCAAAGAACGGAAACAGCCAACCCGTCCGCGTGAACGCTAGTGCCAAGACTGCATCCATCCCTGAGTAGCGTGTCACGTAACCGATCCCGAGCATGCAGGTCATCGCGATAACGGCGAATCGCAAGCGGACGAGAGTTTTACCAAAGATGCCGAAGATCCGACCGAACCCGAGCCCGAGAAGAAGTCCAGCAATGAGTGCAGCGAGGAAACAACCGGTACCCGTCGCAGTCAGCCAGTTGAAGTCGAAGCGGGCC
>JBKPMO010000033.1:0-60530 GCA_046732175.1 Verrucomicrobiota bacterium
AAGCTCAACGATTTGCAGACCAAAATCTCGACGTCCAAAACCGAGATTTCCAAGGCCGCAAAACTAGAGGAGACCGCTCACTCCGCGACTGTTCGCTACGATGCGCTGCGTGCGCTCAGCCCTGAGGGCGCGCCGATCGCGTGGTTCCCGCCTCGGATGAAAACGTTTCTGACCAGCCATCAGATCGACAGGGGAACGACTCGCCTTGAAACGAACAGCGCTTTTAAGGAAAAAGAGCTCGCAGGTTGGAGCCGCTATCTTTGGATCATCGATTTGCCGCAGGCGGATTTTGAGAGCGTCGGAATCGCTATCGCTCAACTCGAAAACACAAACCCTCTCCTTTCCATCAAGAAGTTGCGGATTCACGCTGCTACCGACGACCCTGAAATGCAGAAAGTGGTCTTCACAGCTGCCACCATCATTTACCAGAAATGAAGAAGCTCCTCTACCTTGGCTTTGTCCTCTGCGCCGGCGTCGCCCTGGCGGATGAAACGCCGCCGATCGAATTGAAGCACAAGTCTTCCTTCAATTTCGAATCAGGAGAGCGTAATCCATTCTGGCCAATCGGATGGAAACCGGCTCCGAAAATGGCTAAGAACGAGCACGCTGGACCGGCGATTCCTACCTCGGCATTCGTCGTTTCAACAATTGTTCTCGATCCGAAAGGTCGTTACACCATTATCAACGGCAGAGTAATGGGCGAAGGTCAGCAGTTCGGATTGCAGATCGGCAGTACCGTTCATCAGATCACGGTTAAGGCTATCGAAGACGGCCACGTGGTCCTTGTTCGAGGAGAGCAGGAAATCGTCGTCGCGTTGCGCCGGAAATAATTCGTTCCGACGCAGTTTTTTTAAGGTTGCTTTCGGCCGGAGGCGCGCCAAGTATCTGGCTCGTCGGCAAAACCTTGTAAACTTAGCATTTCTCGTTTCTCTATGAAATTCTCATTGCTACTGCCTTTTACCATCGCCAGTGTCGCCTTCGCCAGCGGGCCAGCAGGCAATTTCCGTCAGGCCTATGGTCCGTTCTTTCATCCTCAGCCCCCGAATAACGCGAATAACACGCAACACTTTGCGAACGAGCCAGTCCATCGCTGGAACAAAATCGGGATCGACGCCACCGGCCTGGATCACACCCCGGTTGCTTCCGGCGAACACCGCACCTTCGGCGAACAGCTCGGGCCCGGCCGCGCCAGTCGCGCTATGGCTATTGTCCATATCGCCATCTTTGATGCAATCAATGCCGCTCAGAGCAAATATCAGAGCTTCACCGGAATCCAGTCCGCCCCCCACCCTTATTTAACCGCGGCCGCTATCGCGCAGGCAGCGCACGACACCCTGAGCTCTCTTTACCCGTCGCAGCGAGCGGCCTTTGATCAGGAACTCGCCAACGATTTATTGGGGATCCAAGCTGGGCCACGCAAAGACAATGGGATCGCGCTCGGGAAGCAAATCGCCGCCGCCGTCATCTCTTTGCACGCTTCCGATGGCGCCGAAATTCCGGAACCACGCATCGGAGTCAATTACTTTACCAGCAACCTTCCCGGTCATTGGCGGCAGGACCCTATCAGCCAGATCCCGCTCGCGCTTGGCGCGCACTGGGGCACATGCAAACCGTTCGTAATTAAGTCGGGCACTCAGTTCCAAGCGCCGCCGCCGCCGGACATGACGAGCGCGAAATACACCACTGCTTACAACGAAGCGAAAAATTTCGGCGGTGACGGAATTGTTACGCCGACGCGGCGCACGCCCGAGCAAACATTCATCGGCACCTTCTGGGCGTATGATGGAACACCAAGCCTTTGCGCCCCGCCGCGACTCTACAATCAAATCGTGGTTCACATCGCCAACCAGACGCATCTCCCTCCAGTGGAACTGGCCCGTCTCCTGGCGCTGGTCAACGTGGCATCAGCCGATACGGCGATCAGTGTTTGGGAATCCAAATACCATTACAATTTTTGGCGACCCGTTACCGCGATCCGCGAATCCGATCGCGGCACTGGACCGTCCGGTGCCGGTGACGGCAATCCCGCCACAGTTGGCGACCCGACCTTTACCCCGCTCGGGGCGCCCGCCAGTAACCTGGATGGGCCAAACTTTACTCCCCCCTTCCCTTCTTATCCGTCGGGCCACGGCGGGTTTGGTGGTGCGGTTTTCGAAACCCTTCGGCGTTTCTACGGGACAGATAAGATCGGCTTCACGTTCGTTTCCGACGAATTCAATGGCGTAACCAAAGATGACAACGGCAACGTTCGTCCCTACATGCCGCGCAGTTTTTCGAGTCTATCGCAAGCCGAAGAGGAAAATGGTCAAAGCCGAATTTATCTCGGCATCCATTGGCACTTCGACAAGACCGCCGCTATCACTCAAGGCCGACATGTAGCCGATTACGTCTTCGATCACGCTTTTCGACCGATTAGCGGCCAGTAACAGTTACCTTCTGGCTCCGCAGAGCGTCGGCCCTACCACAAAAAATCTTCGCGCCTACAAATGGTAGGGCGAGACTCCGTCGAGCCAGAGAAAGTGTAGAGTGTCTGTGTCAGACACCGTCTCATAGAGACGACCTGCAATTAACCGGCCGCTACTTCGGCCAGCGAAATGAACTCGGCCTCATGGAGCTCGACGCGCTTGCGACCGGCTAACAGCCGATACCATTCAGCACCCGAGCCGATCACGATCAACAACACCAGCACCAGAAACGTCGCGGCGACAAAAATATCGACGCGATACATCGCCGCCTGGCGGACGAGCACCGCTGCGGCATCTGTGTCAGCCAGCTGAACACTTTTTTCGATCGCAGATCGCGCGCTAGCCAACAGACCGAGATTCGGATCGGGTGAAAAGATTTTAATGTAGCCGGCTGAGAACGTGACTGCACACATGAAAAGCAGCGGTATCAGTGTGACAAAAAGATACCGCGCTTTGCCCATCTTGATCAGCAAAGTCGTGCCGAGACAGAGCGCGACCACGGAAAGAAGTTGGTTGGCCAGACCAAACAGCGGCCAGAGCGTGTTGATGCCCCCGAGCGGATCGATCACCCCCTGATACAGAAACCAGCCCCAGGCCGCGACCAACAACAGACTGGCGAACGCGTTCGCAACCCAGGAACGCGTATTACCGAGCGGGCGCCACAAGTTTCCCAACAAGTCTTGCAGTAAGAACCGCCCCACTCTCGTGCCGGCATCAATCGTCGTCAGAATAAATAACGCCTCAAACATGATGGCAAAGTGGTACCAGAGTGCCAATGCCGTCGGGCTGGCGGAGACCCGCGCGAACATGTGCGCCATACCGACCGCAAAAGTCGGCGCGCCACCGGCGCGATTGAACATCGTCTGTTCCCCTAGATTTTGCGCCAAATCGGTCATCTCTGACTCCGTCACCGGAAACCCGGCAGCTGACACTTTCGCCACCACTTCCGTCGGTGTTCCCTTGGTGTTGATGGCGAAGTATTCACCCGGCTGAATCACACAGGCGGCGATCATCGCCATCAATGCCACCATCATCTCGGTAATCATGGCGCCGTAACCGATGTCGCGAATCCGCGACTCGCGCTCCAGCATTTTTGGCGTCGTTCCCGAAGCAATGAGTGAGTGAAATCCCGAAACCGCGCCACACGCGATGGTAATGCAAACAAATGGAAAGACCGGCCCGGCAAAAACCAATCCGGTTCCGTCAATGAACTTTGTCAGCGCCGGCATTTGCAGCACCGGATGAATCAAGATGACGGCGACCGCGAGCGCAGCGACAGTGCCGATTTTCATGAACGTGCTGAGATAATCCCGCGGCGTCAGCAACATCCACACTGGCAGGATCGACGCCGCAAGACCGTAGACCATGATCGCCCAAGCGAGCCAACGATCACTGTGTCGAAACCAGGCTTCGATCGACGGATAATTCCCGAGAAATTGGCCGCCCCAGACGGCGAAGAAAAGCCCGACAATCCCAAACGCAGTGATCCATGGGACACTGAACCGGCCGGTGCGCAATCCCGCACCCATAATCAACGCAATCGGAATTGTCATTGCGATGGTGAAAACGCCCCACGGACTTTTTGCCAGCGCCTGCACAACCACCAGCGCAAGCACCGCCAGCAGAATGATCATGATCGCGAGCACGCTGATCAACGCCAGCGCGCCGACAGCCCGACCAATTTCCTCCTTTACCATTTGCCCCAACGTCTTCCCTCGCCGTCGCACCGAGGCAAAGAGCACAACCATGTCGTGCACACCGCCCCCGAGAGTCGCGCCAATCAAAATCCAGAGGGTTCCGGGCAAAAACCCGAACTGCGCTGCCAGCACCGGCCCAACCAGCGGCCCGGGTCCGGCGATAGCGGCGAAATGATGCCCGAAAACCATCCAGCGATTGGTCGGGACAAAATCTTTACCGTCGTTTTGGACCAGCGCGGGAGTGGCCCGCTCGTCATTCAGCAAAAGAACCTTGGTAGCAAGCCATTTGGAATAAAAACGATAGCTGATCGCGAACGCGCATAGGCCGGCGACAATGATCCAGAGCGCGTTAATCTGTTCGCCTCGCGACAACGCCAGCACCGCAATCGCCCCGAGGCCAAGCAGGGTCACGGCGATCCAAAGCAATTTTTTCCACCAGCTCATTGGCTCGGAATTTACTGCGCCCTGCGGTTTTCGCCACCCGCCAGCCGTTGACAGCGCGGCCTTACCGCGTTACCAACGGCCCTTGCGTCTCTCCCAGAAACTCGGAAAAATCCTCACCGGCGAAGCCTTCGAAAGCGCACGGCGCCACACCCGTGCGATCGTGCGCAATCGCCGTTTCCCCGCTCGCATCAGCGCAGACACTATTGTCAAATCGATCGACGCGAACGGGTTCGAACAAATTCGGCGCAAGTATGCAGTCGACGATCCCGGCGATGCGCCACCGAAATACCTCGATCTCGAGGATTGGATTCGAATCAATCTGCAACGCGTACGAGAGCTGGGTCTCGACTATGCTCCGCCCTCCCGCATTCTCGATCTCGGCTGCGGCACCGGATATTTTCTCTACATCAACAAATTGCTCGGGCACGAAATCCTCGGGCTCGATGTCGATGATTTTCCGATGTTTCGCGAGCTGACCGAGCTTCTGCGCATCCCCCGCACCATCGCGCGGATCGAGCCGTTTCAACCATTGCCAAAGTTCGATCGCAAATTTGATTTCATCACCGCCTATCTGATCTGCTTCAATAATCACAAGAGCGACAAACTTTGGGGTCCCGCCGAATGGGATTACTTCTTGAGCGATGTCGCTACCCATCTGGCGCCGAATGGCCGGATCTGGCTCGAATTGAATCGAGAATACGACGGCAGCTACTACACTCCGGAATTGAAAGCGTTGTTTGAAGAACGCGGCGCCGATTTGCAATCCTTCCGCGTCATTTTCAATCCAGGGATTTTCGTGCCTTCCGAAGCTGCGCCAGTCGCGCATTAAAATCGTCGCGCCGGCGACGGTGTTCTTCGACCACATCCTTCGGCGCACGCTCGACAAACGATTGGTTCCTGAGCTTCGCTTCTGTGGCTTTCAGGTCCGTTTCCAACTTCGCGATTTCCTTGTCCAAACGTTCGCGCTCAGCCGCTTGATCCGTTTCTCCGGCAATCAAAAATAGTTCGCCGAGCTTCGTTGCCGCAACCGATGATCGTCTCGGGGCGGTTACGTTTGGATCAATTTGCAGCGATTCCGCATTCAGTAAACGCGCAATCGTCGCCATTTCTTCAGTCGCCCACGTCTCGTTAGGACGCAGAACGAACTTTGCTTTTTGATTCGATGGGATTCGCGCTTCCGCTCGCAGGTTTCGGCCGGCGTCAACCCCTTGGTAAATTGCGCCTACGCGAGTTTGTGCCGCTGCGCGGAGGGATTCGGCCAAGCTGATCGCTTTCGGGATAGATGCGAAATCGAGAAAATCATTTTCCCCGCTAGCAAAACCCATCAACGACCACAGCTCTTCCGTCAGGTGCGGCATGAAGGGATGAAGCAGACGAACAATACCCGAGAGCACAAAGTCCATCGTCGCCAGGGTCGATTGTTTCCGCGCCGCGTTCTCGCCGAAAATATCGGTCTTCGCTGCTTCGACGAACCAGTCACAAAAATCGCCCCAAACAAAATCGTATAGCCGTTGGGCGACGGCATTGAACTGATACTCGCGATAGGCGGCCTCGACCGCATCGATAGTTTCATTGAAACGCGCCAACACTTCGATCGCGTAAATCGAAAGCTCGCTCTCTCTTAGCTCCGGCTTCCGCTCTGATACTCCATGCATCTGGCGAAAACGGGCCGCGTTCCACAGCTTCGTCGCGAAATTCCGCCCTTCCTCGATCTGCTTTTCATCGAACCGAATGTCCTGCCCACTGGGCGCGATCCGCATCAAGCCAAAGCGCAGTCCATCCGCTCCATATTTCGCGATCAGGTCAAGGGGATCGGGCGAATTGCCCAGCGACTTCGACATTTTGCGCCCTTGTTTGTCACGAATGATCCCGGTGAAGAAAACGTCGTGAAACGCGATGTTGTCCTCGTCGCGTTCGGATTTACCGGGTTTGAATTCCAACCCGGCGATGATCATGCGCGCAACCCAGAAGAAGATGATATCCGGTCCGGTCACAAGCACCGAGGTCGGATAAAACTTCGCTCGTGTTTCCGCATCCATCGTCTCATACGCCCACAACCACGACGAAAACCAGGTATCGAGAGTATCCGAATCCTGCGTCCAATTCTCCGCGTCCCGCGGCGGTTCGATCCCGACGTAAATCTCCTCTGACATCTTCCCTCCGTCGTCCGCCCTCTCTTTCCGGTACCACGCCGGGATGCGATGTCCCCACCACACCTGCCGGCTGATGCACCAGTCTTGAATGTTCTCCAGCCATTGCCCATAAACCTTCTCCCAATGTCCCGGAAAGAAGCGAATCAGATGTTCGCGCACGACCGCGAGCGCTTCCTCCGTCTTTGGATAATGTAAGAACCATTGCTCGCTGATCCGCGGCTCGATCGGAACGTCGCTGCGATCGCTGAAGCCGACATTATTTTCGTATGGTTCCGTTTTTGATAGCAAGCCGCTCTCCCGCAGCAGCTCCGTGGCCCGTTTGCGCGCTTCGAAACGATCGAGCCCGTGCAATTCCGGAACGGCCGGACAATTAATTCGTCCAGTTTCCGTTAGAACATCGATAATCGGTAATTTGTGACGCTGGCCAATCTCGAAATCGACCTTGTCGTGTGCCGGCGTCACTTTCAAAATTCCGGTGCCGAACTCGGGATCAATCAATTCGTCAGCAACAATTGGAATTTCCTCGCGCGCGAGCGGCCGCCAAACCTGCTTACCGACCAGGTCTGCGTACCGCCTGTCGTTAGGAGGAACTGCCACCGCGGTATCAGCCATAATAGTTTCCGGCCGCGTCGTCGCCACCTCCAAGAAACGGCCAGGTTCATCGACCAGTTCATAACGAACAAAATAGAGGCTTCCTTTTTGCGGTTTGTTGATGACTTCCTCATCGGACAACGCTGTCTGCGCCGCCGGATCCCAGTTGATCATGCGTCGACCGCGATAGATCAAACCCTTGTGGTAAAGATCGACAAAAACCTTCTCGACCGCACGAATGTAATCGGCGTCAAAGGTGTAGCGTTGGCGCGACCAGTCGCAGGAACAGCCGAGCCGCTTCAGTTGTTGAATAATGATCCCGCCATGTTTGTCCTGCCATTCCAGAACCCGTTCCAGGAATTTTTCGCGGCCAAGATCGTGACGAGTCACGCCTTCATTCTTCCGCAACCATTTCTCGACTGCGGTCTGGGTCCCGATGCCGGCGTGATCCGTCCCCGGTAGCCATAGCACCTCGTGGCCCTGCATCCGCGCACGCCGCGCCAGAATATCCTGGATGGTGTTGTTAAGCACGTGACCCAGGGTGAGGACACCGGTAACATTTGGTGGTGGGATGACGATCGAGAACGCTGGTTTGTTTGATTTGGCATCGGCGCGAAACGCCTCCGCGTCGAGCCAGCGCTGATACCACTTCGGCTCAACTGTTTTCGGATCGTAAGTTTTCGGCAACTCGGCCATTCTGATAAAATAGCGCAAGCGTCTCGCTTGCGAATCGACGAAACGCAAGTCGTAGTGCGCTTGCCACTTTAACTTGCGACACTCATCGCAAACCGCCACTTTGCGCAGATATGCGCACTGTAGCAGGAAAAACTCTGCGTAAATCCCTGGCGAGCCGTAGCTCGGCGGAGGCGGCTACGAAATCTGCGGATAAATCAGATAGATGAAACCGATTGGTGTTTTCGATTCCGGCATTGGCGGCCTTACCGTCGTCAAAGCTCTGCGTGAGCTTCTGCCGAACGAAAGCATTTTCTATCTCGGCGACACCGCTCGAGTCCCCTACGGAAACAAAAGCGCGGAAACGGTCGAACGTTATGCCCTTGAGCTGGCGAAAATCTTGATCGCGGAAAATGCGAAACTGATTGTGGTCGCATGCAACACCGTGTCGTCAGTCGCGATTCCGAAGTTGCGCGCGAACGTCTCGGTTCCGGTCATCGGTGTGATCGAGCCGGGCGCGAACGCCGCCATCGCGATGACGCGAAATCGTCACGTCGGTGTCATTGGCACGCGCGCGACCATTCGCAGCGGCGCATATGAGAATGCGTTGCGCGCACTCAACGTTCATGTCCGGGTCACGAGCGTAGCCTGCCCACTGCTTGTGCCGTTGATCGAAGAAGGATTGCTCGACGATAAACTGACTGATTTAACAATTGAGCGTTATCTCAATCCCATGGCGGCGGACGGGATCGATACACTCGTGCTCGGTTGCACGCATTATCCTTTGCTTACTCGAGCAATCGCACGTTCGCTCGGCGATAAAATCCTGATTGTGGATTCCGCCATGAACTGCGCGCGCGCGGTCAATGATTTGTTAGATCGACAATCACTCGCTACCACTTCAGCCACTGGAGGTAGATTGGACATTGCCCTGACGGATGCCGCCGATCATTTTCTCAGCATCGCGCGCGACGCCTTGCAATTGCAGATCGGCGACGTGCAACTGCGCGCGGTTTCCTAGGACGTTCTGCTCGCGGCAGGCTTTGGACTACCAGATCGTAGGAATGATCGATCATCCTGCGCAGTTCAGCCTCTGGAATTCCGCTGTCGATCTCGACTGTATTCCAATGCTTCTTGTTCATGTGATAACCGGGACGCACCTGCTCGTAACGATCGCGTAAGTCGAGCGCGAGATCGGGATCGCATTTCAAATTGGCAGTCGCCGGCACTTCATCGAGCGAGATCAGCGCAAACATTTTCCCGGCGACTTTGAATACAAGAACGGTTTCACCAAATGGCGTTCCCTCGGTCGTGTTCGGCTTACCCAGGCAGTATTCGCGGAATTCGACTACATCCATTGCAGCCTCAGCGAATCTTCGGGGAAATAGTCTCGACTAAATCCTTGATCGCAACGCGTTCCTGTTTCATCGAATCGCGGTCGCGCAGTGTAACCGTTTCGCGCAGTTCCTCGCCTTTTTCACCCAGGGTTTCGAAATCAATCGTCACGGCAAATGGCGTCCCAATTTCGTCCTGTCGACGGTAACGTCGCCCGATCGCCCCACCTTCGTCGTAGAAGACGTTCATGTTTGAACGCAGCAGTGCTTGCACTTCCCGCGCCTTCGCCACCAGCGCTTCCTTGTTCTTGAGTAACGGAAAGACCGCGCATTTGATCGGCGCCATTCGCGGATGAAATCGCATCACGATTCGCGTCTCCATTTTTCCTTTTTCGTCCGGAGCGCTGTCTTCGTCGTAGGCATCGCAAATCAACGCCAGAACCGTCCGATCTACTCCGGCGCTCGGCTCAACCACATGCGGCACAAAGCGTTCCTTAGTTTCCTCATCGAAATAATCGAGCGGTTTGCCGCTTCCTTTGATGTGTTGCTGCAAATCGTAATCCGTCCGATACGCCACGCCCTCCAGTTCCTGCCGGCCAAACGGAAACTCGTATTCGATGTCGAACGTTCCTTTGGAATAAAAGGCGCGCTCGTTGTCCGGGACATCGAGAATGTGCAATCGCTTTCGATTGATCCCGATCTCCTCGTAAAACCTGATCCGCTCTTTCAGCCAGTAGGCCAGCAAATCCATTCCTTGCTCCGGCCGGCAGAAATATTCCAACTCCATTTGCTCAAACTCGCGCGAACGAAATGTGAAATTGCGCGGGTTAATCTCGTTTCGAAATGCTTTGCCGATTTGCGCGATTCCGAACGGCAATTTTTTGCGCGACACATCCAGCACATTCTTGAATTGCACGAAAATCGATTGCGCCGTCTCCGGCCGCAGATACGCAATCGAGGCCGGATCGGCAGATGCTCCCATTTTTGTTTGGAACATCAGGTTAAACGGGCGAGTTTCAGTTAGATCTTTGCCGCCGCAATTCGGACATTGCTTGGCTCCATTTTTTTCCGCGAGCTGATCTGCGCGCAATCGCGCTTTACACGTCCGGCAATCGACCATCGGATCGGTAAAAGTATCGACGTGGCCGCTCGCCTTCAGCACGGCGGGATGAGTCAGAATTGAACCGTCCAGACCGACCACATCGTCGCGGTCGCGTACCATTACCTTCCACCAATATTGCTTGAGATTATTTTTGAGCTCGATGCCGAGCGGCCCGTAGTCCCAGACGCCATTGAGTCCGCCATAAATTTCGCTCGACTGGTAAATGAATCCACGCCGCTTGCACAAGCTGACAATCTTCTCCATCCGCTGCGCGTTCTCTTTGTCCGCCATGACGCTGGATATTTAGCCGCGAATGCCGCGTCTGCGCGGTTAGAACTATTGCACTACGGTCACCTCGGTTTTGACCGAGTTAGCGATGAAACACTGCTCGTGGGCACCGTGATGCATCTTATCGAGGTCTTCGGCGGTTGGCTTCTTTTCGCCCGACCAGGTAATCTTCGGGTGCAATTCGACACGCGTGATTGCTAGCCTTCCTTCGGCATTTTTTTCCATGTGGCCGACCGCTTCGTCGGTGTAATCATCGAGGACAAATTTTTGCTTACAGGCAATCGCGAGAAAGGTGAGCATGTGGCAACTGGAAAGCGAAGCAACGAAGGCTTCTTCGGGATCAACATTGGCCGGATTGCCAAGATAAGCGGGCGCAGCCGAAGCCGTCATAGAGTGGCCGCCGTCAAAGCTCCAGGTGTGATCGCGCGGATACTTTTGGTAAACAAAATCAGTGCCGCCCCGCTCCCAATGCAAAGTAACTTTGTGTTCGGACATACCTTTCGTATACCCCGCGCAGCTGGCAGTCGCAACCGGCCTAAGACCTTCGCGTCGATCGTCGCGATAGACGGACGTCTGACTGGGAGGAGCGACTTCCAAGTCGGCCAGCCTATAAAACTCAGCGTCGGCGACTTGGGAGTCGCGCTCCCAGTCAAGGCCAGCTAAGATTCGAGGGACGCGCAGAAGCGTTTCCCTTCATTATTTCGTCAGATCGGCAGCGGTGGGCGCGCCTTCGACCCAGTTCACGTCCCAGGCGCTATCAACGGTGATGAATGTTAACGAATTGGCCGGCAGCCACCCTTCGTGAACCATCTTTGCCGGCATGTAGTTGAATCCACCCGGACTCAATTCGACGCGCTTTTCCTCGCACGCGAACACTGCTTTACCGGAAATCATCGTGTGCGTCTCGTTGGCGGTATGCCAATGCTTGCGCACATGGATCGCTTTGGACGTGCGAATGAGCAGGCTGGTAGCGTGCGTTTTTGGATCGACACGCAGAAAACAAATCTCTGGGGAGCTCTCTCCGAGATCAGGAATAATCTTGTCCCATTTCAGATCGGAAAGGTTTTTGAAAATTGGAACCCCGCCCTCGGTAGTCGCCGGTTCGGGCGATTGACCATGTATCTGAGTCAGAGACGCTATGGCGAGCGCAGAAAGAATCGAAACAGAGAACCTTGTTTTCATAACAAAATCAATCGATCCGGCGATCGGCTTCGACAAGAATTCTTCTGCAATCTCATTGGGAATTTTTGCTCATTCCGTGCCGTTTCCAATCGAGCTGTCGAACTCCACGCGGACCACCGCAAGATGGCGAATACTGACTGGAAGGGGGTGACTTCCAAGTCGCCCAGCTTATAAAGCGTGAAAACGGCGACTTGGAAGTCGCCGCTCCCAGTCAGACCGCTTTCAGTCACGGTAGTCGGCGTTGTCTCGCAGTGTTATAGTTAATTAGCGAAATGAATCCGTACGCGAAACCGAATGAACGAAAAGTCGGAGCACGTCGGCCAAAGATTTCGCATTTGCCGAGACACGTTGATACTCGCACTCACACGCAACGACGGGCAGAAAAGGAAGCTGTCGCGGTGGAACGACGCGCCATCAAAAAATCCGCACGCCGGCATTTAAAACAGGAATTGCGCGACGAACTTCTGGATACGGAAGTTAGGCTTCCAGCCTGACTCGGCCGAAATGCTTCCAGCATGTCGTCGATTAATATTAACCGGCAAGAAAGTCCCACGACTCGGAATGGCAATTGCCTGTTTCCGAATACCACCGACCAATGGGTCTAACTGCAGGACACACCCTTCTCACAGATTTTTCTCGCCTTGCTTCACAGTCCGGCTTCACAATTCCTGACATCGCCATCTCGCCTCCTGAAGGTGGTCCCGCGAAAAACCAATAACCGAAAGGAAAATATGAAACTCAGAGTTGTAATATTAATCACGGCATTCTGCGTCATTGCCGGTCATTCCGGCGCACAAAACAAGAGCGCTGACTCAAGCGGCGCGCCTTACACCGAAGGTTCGGTGTGGGACATTACCATGGTAAAGACTAAGCCCGGCCTGGACGATGATTACTTGAAGAGCATCGCGCAAACCTTCAAAGGCGTGATGGAAGAACAAAAGAAACAGGGCATTATCATGGATTATAAAGTGTTGCTCGGCGACTCGGCTGATCGCAATGACTTCAATATTCTGTTGATGGTCGAATATAAAAACATGGCGGCGTTCGATGGTTTGCGCGAAAAGACTGACCCGATTATGAGCAAGGTCATGGGCAGCGAGGACGCGCAACGCCAGTTGGCAGTGAAGCGTCTGGATGTTCGCGAAATTCTCGGCAGCAAGACGATGCGGGAAGTGACGCTGAAATAGACGACGGACCACAGACCGCAGACTCTGGCTGTGAGCTATGCGCCCGTCATTGCATTGAGCGAGCGAACTCCGAAAGTATTCGCGAGTAAACTGCGCGGCATCCAAAGAGCGCCGTGATACCAAACCGGATGACCAAAACCACGATCCGTTTCAAAGCGAAACTCCTCCGGCCGGCCGAGAGCGAGAAGGCCGCGTTTCTCATCCTACCAAAGAACGCCAGTGCCAAGCTCCCTTCGCGCGGCATGACGGCGGTCGAAGGCACCATCAATGGCTTCCCTTTTCAAGCGACGCTCGAGCCGGACGGCCAGAACAGCCACTGGCTCAAGGTTGACTGGAAGCTTCGCGAAGCTGCGGACGCAGACGCCGGCGACGTGGTCACGCTGGAGATCGCGCCCGCGGCAAAGGAACCGGAACCTACAGTGCCAGCAGATCTGAGAAAAGCTCTGGCGGCTGCCGCTCCAAAGGCGCGCGCGTTGTGGTCGGACATCACTCCCATCGCGCGCCGAGATTGGATCCAATGGATCACCTCCGCCAAGCAGCCAGAGACGCGCACGCGCCGGATCAAAAATGCCTGCTCCATGCTCGCCGCCGGGAAGCGACGCGTTTGCTGCTTCGACCGCTCTGGGTTCTACAGTAAAAGCTTGAGCGCTCCTAAAGCGGCGGTTTAGACGAATACTACGACAGCCGCGGAACGGTCTCTCTGCAGGATGGCTCCGCGAAACCTCGCGTAACCTCATCGATCGGCCTCGAAGTCGGCTACAAGAACCCGAGCGCGCTGTTGTGAATGCAGATGAAGAGGACTTTCCTTTTCATGTAGTTGTTGAAGGGACTTTGCCGCAGCACCCTGGCTCGCGAACGCAAATGCAAAGCGGCACCGCGGCAAGTGCGCCGGCGACCGGAGCCAGGATGTAAACCCAGAGAGAATTGAAATTGGCCGAGATAAGCGCAGGCGCGAGGGAGCGGGCGGGATTCATCGATGCGCCGCAGATCGGGCCGGCGAAGATTGCTTCGAGCGCGATGACTCCTCCAATCGCGATCCCCGCGGTAATTCCTTTCTCCTTTGCACCGACCGAGACGTTCAGAATCACGAGCATCAAAAGCGCAGTGAGGAGAAACTCCAGACCGAAGGATTGGAGCGCACTGCCGGCAGGCAATGTGAGGCCGAGCGTCGGGTGAGTGGGGAAGAGAAGGCGCAAGACACCGCTGGCGGCAATTGCTCCGGTGATCTGGCTGGCGATGTAACACGCGCCTTCGTCCGCCTGCATGCGATACGAGGTAACGAAGCCGAGTGTGACTGCGGGATTCAGATGTGCGCCCGAGATATCGCCGAAGGCGTAGATCATTGCCATGACGACAAAGCCGAAGGTTAGCGCAATACCAACATGCGAGACGACACCACCTGAAACCTCGTTGATGACGATTGCGCCTGTGCCTGCGAAAACGAGAGCGAACGTCCCAACAACTTCTGCGATGTATTTCTTCATGTTCGCGTTGATGCTCACGTGCGGGCGAACGCTCTTGCGGGGGCATTGATCTTCGCGACGACCTTGTCGAGTCGCTGGAGGTCGCGTTTGAAGATCGGTTCAGTCTGTACGCAGTCTTGCAGGCACTTAAGGTTGGCTTCCAGCTCAGCGGCGCGTTGCTTTGGCAGCGAATAAATCATCCAGGTTTGCTCGCGCTCAGCTACAACCATTCCGCGCACACGCAGATAGCCGAGGTGCTTGGAGATTTTCACCTGCGGCTCGCCGAGGATATCCTGGAAGTGGCAGACGCAAAGGGATCCTTTCGTAAGCAGATGGAGAATCCGCAGCCGTGTCGGGTCGCAGAAGCACTGATAAATTTTGGTCAGTCTCAAACGGCTTGACTATATGCCTGAAGAGGAATATAAGGCAAACAGATTATGAGCACGACCGTTACTGAATCCTCTTCTGAAACCATCCGCGATGAAGTCCGCAAGCGTTACGGCGCGACCGCCCGCGGTGAATCCTCTGGTTGCGGCGATCAATGCTGCACGTCGACGGGCGCGACCGCGCTTGGTTACTCCGAAGAAGATAAAACTGCTGCGCCGGAAGCAGCGGAGCTGGGGCTCGGCTGCGGTAATCCGCTTGCGATTGCTTCATTGCAGGAAGGACAAGTCGTACTCGATCTCGGCTCGGGGGCTGGGTTCGATTGTTTTCTCGCCGCGCGTGCGGTAGGTGCGAGGGGGCGCGTGATCGGCGTCGACATGACGCATGACATGCTCGCGAAGGCGCGCGAGAACGCGCGCAAGAATGGCTTCACCAACGTGGAGTTTCGCCTCGGCGAAATCGAAGCGCTTCCTGTCGCAGACAACAGCATCGATGTGATTATCTCGAACTGCGTCATCAATCTTTCCCCCGAGAAGTCGCGTGTTTTTGGCGAAGCTTTTCGCGTGCTCAAGCCAGGCGGCCGGCTCGCAGTTGCTGACGTCGTTGCAACGGCGCCGCTGCCGGATGAAGTAAAAGCCGATTGGTCTGCCTACACCGGCTGCATCGCGGGCGCATCGCACATTAGTGACCTCGAAGTGATGCTACACGACGCCGGCTTCCAACAGATCAAGATTGCGCCGAAAGACACCTCGCGATCATTCATTCGCGAATGGTTGCCGGGCAAACGAGTGGAGGATTATCTCATCTCCGCGACGATGGAAGCGGTGAAGCGCTAGTACGACGGGAGCAAAGCAGAGCAGCTAATTCAAAAGCCGAGTAGGATCGAGAGAGCTGGCTTGCCCGTCAGTTGCGTTCCTTGATTATGAAGAAGCGCAAACTTGGACAGAATCTGGAAGTCTCAGCCATGGGGTTCGGCTGCATGGGCTTGAACTTCGGCTATGCCAGCTCGTTGACGAAGGAGGAAGGCATCAAGCTGATACGCGCGGCGGTGGAACGCGGCGTCACGTTTTTCGATACAGCGGAGGTTTATGGGCCGTTCACGAATGAGGAGATGGTAGGCGAGGCGCTGCGGCCAGTGCGCGAGCAGGTGGTGATCGCGACGAAGTTTGGGTTCGCGATTGACCCGAAGACGCGGGAGAAGCGCGGTTTCGATAGCCGAGCGGAGCACATCCGCGAAGTGTGCGATGCTTCGCTCAAGCGAATGGGCGTGGCGAGCATCGATCTTTTCTATCAACACCGGGTCGATCCGAATGTGCCGATCGAGGACGTGGCCGGCACGGTGAAGGGACTTATTGCGGCGGGGAAGGTGAAGCATTTCGGCCTCTCCGAGCCGGGCGCGGAGACCGTTCGCCGTGCGCATGCGGTGCAACGGGTCACCGCACTGCAAAACGAATATTCGCTCTGGACGCGCGGACCGGAAACCAACGGCATCCTCGACGTGTGTGAGGAACTCGGGATCGGGTTCGTGCCCTACAGTCCGCTCGGCAGAGGCTTCCTGACCGGCGCGATGTCGAAGGAGACCAAGCTTGGCGAAGGTGATTTTCGCAAAATCCTGCCGCGTTTCACGGCGGAAGCGATGGAGAAGAACCAGGCGCTAGTCGATTTGCTCAAGCGTATCGCGGGCGAGAAGAAGACGACGCCGGCGCAGATCGCGCTTGCGTGGTTACTTGCGCAAAAGCCGTGGATCGTGCCGATTCCCGGGACGACGAAATTGCATCGTTTGGAGGAAAACATCGCCGCGGTTAAGGTGGAATTAACTACGAGTGACCTGGACGAGATCGAACGCGCGGCGGAAATCCAAGTGGAAGGCGAACGGTATCCGGCACATCTCCTCGCGGCGACAGGCCGCTAAGTCCGAGCCGGACTGGCGGATCGAACCGGGCTGGCATCATGACAACAACAAGAGTACCTAACGAGGGCGCGCGCCGTAATCACGATTACGCTGTTTCCGGGCCACGTCTCGACGTTGGCAGTAACCGATCCAGAGTTGATCGCGCCATCAATGAAGTAACGACATATGAGCAATGACATCCAACGAGGAATCGCCGCGGCGATAACTATCGCCGTCGCAGGGTTAAGTCTCGCAGTAGCGAACCAATCACGTGCACAACCGGAGAAAAGTTCGGCCAAGCCGATGCGCATCGGAGTCATCGGCGCGGGCAGGTTAGGCGGAACGGTCGGACGTGTCCTGGTGCAGGCGGGTTATGAGGTGAAGTTTTCATCGCGTCATCCGGAGGAGTTGGCATCCATCGCTCACGACCTCGGTTCGCGCGCTTCGACCGGCACACCCAGTGAGGCGGGCCAAATTTGGTAGAGTGCTGTTGTTTGCTGTTCCGTATGAAGCGCTGCCGCAACTCGGGCGCGATCTCAAGAATGACATTCGCGGAAAAGTTGTGCTCGATGCGTGCAACACTTCTTCTAAAACCGACAGCGCGCTCGTGCGCGAGGTGCAGGCCAACGGCGCTGGACTGACGTCGGCGAAACCTCTTCCCGATACCCGTCTGGTGCGCGCGTTCAGTGCGGTGGACGCGACGCAAGTGGAGGCTTCGTTCAAACGCGAACGCGAAAAGCTCGGAGTTCCCCTTGCGGGAGACGATGCCGAGGCCATGCAGATCGCGGCGCAGCTAGTGCGCGACGCCGGCTGCGAACCGGTAATCATTGGCAATTTGGCTGCATGTAAAAGCTTTGACCGGGACGGTCCAGGTTGGCGCGCGAACACGACCGCGCCAGATCTGCGTCGCCTGCTTGGGCTATCTCAATGAATCAGGAGTCGTTAATTAGGAGCAAAGGAGATAAGTCACATTATGCGAGCAACTGTCATGTATGAAGCGGGCAATGTTCGAATCGAGAACGTTCCCGACCCGAAGATCATTAATTCAACCGATGCGATTCTACGTGTAACTCGCGCCTGCATTTGCGGCAGCGATCTTTGGCCCTACCAACAGATGGAGCATAGCGGTTCCGGTCGTGCCATGGGTCACGAAGCGATCGGCGTTGTCGAAGATGTTGGGTCCGACGTGCGCAAGATCAAACGCGGTGATTTCGTTATCATGCCATTCGCGTTTTCCGATGGCACATGTGAGTTCTGTCACGAAGGACTGCAAACCTCGTGCGTTCACGGCGGGTTCTTCGGCTCCAGTGAAGGCGTGGGAGGAGCACAGGCCGAAGCAATCCGAATTCCTCAAGCCGACGGCACGCTTTTTGTCCTGCCTAACGAGAGAGCTGATGCGCTCTTGCCATCGCTCCTCACCCTCTCGGATGTGATGGGCACCGGTCATCACGCCGCCGTAGCTGCCAAAGTCGGACCTGGAAAGAAGGTAGCCGTGGTGGGAGATGGCGCAGTGGGTTTGTGTGGCGTGATCGCGGCGCGGCGCCTCGGTGCCGAGCAGATCATCATCCTAGGTCGCCACAAAGATCGCATCGCACTCGCCAAAGACTTCGGCGCGACCGATGTGGTAAGCGAACGCGGAGAGGAAGCGGTGGAGCGTGTGCGCGAACTAACTGACGGCTGGGGTGTTCACGCGGTGCTTGAATGCGTCGGGCACGGTCAGTCGATGGAAACCGCAATTAAGATCGCGCGCCCTGGTGGCGCGGTTGGTCGCGTCGGCGTTCCGCAACACGAAATGATGCCGGCGTCGGAGCCAGCGTTTTATAACCACATCACGGTGAGCGGCGGCCCCGCGCCCGTGCGCGCCTACATCAACGACCTGCTGCCAGACGTACTTGACGGAAGAATTCAGCCAGGCCGAGTCTTTGACCAAACTGTCGGTCTCGACGGGGTACCCAACGGTTATCGCAGCATGAATGACCGTGAAGCGATCAAAGTAATGGTTAAACCCTAAGACACTTTGTGCCTTCGTAAAACTGCTTACCCAAGCAGGATTATTACTTCGGCATCGCGACTTTCGCGTTTCCGCAAAATGCCGCGTTCTCATCGACGATGAGTCGGGGCGCTTCGATGTCGCCCTGAAGAACGCAGCCTGCCCGGAGTTCGCAGCGATCCGACGCGAAAATATCGCCTTCGACGTTCCCCTGCACCTTTACCGATTTGGCTCTGATCTCGCCCTTAATCTGCCCATGCTCACTAATACAAAGTTTCCCGGGTGAATCGATCGTGCCTTCGACTTCGCCATCGATCACCAACTCGCCGAGGAACTTAACGGAGCCTTTGATCGAAACGCCTCTCGAGAGAACACCGCCGGACCCTGTCACAGTTGTTCCGTTCGGTGGCTCGGTTACAGCGGCGGGCTTCGCCGGTTGGTTTTCTAGTGGGGCGGGTTCACTTTTACGGTTAAACATTGGCATTTTGTCAGTAGTTCAGGTTTGTCCACTTCTGAAGCTGATGTCGTGCCGCGCGCGACTTCTTCGTTTAAACTAGCTACGATTTTGTGCCTTTCAGCGTGCACCCAGCACTATTCCGAATGGGCTTGACTGGCGCGGTGGAAAATCTCGCGCAGCCGATCGTGCGGAAGCGCGGGGACTTTGTGACTGTCGCGGCCGGTCATGTCGTGGTTATCGACCAGCGCGTTGATGATGGCTTCTTCGGTTGCTTCGACAGTGGCGATAAAGAGCGGGTCCATCAGGTCATTGGGCATGGTTTCGATTTTTCTGGTCGGGGGTGAAGAATCGGCGGCGTGAGGATTGGCGGTGGAAAAGGCGATGAACAGGTCGCCGGAGCTGTTGCTGGAAACGCTTCCAGTGCGGGCGAGTCCTAGCGAGGCGCGGCGGGCCAGACGTTTTAGTTGATGCGGGAGAAGAGGCGCGTCGGTCGCGACAATGATGATGATTGAGCCGTTTTCTTTCTTGTAAATTGAACCGGGAATTTCTTTGCCGACCGGTAGTCCACGAATCGTTAGCTCCGGGCGGCGGCCACAATTGGCTTGGACCAGGACGCCGATCGTATAGGTGGGCGGTGATTTGACCGAAGGACCGCGGTCAGCGACCGCGGCTACAGAAGAAGGGACAACACGCGAGGCGGTGCCGGTGCCGCCTTTAAATTCGTAACAGATCATGCCAGTCCCGCCGCCGACACTCCCCTCTTCGATCGCGCCGCCACCAGCCGTTTCGATGGCGTGCGCGACATGTTCCGGTTTCACATGAAAGCCATCGACGTCATTAAGCCAGCCGTCCCAGGTTTCGGCCACAATCGGCAAACTCCAGGCGAACCCTTCCGCGTCCGGTCCGCCATGAGCAAGACGCCACGCGATCACAGCGTCGCGCGCGACCCCCACGCTATGCGTATTCGTCAACACGATCGGTCCCTCGAGGAATCCGCTCTCTTCCACCCAGGCGGTTCCGGTCATTTCGCCGTTGCCGTTTAACGAGAAATAACCAGCGAATACGGAATCGTTCATTTCGTTTAGGCCGCGCGGGAGAATGGCGGTCACGCCGGTGCGAACTGGCCCTTTGCCACGTTCGAGTTTGCCTTCACCGCTAATCAGCGTGGTGTAGCCCACCTCGACGCCGGGAACATCAGTAATAGCATTGAATTTTCCCGGGGTGCCATCGAAGGGGATACCGAGGTCGCGCGCACGCTCGATCTTTGGCGGCGCAGGGATAGGCTCGCGCGCGAAGGCATTGGATGCCAACAGGAGCACAAGAGCACAGAGGCAATGAGTTTTATAGGTCCTAGGCGTCCTATGGGTCATATCCAAGGACGATCACGAGTTGCGCTTACCGCTTCGATGCCAGTGATGTAAACCTGTCCTCCGCAAACGAGCTGCGAAGACCGGAAAACGCTTCATAACAGGCATAATGACAGACTTTCATCTTTCGCGCGATGCTAGAAACGCTAAAGTTTTCGGGTGAGCTACGAGGTTTTCGCCCGCAAATACCGGCCTCAGACATTCGACGACATCGTCGGGCAGACGCACGTTACGCGCACACTGAAGAACGCGGTCGAACAAAACCGTCTGGCTCACGCCTATCTTTTTGTCGGACCGCGTGGCACGGGCAAGACCTCGACGGCGCGCATTTTGGCGAAGGCGCTCAACTGCGTTAAGGGTCCGACGGTCACACCCTGTGGAAAATGCGATAATTGTCGGGAGATCGCAGCCGGAAACAGCCTCGACGTCATCGAACTGGACGCCGCGAGCAACCGCGGAATCGACGATGTCCGCGAGCTGCGCGACAACGTTCGTTACGCTCCGGCGAAGTCGCGCTTCAAAATCTACATCATCGACGAAGTCCACATGCTGACGAAAGAGGCTGCCAATGCATTACTCAAAACGCTGGAGGAACCGCCCAAGCACGTGATTTTTTGCCTGGCCACGACCGAGCCGGAAAAGTTGCCGATCACGATTTTATCCCGATGCCAGCGATTCGATTTGCATCGGATCGCGACCAATCTGATTGCCCAGCAGCTGCAAACCATCGCGGTTAAGGAAAAGTTGACTCTTGAACCGGCCGCGGCGCATGCCATTGCGCGCGGGGCGGAAGGGGGGATGCGCGACGCGGAATCCATGCTTGATCAACTCGTCGCCTTCTGCGGAGAAAAAATCACGGAGCCTGATGTCCTGAACGTTTTTGGATTTACTAGCCAGCAGATGGTGATCGACTTTGTCGGACGGATTTTGCGCGGCGGAACCCCCGACGCCCTCGCCTTGCTGTACCAGCAATGCGAGGCCGGCAAGGACATGATGAAACTGATGTCTGACACGATTGCGTATCTGCGCGACCTGCTCGTATTCAAAGTGAAACCGGATGCTCTGAGTGACGAAGCGAGCGCGGAAATGCGTGCTGCATTCAACGAGCAAGCGCCGTTGCTGGAAACGGACCGACTGCTGGAGTTGATCGATCAATTCGCCGCGGCCGAAGGCCGAATGAAGTGGGCGCCAAATAAAAAATTACATTTCGAAGTGGCAGTGATCCGCGCGATCCAAACCCTTGACCAGACAACGCTCGACGAAGTGATCGAAAAACTGAACGCCCTGCGCAGCGGTAAGGCTGTAGCTGCGGCTGCTGACCGCGGGTCCAGCGCCGCCAAACCGGCAGTAACAATCGCAAAACCGGCCGGCACCAGCGATGCCGGCTACAGAACGAGTCAACTGATCGACGTTAGCGAGATTTGGGGGAAGGTCGTCGCGGAAATCCGAACACGCCGCCCGTTTATCAGGAACTGGATTGAAGAAGCGCATCCGCTTGGTGCCAATGGGCGCAACTTCGAGCTCGGCTTCCCAACCGATCAACGGATGGTGATGGAACACCTATCCTCGCGCGCTAATCGCGAATTCCTGGAAGCGTTACTGAAAGAGATCAGCGGACAGGATTGGGCGCTGAAGTTTTCCGTGAGAGAAAATCAGATTTCGAAAGCGAAGAAGGCGCCAGCCATCGTGCACGAAGCGGTGGAAATGTTTAAGGGCGAAATCAAAAGTTAAAGCAAGGAACAGCCACGCGATGAATCTCAACAAATTGATGAAGCAAGCGCAGAAGATGCAGGAGAAGATGGCGCAAGCGCAGGCGGACCTGGCGGAGAAAACCGTGGAGGTACAGGCGGCCGGGGGAAAAATAACTGTCGTGGCCAACGCCGCAGGCGATGTCATTTCCATCAAGATCGCGAAGGAAATTGTCGATCCCGAGGATGTGGAATTTCTGGAAGATGCAGTCCTCAGTGGAGTGAAGCAGGCGATCGAGCAAGGCAAAGCGATCGCCACCTCGGAGATGTCGAAGATTACCGGCGGGATGGGTGTCACGGGGTTGGGGCTTTGAAAAAGACCCGCCTTCGCCGAAGCTACGCCGCGGCATGCGAAGCTCGAATGATCGGCGCTGATTCAATTCGTCATTAGGATTTCGTCATTCCTTCGTCCTTCGTCATCCGTCATTCGTCATTATCGATCGCCGTCGGTGTTTTTCGAAGACGCAAATCTCGCCAATACCGAACGCGCTCATCTTCTCCGCCAACCGCTCATAATTTTCTCCCAGTTGCGCCCACGAATGCGCATCTGAAGCAACCGTAAACGGAATACTTTTTTTTATCGCGAGAGTAAGGATTCCGTCGGACGGATAAAGCTCCTTCACCGGCTTGCGCCAGCCGGCGGTCGACAATTCGATCGCGAGATTGCGGGACCGAATCAGCTCCAGTGTTTCGTTCACCAACTCTGCAATTGGCGTGCACGGGCGGTGGCCATGGATTTTCACCAAATCGAGGTGGGCCAAACAATCCACCAGACTACTCGCCGCGATTTCGCGGATACGCCGAAAATAATCGGAGTAAATTTCATCAATGCTGCGTTCGGAGAATTGCCGCGCGCCGTCCGGCACGCTGTCGAACATTTGATCGGGCTGGCTCAGGTAATGAACAGAGCCGAGAACGAAATCTAGTCGTTCCCAATTTTGCTCAACCCATTTCCTCCCATCCACGCCGGTTTTCGGATCGTTATCGAGCTCAATACCGGCACGAATTTTTACGTCAGGATTTTTTTCCCGAAGCCGATCGAGTTCATCGAAATCGATTCCGGCATGATAACGGTCGTGATCGGTGAAAGCGATATCGGTGATCCCCTTGGCCCGTGCCGCGTCGATCCATGGCTGTAAGAGCTCCTGCGTGTAACGCTGAACCCGGTGTCCTTGTGGATGGGTGTGGTAGTCAGCAAATAATTGAGAGTTGAGAGTTGAGACTTGGGTGGTCCGCATTTCCCTCTCGACTCTCAACAAGTAACTCTCAACCGTGGCATCACGGTGCGGTCATGAACTTCTGCCGCGTACGAAGCTCGGAATATTTAGGAAAGAAAACTTCGACACTGTAAACCCGGCCAGGCTGCAACTCGCGGGTCGCGATGGTTTCATTATAAACGATTTGTTCGCGGGGATTGATTAAAACATTACCGATCTCCTCGGTGAACGCGCGATTTTCGGACCAACGGGTCAGGACCTCGCCCGCAGGATTAAGTAGCTGAATGTCGATCCGTTGTGAGGTGGGGAAATCGAGCGAGATGGGGTTGCCGCTGAGATTGGTGAGTACCACGTGCACTCGCAACTGGCGTACTTCCGAAAGCCGAACCGGTTCGGTCGGGACCTGCACTTGGAGGAGCAAGCCGCGCAAACGCGGATCCTGATATTTCGGCGTTTTCGTTTTGGCGGGACCGAAGGGATGCAACATGCGGTTGAAGAAACCCCGCTCTGCCGGCGGGGGCGTCTGTGCGACGGCGCTCGACACGGCAAATAGCAATATTACAAGGGCCCATTTCATGTGCGCGTGTTTCAGCAAACGTTGCAAAACGTGTCAAACCCTTTATCAATCGCGCATGACTCGTGCATTGGCGATTGGATTGTTGCTGATTCTGGCAGCACCACTGGCATTGGCCAAATCAAAAAAATGCACCGTCCGGCTGCATGCGCAGGGAAATGAAAACGACGGCTCTGTTTTTGCCACTCCCGTAACAACACCGATTTCCGGAAAGAACATTTTCATTGAAAAAATACCGACGATTTCCGAGCACGACGTTTCAGCCTACCGATCTTATTCAGCGGCCAATGGAAGCTTTGGCGTGCTTCTGCAACTCGATGACCACGGACGCCTCGCTCTCGACACCTTGAGTATCGAGCGACGTGGCAGCACGGTGCTGCTGTTCATCAACGGACGAATCGTGACCGAGCTTCTCATCGATCGACGCGTTTCCGATGGCCAGATTTTTGTCGCTTCCGGTTTAACCGCAGCGGATATCGAGTCGATGCAGAAAACGTGGCCACAGATCGGCGCGAAAAAACACAAATGACGCGGCCAGTGTTGGCGATCCTGCTGGCTCTGATCGGGTCGTCGACCGTGTCGGCGGCGGAAGATTCAAAAATCGAGCTCACCCTGCCGACCGATAACGACGCCCTATTCCGCGGGGACGGCCCAGATTTTTATCAATACATCGAGCGCGATTTCCACGGCGAGAAATCGACTCCGTGGGAGGGTGGCCGTTATGGCTTCGTCCGCAATCCGGTGCCGACGGTTCAGGGTCTGATTTACACCCGTTTCCACGAAGGAATCGACATTCGCTGTCTGCATCGCGATGCGCGAGGTGAACCTCTGGATGATGTCCGGGCAATTGCCGACGGCAAAGTTGTTCACACCAATCACGTGCCGGGATATTCAAACTACGGCCGTTATATTGTCATCGAGCATGTTTGGAATGGTTCGTCTTACTACAGCCTTTACGGGCATCTGAGCGAAATCGCGGTGAATGTCGGTCAGCGAATCAATCGCGGCGAACGGATCGCGCGCATGGGTTACAGCGGTGAAGGATTGAACCAAGCACGGGCGCATGTCCATCTCGAGTTGAATCTGATATTGAACCGCAACTTCGAATCGTGGCACGATCGCTTTCTTCGTGATCCCAATCATAACGGCATTTACAATGGAATTAATCTCGCCGGGCTTGATATCGCGCGTTTTTTTCTCGAACACGAAAAGCGACCTGATTTGACGGTCCCACAATTTTTGGCTGAGGAAGAAACGTTCTACAAGGTTGCAGTGCCCGAATCGTCGCACTTCGATTTGCGGAAGTTTTATCCTTGGATGGTTAAAAACGTTTCCACCCATGCGAAATCCTGGGAAGTAAGCTTTGCGCGGTCCGGCCTGCCGCTGCAGATCGAAGCACGGAGCGAACCGGTCGTGCAACCGACGTTAACGTATGTAAAAAAAATGACGCTTAATTGCGCTTACCTCACTCGTGGTGAGCTCGCTGGGATCGGCGAGCATGCGCATCTAACGGAAAATGGGATACGCCTGATGCAGCTGTTGACCTGGCCGGATTAATCTCGACTCGAGTCATCCTCCCTCCCCTGCTCGTAATCGAATTTGAGCATGAGTAAGATTATGAGCACGAGTATGAGTGTTAACAAGAAGTAGGCTTGCGTTGTGCCAAGGCAACGGAGTGTGGAATGGCACCGGCGACAAAGCCGAGGCATTCGACAGCTCCGCTTGGTTTGCCGGGCAGCGCGATCACGAGCGAGCTGTCGACAATTGCCGCCAGACTGCGCGACAGAATTGCGTTCGGCGTAATTTTTATCGATTCCGCTCGCATAACCTCGCCAAAGCCGGGAATTTCCACCCGCATGATTTCGCGAATCGCTTCCGGCGTGACGTCCCGGTCAGCGACGCCGGTCCCACCGGTAGTGAGGACTAAGCCGCATCCCTGCCCGGAAAAGCTGCGGATCGTTTCTTGAATTTGCATTTTGTCATCGGGCACAATCGCTTCGGCCAAAACATCCCAGCCACGTTTTTCGGCAGCTGCTTTTACAGCCGGACCACCGAGATCTTCATATTGCCCGCCGCTGGCGCGATCGGAAATGGTGATGATACCGACGGTGATTTCCATTCCTGTAGCGGCGCTCTATGAGCGCCGGTGCTTGCGAGTTCGGCGGTCACAGACCGCCGCTACACCACGCTTTTCTTTCGTCAAAAGTCGCACCTCTGAAATCTCCATCTCTCTATCCACCGCTTTGCACATATCATAAATCGTTAGCAAGGCGACGGCGGCACCGGTGAGTGCTTCCATCTCTACGCCGGTTTGCGCAATCGTGCGCGCGCTGCAGCGCACTTCTGCACCATCGTCGAAAACTTTGATATCTACCTTAACTTCGCTCAGAGGGATGGTATGGCAAAGCGGGATCAGATGCGCCGTTTGTTTCGCTGCCTGAATTCCTGCAATCCGCGCGGTTGCGACCACGTTACCCTTCGCGATTTTGTTTTTACGCATGAGATCGGCCGTTTGCTTTTGGAGCGAAATTCTGCCCGAAGCGACGGCGGTGCGTGAGCTCAAGGGTTTGGTGGATACATCGACCATCTGCGCACGGCCGTCCGAGTCGATGTGAGTTAAATGTTTCATCGTTTCAGTCCATTACTCCAATACTTCATTACTCCAATCACCTGCGGCCGACACGGCCGCCACTACAGCGCCTCACCCGCCGATCGCGATCATCTTGCGATTCGGTTGATAGTTCTCCCGAAAATCGTGTTGCCGCGGCTTCCGGTCGACCACGTCGAGGAAAAATTGCCGTAGCTCAGCGTCCGTCGCTCCGTCACGCAGCGGTTTCATGATATCGAACTCCAGGTAGCTGCCGAGACACGGGCGAAGTTTCCCGTCACAGGTCAGGCGCAGTTTATTGCAACTATCACAAAAGTGCAGATTGGTCATCGCGCCGATGAAGCCGATGCGTTGTTCGCGTCCTGGAATTTGATAGTAAGTGGCCGGACCATTGGTGTGGAATGTCGGTTCCGGGATCAGATTGCCGTAACGCACTTCGATTGCGCGTTTCGCTTCCGCGACCGGAAGAAAATTTTGCTCGGTCAATACTTCGGTCGTGCTCACCGGCATCATTTCAATGAAACGCAGAATCAGGTTCTGCGACGCAGCAAACTCGATCAAAGGAATGATTTGGTCTTCATTGCGGCCGCGCATCAACACCGTATTCAGTTTGATTTGCGCGAACCCGGCGGCAACCGAAGCGTCAATTCCCTGGAGCACCCCGGGAAGAAAATCGCGCCCTGTGATTTGGGCATAAACGTTTCGATCCAGGGTATCGAGTGAGATGTTAAGCGAGCGAACACCGGCCGCGCGTACGGCGGCAGCAGTACTCAGATTGGAGGCAATTTCCCGCGCCAACAATGTTCCGTTTGTCGAAACTCCCACGTCGCGAATCCCCGGAATCCTGGGGACTTCCCGGATGAAATCGACGATATCGCGGCGGGTCAACGGCTCGCCTCCCGTAATACGAATCTTTGTGACGCCGAGACCGGCGGCAATGCGAATGAGCCGCAATGTTTCCTCGTAGGACAGAATTTCAGCGCGTGGTAACCATTCCTGCAACTCTTGCGGCATGCAGTAAGCGCAGCGCTCATTGCAACGGTCAGTCACCGAGACCCGCAGATAGGAGATGCGATGGCCAAAATGGTCTTCCATTTCAGGGCCAAGTTAACGGTGCGACGAATCCTGATCAAGGTCGCTGAGTCGGGCGAACGCCTGTAGGCTGCTCGTCTTTCGAAGACGAGCGTCGATGCTCCATGTAGGCTGCCGTCCGATCAGCTGCTTCGCGTCCGTAAAATTTCTCCACGATGTGCAAGGCCAGATCGATGCCGGAGGTCAGACCACCAGCGGTATAAATTACATCGCTGGATTGCACAAAGCGGTTGCCGCGTTGGAGATCGACCTTGGGAAATTTTCTGGCAAAGATTTCCCAAAATTCGTGGTGCGTAGTCGCCTTCTTGCCATCAAGCAACCCGGCATTGGCCAGTTTGAAGGCCCCCGTGCAAACGGACATGACGACGCGACTATCGGCGGCACGGGCGCGCAACCAGTCGCTCAAATGCGGTGTGCCCTCTTGCGCTCCAATTACTACCACGTCGGGATGCGGTGCGTTTTCGAACATGTAATTGGCAACAACGCGCAGACCGCCGGTCATAGTAATCGCGTCCGCGGATTCTGAAACAGTGAACAATTCGAAACCGGATTGATCCCCCGCCATCGTATCCTGAAAGACCTCCCACGGGCCGGTCATATCGATGACATTGGCATTGTTGGAAATGACAAATGCGACCTTGAGGGGCGGTGCTGGCGACGATTCCGCATGCAGCTGGGCGAACCGACCCGAAACAAGCAAGAGTAACGTCGTCATTAAGAATGCTGATATGGCTGTGGTTGAGTAGCTCCGATTAAAACAAGGATATTTCATTGAATTGCCTCTACGCTTTTAATGGCACAAAATGTCATCATGCTGGAATGTCTGCCAGGACCTTGATCAGACTATTTCAGACATTTCGAAATAACGTCTCAATTTTCCGACCTGCAAGATTGAATACCAGTGATGATGAAACCGATTCGGATTGGAATTCTTGGATTTGAAAACGTAACGGCGCTCGATCTCGTCGGTCCGCTCGAAGCTTTTGCGGCCGCCAATCTCCAAAGCCAGCGTTACGAAACCTCGATCATTGGGATCACAGCGCGGCCGTTCGCGTCGGAATCCGGCGTAGTTCTGAAGGCGCACCGCACTCTTTCAAGCAGGTATGAGGTTGATACCCTGATAATCCCGGGCGGCAAAGGCCTGCGTGAAGCGTCGATCAACCGGCGCGTTGCTAATTGGGTTGAGAGACGAGCAGCCACTCTTCGGCGTATCGCGTCGGTTTGCACCGGCATCTACGGACTGGCGCCAACCGGCCTGCTCAATCAACGACATGTCGCTACTCATTGGCGGTTCACGCAAGATGTCGCTCGCCGTTTTCCAGCGCTGCGAGTGGACGCCGACGCTCTATTTCGCAAGGACGGCAAGTTTTACACTTCCGCCGGCGTAACCGCAGGCATTGATCTCGCGCTGGCTCTCATCGAAGAAGATTATGGCCCTCGCGTGGCCCTGGCCGCCGCTCGCGAGCTGGTTGTTTATCTCAAGCGAGCAGGTGGACAAGCACAATATTCCGAGCCGCTACGGTTCCAGGTCGAATCTGCTGACTCTTTCAGCGATTTAGCAGCCTGGATCGTTGGTCATCTGGATTGCGATCTGTCCGTGGCTGTACTGGCGCGTCGAGTCTACCTTTGCGAGCGACATTTCAATCGCCGTTTCAAGTCTGCGTTTCATCGAACTCCGGCAGCATTTATCGAGGACCTTCGTCTAAGTGAAGCCCGCCGACGATTAAGCGCACCGGTGGCATCCGTGGATCGAATCGCAGCTTCTGTAGGCTTTCGAAGCGCCGACGTTTTTCGGCGCGCCTTTGCACGGCGATTTGGAATTGCGCCAAGCGATTATCGCCGTCGATTTGAGTTGCGAACGCGGAGGAAAGGTCGGCGCTAAGTTTGTCGGCAAATCAAAATGTGCCGTGCCATAAATGTCTGAACCACGCGCAACTTCGTGTCGGCGCCGCTGTTCAATCAGGCGAATGGGCACGATTGACTCGTTAACCCGTCCCTGTATGATTTTTATATGATAATAAAGTCCCGATTTTTGTCATGGGCGCTGCTGACTACTGCTGCGGCCGGCGCACTTTTCTTCGGTGGATGTTCTACGCCGGAATCGCGAATCTCAAAGAATCCCGACCTCTACCACAGCTTGCCGGCTCGCCAGCAGCAGCTGGTCGCTCAGGGCCAGATTGCGCCCGGGATGGGGAGGAATGCGGTCTGGCTCGCCTGGGGCGCTCCCGAACAAAAGGTCCACGGCTACGCCCGCGGCAATGCCACCGAAAGCTGGGTTTATTTCACTACCACCACCTATCCCTACGGCTATGGCTACCCCTACGGTTATGGACGATTTGGCTATGGTTATCCCGGCTTCTGGGGCGGCGGCGTCGCTGTATTTCGCACCCATCACGGACGTCGCTTCGCCGTCTTTGGCGATCCGTTTTACGATCCCTTTTTCTATTCTTACCTTCCGCCGACCGTGTCGTACCCATACAAGACCGTTACTTTCGTGAATGGGCACGTCGTCGAATTCCAACACATGGTCGGATCGTACTACTGAGCGATTACTTCGGCCGTTGCGCCATTTTGAATCGGAACGCACATTAAGCCGCAATGGCGTTTCGCTCATTCCAGCATTTTCTCGAAGAACTCGAGCGCGCCGGCGAATTGCTTCGCATCACCGAACCGGTCGATACCGAGCTAGTAATCGCGGAATGGGCGAACCGCGAAATGAAATCGTCAGGCGGTGGGAAAGCGCTGCTCTTTGAAAAGCCAATCATTGATGGGAAAACAACGGCGTTTCCCGTCGCGATCAACACCATGGGATCGCGCAAACGCATCGCCATGGCACTTGGCGTTAACGATGTCGGAGATTTGGCGCAGGAAATCCAACTAATCCTGAAAGCAAAACCGCCGACGGATTTGCGGGAAGGTTTCGCGCTTCTAAAACAGGGAATTCATTTGCTACATGCGCGTCCGAAGAGTGTCAGAGAGGGAGCATGTCAGGAAGCGGTTCAGATACTGGATCAACACCGAACACCAAATGGGTTGACCCTGTGCGATCTGCCGATCCTCAAATGCTGGCCGAAGGACGGGGGGCGGTTCATTACCTTTCCGAATGTGCATACGCGCGACCCCGAAACCGGCGCGCGGAATGTCGGGATGTATCGGATGCAGCTTTTTGATGATCGCACGACGGCGATGCACTGGCAGGTGCACAAGGTTGGAGCGCGTCACGGCAAAGTTTACTACGAGCGAGGCGAGCGTATGCCGGTCGCGGTCACCCTCGGTAGCGATCCCGCGCTGACTTTTGCTGCAACCGCGCCTTTACCCGATGGACTCGACGAAATTTTGTTCGCCGGATTCCTGCGCAAAAAATCGGTGGAACTGGTGAAGTGCAAGACCATCGACGTCGAAGTTCCCGCGGATGCCGATTTCGTGCTGGAGGGATTTGTGCAGCCAGGCGAAATGCGTCCGGAAGGTCCTTTCGGTGATCACACCGGGTTTTACACCGCGGTCGAGGATTATCCGGTCTTTCATCTGACGGCGATCACGCATCGAAAGGATGCGGTTTACCCGACGACGATTGTCGGCCCGCCACCGATGGAAGATTTTTACATGGGCGACGCCACCGTCCGGATTTTTCTGCCCGTATTCAAAATGAACTTTCCGGAAATTGTGGACATGACGTTGCCGCCGGAGGGTGTGTTCCACAATCTAGTTTTCGTTAGTATTCGAAAACAATATCCCTATCAGGCATTCAAGGTAATGCATGGGCTGTGGGGTATGGGGCAGATGATGTTTTCCAAATACATCGTGGTGGTGGACGAAGATTGCGACGTTCATAACACCAGCGAAGTGCTGTTTCGTCTATGCGCCAATACCGATCCGGAACGCGACAGCACCATTATTCGCAACCCGAGCGACTCACTCGACCACGCGCCGACCGAACAAAACGTCGGATCGCACATGGGGATCGACGCCACCCGGAAACTGCCGGGCGAAAATTATCACCGACCGTGGCCAGAGCTGCTCAAGATGGAAGAGCGTGTGAGGACTCTCGTTGATTCTTTGCGAAAAGCTTAAAGCGATCCTGGCGTCTTTCGCGACAGCTGCGATCGCGCGTAAATGACGAAGCACGTATGACGAATGACGAATTAATGTCGAATGACGAAACCCCAATGATCGACGCTGATTCAATTCCTCATTAGGAGTTCGTCATTCCTTCGTCATTCGTCATTCGTCATCCGTCATTCGTCATTCGTCATTTTGATAAGCCGCGTTGACAGCACACATGGGTAACGTGTCCTCGCTGCTCAGGTAGACGGCCGACTTAATTAGTTAGTCCGAATACGGCCGCCGGAAAAGCTGACCGGTATCGATGTCGCGGGTCAAGCCGCCCGGTGGAACGCCCCGCAAATCATAACGTCGGCCGGTGTACGGGCTACGGAAAATCCCGGGTGTGGATGTGTACCTGGCATAAGGCCAGCCGCCCGGGGGAGGCGGACCATAAGAGCGCGCGCGATCTTCCTGAATGGCGTGCCCAACCAGTGCGCCCGTGGCGGCACCGGCGGCCGCTCCAATCGCTGCACCCCGGACGTTGCCGGTAGCAGCTCCGCCAATAATCGCGCCAGCCGCCGCTCCGTAACCGGCGCCCGCGCCGGTAGGACTTTCACAAGAATTCAAGGCGAGCGCCACCAGCGCGACGCCAGATAAAAATGAAAAATGCTTCTTCATCATAACGATTTTGTATGTTAATTGAACACCGTCAACCTAGCTATGGTTCGTCGAAAATACTGTGCTCCCCAGTTGTAGCAAGAACCTTGAAACAACGAGAATCAGAAGGCATTCTATTTGGCCGACGACCGGCTAATCTCCGCCACCAAACCACGTGTTGATACCAGCGATCCTTGCTGCTGCACGAGATATCAAATATTAAGATTTGACCCCGAATTTTTCCCCCAAATATTAAGATTTGACCCCGAATTTTTCCCCGAATTTTTCCATTGTGGCAAATTCGATTTTGACTACTTTCCTTAGAAACCAGCCCCGCTAGCAAGCCTTGCCTTGAAAAAGGGGGGTGGGGTCAGGACCGGTCACGCCATCCGGCTCTTCCGCTCGCCTGCGGTGAGACGGGTGATATTTGCGTCGCGTGTAACTACCCGGTAGGGGAAGACGCGCGGGGTAATATCTACTGGGAATGGGACAGGCGAGCGAATCTATTCAAACCTTAAGCAGAGTTGATGGGAAATAACCGAGGTGTAGAGGCGACGAAGGAACGCGATGCATGCGCATGCGATCGCGAGAAGAACTGCGCTGTCACCGCTATCGGGCACCGACCCGGTCGGCACAGCACCCGCACGAATAAGCCAATTGCCGACAGGACCACCGTTAGCCTCAGTCGTCTCTAAAGGAACGATCGTGTTAGCAGTCAAATCGAAGATGTTGCCCGTCCCTAATTCTGCAACAGTGAGAAAACTTCGGTTCAGGAAGCTCGGTGATGTCGTGTCTAACGCAGCCGGAAACAGGTTTCCCGCTGGGGTGCCCATCATCAAAAAACCAACGAAGAAGTTGGGGGTGTTTACGGTCGTGGGAGAAATACTCACGGTGACGAACGTATTAGTGCCCGCGTTCGCGATGACTCCGTTAGCGGTTGCCAACACGGTCGCGTCAGATGGATTGCCGTCGCTGTTCGGATCGCTCCAAAGCACAGCTTGAAAGGGAGCGCCGTTCTCATTTGCTTGGAAGCCTGCGTAGAAGGCAATGGATATAGAACTAATTGTCGCTGCACCGGGGCTGACGGTGAAGAAGTTAAGGAAGATGAGATCGCGGGCATTATGAGTGCCTACGCCGACCTCCGCTGTGCCGTCGTCCAGAATGTATTCGAAAGCGAGAGTCGTGCGGGGCGACGTGCACGAGCAGCTAAATAAAAGCAGTGTGAGCAGGCGCAAGAAACACAAACGTGTTGGCCGACATTTGAATCGACAATGCGATCCGGGATCTACAAGCGAGTGCTCCATTAAATATCGGTTGTTAAACTTGGGGAAGGATTCGGGGTCAAATCTTAATATTTGAGATTTGTTGGCGCGGCAGAATCAAAAAATCTTAAGCAGCTGCGCCGCCGCCCGCCCAACCTTTTCGGTTTTACTCAACCGATAATCTTTTTCGAACATGCGGAAATTGTCCAGCTTCATTCGCCGGAGAAGCGCCTGATAAATCGAGCGCATGATCTCGGCCGGAAGCATCGAGCGATGATCCTCCCGCGGAAGCAACCTGTTCGATTCCGCGAAAAAGTTTTCCGCCCGGGCCGCCTCGTAATTCATCAACTGAATAAACCGCCTATCGGTTACGCCGTTGCGCAAATCCTCTTCCGTGTAGTCAAATCGCGCCAGATCTTCGCCCGGCAAATAAACGCGATCGGCTCTCAGGTCCCTAGCGACGTCGCGAATGATGTTGGTCATCTGCAGGGCCAAACCGAGCGCGATGGCGTAGTCGCGGCATCGGGGATTCCTGTATCCAAAAATTTCGATGCTCACCAAACCGACCGCGCTCGCCACCCGATGACAGTAAACGCGCAGTTCGTCCCATGTGGCATAGCGGCGAATATCGATGTCCATCTCGACGCCGGTGATGATTTCTTCCAACATCTCCGGCGTGATGGGATAGCGTGACATCAGCTCGCGCACCGGTTTCGCCAGTGCCGGTTCCCCTGCCGCTTCGCCACGCAAGGACTGTCGCCATGATGCGAGTTCGCGGCGTTTCATCTCCGGATCGCGCCGATCATCATCCGCGATATCATCGATCACCCGGCAAAAGGCATAGAAGGTTGTGATGTCGCGGTGGCGCGCTCCGCTCATCGCGATAAAAGCAAAGGCAAGATTAGATTTGCTCGCACGCGTGATTTCTGCCGCGCCATCGCTCGTTTTCATTGCCGCTGGTGTCCTGTCTCCTAAATACCTTACCGCTTGCTGGAGGCAATTTGGCGATTCTCCAAGGCGCGAGCGCAGTGCCGGAGAATCGCTTAAGTGCGCCAGCCCGAAAGATTGCGTTGAAAACGGGCTGGCGGCGGCGTTGCGGCTCGGTTACAGCCACACTTCCGGGATGCGCCCCTCGCCGCGCCTTGCCGGCAGCCCATTTTGAACGCAACAAATGGCAAGTTATTTAAGAGACAGGACATTAGTAACGAATCCAGTTCTCCTGCGCAATTCGGCCGGTCTCACATTGACGAAAGAGCACGACCCAGGAGGCCAGCAACCAGCCGGTCACCAACGCGCGCAAGAAAACAAAAATCGATTTCCAAACCATCATGACAACGGTGCGATCGGCAATGGCACTGCGCATGATCGCGTCGATGACAAGAATCAAAGAGAAATTAAGCGCGCAGATGAGACAAAACCAGGCCAGGCGGCGAAAATCGCGCCGAATCAACTGAACGTGCGCCCGAAAAGCTTCCCGCAATGTCTCATTATGCAGGACGAGGGAGATCTGCACCGAACAAAACGCCAGAATAAACCCGCTCATGAAAACGCGCTGGAGCGGCAGGTAGTCAAGCACATCGGGCACATTGATAAAATACGCGAGCAGCATAGGGAGTCGCAGAACCAGCATGCTGATTAGAACAACAATTCCGGCCCATTCCAAAACATAACTGAACCTGCGTACCGCAAAAGCGAAGAGAGCGCTTTCGCGAAAGTTTAATCCTTTGATCCAGCTTAGACAGACTGTGATCAAATAAACCTGAATATAAACGCCGACGAGGTATTCGAAGATGAAGGAAAGGGCATCGATGGATGCAGAAATTTTCAAAAGATGCGCGGTAGAGATTTCCCTATTCCAACTAGGTAGCCGCCAGTAGACGAGCGGCTTGAGGAGTGCCGCCAAAGTACTAATGAGAAGTACGAGATAGATTGGAATGCTCCACCACCGGTAAAGTTTGGATAAAGCCCGCCACAAGGTGCGATGCAAGCCGCGCCAGTTAACGAGAAATAGGATAGCCGCCAGAGCAGAGAGCGGATAAGTGGTAGTGGCATTATCGAAGATGCCGGCCACTCCTTCAAGCGTTGGCAGGGGAACATCCCGCCAGACGTCAGAGAGCGGGGGCCAATTCCAGCTGGGAACAGAAATGATCTCTGCGAAATCGATTTCAGACGCGCGGGGGAGCGAGTTAAAGGTAACGAACTGGAAAACAAAGTAGGCAAAGCCCAGCAGAGCAAAGGTGAGCCAGATGCGTTCGTAACGAACAAGGCAACGAAACCCGTCCCGCAACGCCAATCGAACGGGGTTTGCCAGCATCACCAGGACGTAACCAATTATGAGTCCTGCGACTGCATACATACGTGGCGTGAGTTGCATGATTTCAGCAAGAACAAGCGCAGTTGTGAATGGTGATCAGTGAATATTGAATAGCAAACGGTCAGTACGCAGACCGCTGACCAGTCACTGGTCACCATTCACTTCAGCGAATCAATCCCCAATGCCGGTTGAATGGCCAATAAACCAACAGCCCGCGGCCCACCAGGTTCTCCTCGGGCACCGGTCCCCAATAACGGCTGTCATAGCTAAAGAAACTGTTGTCGCCCATGGCAAAGTAACTGTGAAGAGGGACAGTAAAGGTCTGCGTAGGTTTGGAAACGTATTCCCGTCCTAGGCTATAACCGCGATACGGCGGCTTGGCCTGTATTACTCGCTGAAAACCGTAGCCTTTCGCTGGCTCACCATTGATGTAAAGCACTGGCGGATTTATCCGCAGTGTGTCACCGGGCAAACCAGCCAGCCGTTTGATGAAGTAAGGCGCGCCCGTCTGCGGGTCCTCTGGAATCATCGGAATGTGTTTGGTCCGGAAGACAAAAACATCGCCGCGATGCGGTCTGACGAAGTTATAACTGAATTTATCGACGAAAACCTGATCCCCGGTATCAATGTAGCCGCGCGCGATGACCTGGCCGCGTTTGTAACGGGCACCGGGCCCCACCTGGAAATCATGCGCCAGGGTCGCCTCCGGAGCGTAAACTCGATGCGTCCCGCGGTCGGTGATAATGCGAGACCAGGTAAAGAAGAAGAGATACTTTTGTTCTACGACTTCCCGGACCGTCTCGTCTTCCGGCGCGACTACATTGATATAGTTGCGGCCGAGAACGAAGAATTCGGCGATCTGTTGTAAAACATTTGGACCCGGCGTCGACGAAGGATGACCGATGATTCCGTTAAGCGTGGGCTGCATTGAGCCCGTTGGAATCTTAAATGGCTGGATGAAATAGGATCGCACTCCCACCGCCACTACGATGGCAACGAGAATGACTTCACAGTTTTCTCGCCACCCGGCTTCTCGATGGGCGGGAGAATGTTCCGCCACCAGCGCGTCGAGGCGCTCAGAGTTTTCTCTTACCGCCGGCAGATCTCGTTTTCTGATCGCGTTCTCCAATACCTGAATTTGCTGACGAATCTCCGCCAATGTGGTCTCACTCAGAACATCGCATCGATACCGCATCAGCTTTTCGGCATGGCGAACGAGCAGCCGAGCATGTTTGATGGAGCGCGACCGAAACATGCGGCGAAAGCTACTCGATCAGGACCGTTTGCAAAATCCCGATTCGAGGATCGTTGATTGCAAGCGTTCGTGTTCGATGCGATTTCTCCAACGCTGATGCTGTATCGAAAATCAACGCTGGGGATTTTGCTGGCGCTTATTTTCCTGTCCTTTTTCGGAACATTGACCCTGAGCGCTTCGATGTTTCCGCAAAATTATGACTGGCGCTACCGGGTTATCTCCAACTTGCTTTCGCCTCGGGATAATCCTGATTGCTACTGGATCGCCGCCATCGGTTTGGGCTTCAGCGGCGTGTTGATGCTGCCCTTCGCCGGATATTTGCGGCATTACCTCGGGATGGTCACGCCACGCATGGCAAAGGTGACCGCCGCCGCATTCGTCCTCGGAATTATCACTTTGGTATGCGCGTGTGTTGTCTTTCCGCAACACACGCATGCAACCCTGGGAATTCAGCGGCTACATGAATTTCTCGGCCATTCCTCCGCCGGATTTTTTGCAATCGGCATGTTATGTGGATGCTGGTGCGCGTCGAAAGCCCGTGCTCAAAACTCGGCGGCAGCATGGTTGTTTTGGAGCTGGTTGCTCCTCACCGCAGGACCATTGATTGGTTTGTTTGTAAGTGAAACATTACTTCTGTTAACGCAGCTGGCACCCTCGTTGGCGGAACCAATTCGCCACACCTTGCGCCATTCCGTCTTCTGGCATCTGGGTTACTGGGAATGGACCGGCGCGGCAGGTATATTTCTCTTTCTTTGCGCGGCAGTCTTTCTTACTCCCGCGCTTGCTCAAGGAACGGTGTCTTCGCGCACCGAGACTTGACTGGCAGCGGCGACTCACAAATTTGCGTGGTCGCGAGCCCAAACGCTGTAGCGTGCGCTGCTGGCAGCGCACAACTACTTTGCGATCCACTGAAGACAGCGGACGCTACAGCGTCGAGATCTTGAGGGAGGCGCCCGTTTTATATCCGCCGCTACCTTCGAGTCGGACTGGCATTGGCCGGAAGCCTAATTTCGAAACACTTCGCAATTCGCGACTGCATCACTGCGCCTTCAGCACCTCAATGAATGCTTCTTGCGGAATGTTGATGCGGCCGATGCTTTTCATCCGCTTCTTTCCTTCCTTCTGTTTCTCCAGCAGCTTGCGTTTTCGCGTGATGTCGCCGCCGTAGCATTTTGCGGTCACGTTTTTTCGCAGCGCTGAAACACTTTCGCGCGCGATGATTTTGCCGCCGATCGCAGCCTGGATCGCTACCTGATAAAGCTGGCGCGGGATCACTTCCTTCAGCTTCGCCGCCAGTTGTCGTCCCCTGCCCTCCGCCCGATCCTTGTGCACAATCGTGGAGAAGGCGTCAACCGGTTCGCCGTTCACAAGCAAATCGAGTTTCACCAACTTCGCTGGCCGATACCCGGCATGCTCGTAATCCATCGAACCGTAGCCCCGCGTAATCGACTTAATCTTATCGTTAAAATCGACCAGGATTTCGTTCAGCGGCAATTCGCAATGCAACATCACGCGCCGTGCATCGAGTGTCTCGGTGTGATCCATTTGGCCGCGTTTCTCCAGAATCAGTTGCAGGATATCGCCAATATTCTCGTTCGGACAAAGCACGTACGCTTTCACAATCGGCTCCCGAATTTCCCTGATCAGACTCGGGTCGGGCAGATGCGCCGGATTATCGATCAACACCGTCTCTCCCCGCGTGGACTCGACTTCGTAAACGACGCTCGGGCTGGTCGCAATGATGTCCATGTTGTATTCCCGGCGTAATCGTTCCTGGATGATTTCCATGTGCAAAAGCCCGAGAAATCCGCAGCGAAATCCGAACCCGAGCGCAACCGAACTTTCCGGAGTATAAATGAATGCTGAATCGTTCAAACGCAGCTTGCCGATGGCCGTTTTCAAATGCTCGAAGTCACCGGTGTTGATCGGATAAATCCCGCTGAAGACCATCGGATGAATTTCCTGAAATCCCGGCAACGGCTCGCGCGCGGAATTGCGCTGATCGGTAATGGTGTCGCCGATCTTCATGTCGGCAGTCGATTTGATGTTGGCGATGAAGTAGCCAACGTCGCCTGCGTTTAGTCGTGGTTGTGGATACATCTTGGGCGTGAACACGCCTACTTCCTTGATCTCGTAACGCGCGTCATTACTCATCAATTTGATGGCCTGAGATGCTTCCATTTTTCCGGAAACGACCCGGACGTAGCCGACTACTCCGCGATAAACATCGAAGACGGAATCGAACACGAGTGCGCGCAGTGTTTCGTCTAACGGTTTTTGGGGCGACGGAATCCGTGTGACAATTGCCTCGAGAATTTCCTCGATCCCGATGCCCATTTTCGCGCTGGCTTTGATCGCTTCCTCGGCCGGAATGGCGAGAATCTCTTCCAGCTGTCGATTAACCGAAGGGATATCGGCGTTGGCCAGATCGATCTTATTAATCACCGGCACGATGGTCAGTCCTTGTTTGTGGGCGAGATGAATGTTCGCCACCGTTTGGGCTTCCACTCCCTGGGCGGCATCGATCAGCAAGAGCGCGCCTTCACAGGCCGCGAGCGAGCGCGAAACTTCATACGCGAAATCGACGTGTCCGGGTGTGTCGAGCAGATTCAGCCGGTACTTTTCGGCCGATTTTGCGGTGTATTGCATCGTCACCGGGTGCGCTTTGATCGTGATTCCCCGCTCCCGTTCCAGATCCATGGAATCGAGGAGCTGATCCTGTTTTTCGCGCTCGTGGATCGTGCCGGTGCGCTCGAGCAATCGATCCGACAAGGTGGTCTTACCGTGATCAATGTGCGCGATGATACAGAAATTGCGTGTGTGCTCGATACCCATGAAGCGCGGCAACTATGCGGGCGCAGCGAAAGTAGCACAAGCGTCCGCCTTGTTTTTTGCAGAGCGCGCGCGGTCCGCCTCTGGGGTAGCGCACGCGTCTCGCGTGTTGGTTTCGGCGTCTCGCCGAAACAGTCTTTCCCGACCGCGCGAATTCCAGAGCCGTCGATGGCGTAAAAGAGGTCCGCGAAAGCGTGCCGCAATCGCCAACACGCGAGGTCCAAGCCGGACTGGCGTAGCGTGCTGTACCCGGGCCGATGTTGCAACAAGGGCGGCGCTCTCACGAAGTTTCTTCAAGTTGGCAACTGCCGCAGTCGTTCCTACAATAGGGTTGAATGCCAAAGCTAATCGTCAGCGGAGTAGGCTATGACCTGGTCGAACAGGTCGTCACGATCGGTCGTGCTCCCGACAATACCATTCATATCGATGATCCGTCTGTTTCCGGCAGGCATGCGGAATTGCGTAGGACCGATAAAGCATATCAGCTCCGCGATCTTGGTTCTACCAACGGAACACTGGTTAACGGAACTGGGACTAGTGAAATCACCTTGCATCCAGGCGATCGGGTTCGGTTTGGCGCAGTCGATGCGCGCTTTGAGGGCGATATGCCAAGGTCCGCGACCCAGCCGCTACCGGCGGCAACCAAGGTCGATGCCAAAGTGGCGACGACGAGCATTCGTCCGGCAGACTTTGCCAATGCCTCGCCCTTCCGCGCCCGTAGCAAGGAACGCGATCCCGGTCGCACGGCTCTCTTCATGGCAGCGGCCATCGCATTGCTGACATTGATCGCGGGGATCATTGCGGTGCTGACCATGCACGCGCCAACGCGGTAGTCATCCCGAGCAAAGCTGAGGGATCCCGTAAAAGTTACCTTTTACGCATTCGCGGCGGGACTTGTAGCCGAGGACGCTGTCCTCGTCTGCCGCGGTTAGCGACCGCGGCTAGAACCGATCGCGTGTGCACGCAATTCTTCTGGGCTAACCCCGCGTTCGCGCAACGCGTGCAAACTGAGTGCGCCATGTCGTTTCGCAAGCCGTTTCCCGGATTCATCAAGAACCAGAGGCGCATGATAAAATTTCGGCGGTCGTAAATCGAGGGCGCGATAAAGCAATAATTGCCGAAAAGTGGACATTAACAGATCTTCACCGCGCACGACTTCGCTGATCTGCATCGCCGCATCATCCACCACCACGGCTAGTTGATAGGCCGGGATATCGTCGCGTCGCCAGACAATGAAGTCGCCGAAATCGCGCCCAGCTACTGCAAATTGTTTCCCGACACGCTCATCGACAAACTCGATTCGCTCGCCATCCGGCACGCGAAATCGCCAGTGCGTTGTTGCTGTCGTCTGTAGCGGCAGGCGTGTCGCCTGCAAATCCGTCGCATTTACGGCCGGCACGACCGCCTCTACAACAGAACCGCGCGGGCGACAGGTGCCAGGATAAATCGGTTCTTCCTCATGCGGGGCGAGCGATGCCTTCATCACGTCCTTGCGCGAGCATTTGCATGGATAAACGAATTCACCGGCACGCAATTTTTCCAACGCCTCTAAATAATAGCGATGACGCTCGCTTTGAACGTAAGGCGCAAAAGGTCCGCCGATCTCCGGCCCTTCATCCCAGTCGAACCCGAACCAGCGCAGATCCTCGCTGATCGCGTCCGTGAATTCTTTGCGGCAACGAGCGCGATCCAAGTCTTCGATCCGCAACACCAACTTACCACCTGGTTCACGCGCGCGTTGCTGTGCATGCCAGAACGTCATGGCATGACCGAGGTGGAGAAAACCCGTGGGGGAAGGTGCGATACGGCCGCGATAAGTTGTCATCCCGAGCGAAGCATAGCGAAGTCGAGGGATCCTGTGGAGTTAGTATAAAGATTTCGCATCGGAATACCTCGACTTCGCTCGGGATGACAGCAGTTTGCTGCAATGACAAAAAGCAAGCGCCTTCTTCTTTTCGACATTGACGGAACGTTGGTGAATACCGGCGGGGCGGGCGTGGAATCGCTCAAAACGACAGTGCGCAACCGATTCCGCACCGAAGATGATTTGCGCGATATCGAAATCGCCGGAAAAACCGATCGCGCGATTCTGCGCGATATTTTGCGGAAATATCAGGTCGATCCAACGGAAGAAAATATCACTTCGTTCGCCCGGGAATACATTGATGGCCTCCCACTCTGCCTTTCCCGCACACGTGGGCGGGTCCTTCCCGGAATTCAGCAATTACTTGAGCGCTTGAAGCCGCAACCGCACATTGTGCTCGCGCTTTTGACCGGCAATTTGCAGCTGGGCGCGAGACTTAAGCTCCAGCATTATGGCCTCTGGGATTTTTTCGAGTTCGGCGCTTTTGCCGACGACCATCACGATCGCAATGAACTGGGCGCTTTCGCCAGAAAACGCGCCCAGTTAAAGCACGGTCACGATTTCGATGCGGCCGATATCGATGTCATCGGCGACACCAATCACGACATTGCCTGTGGGAAAGCATTTGGCGCCCGCACCATTGCAGTTGCGACGGGCAGTTGGTCCCGGGAACGATTGCAAGGCTGCACGCCGGACTTTTTATTCGATGATCTGTCTGAGACGGATGAGGTGATTGAAAGACTCGGCTGGTGAAGTTTTGTCGGGAATAAAGGATCGAGGCAGCCTCGCTTAAATGACGAAAGTCGGATGACGAATGACGAAAAACCCGCGTGACAAATGGAGCGACTTTCGACATTCGTCATTCGGCCTTAATTCGGCATTCGGCATTTCTTCGACATTCGTCATTGATCATTCGTCATTTTCTATACGAATATTAGACGCAGGATCTTCGAATCTAGATAGAAGGATCCGGTATCCAGTCTATGGCCGCCCAACCAAAAATCGTTTCACTCGAGGGCGAAATCGACCTGCACGTTTCGCCTCGCATCACCAGCACACTCAACGCCGCGGTTAAGGCAAAACCGCGCAATCTCGTCATCGATATGGAAAACGTCAGCTACATCGATAGCTCCGGCCTGGCTGTCCTCATTGAGGCGATGCAGAAGGTCGAAAAGTATGGCGGCAAATTCGCGCTCGCCGGTTTGCAAGAAAAGGTGAAACCGATTTTCGAGATCGCGCGGCTCGATCAAGTCTTCCAGATTTACCCGGACGTCGATTCTGCGCTGTCGCGGGAATGAGCAAGACTTCCAGTTATAGCTGAAAAGTCGGCACGGCTAGCTGCGACGGGAGAGTCGCCGCCACAATGAAGCCAACGCTAATCAAGATGCCGTCTCGCAGAGACGGCCTACAATTTCGCCGCCAGGCAAACTTGGAGAACTACTCGGCCGGGCGGTTCGGTGAACCGCCCCTACCTGATCGCAGCAAGACGTGTAAAGTGTGTTCTACATTGCGCGAGAGATCGAATTGCGTAGCGCGCTCGAGCAGGGCGGGGCGCGCGGTTAAACGCCGCGATTCGTCACTCCAGAAATGCAGCGCTTGGCTTAGCCCATCGATGTCATCCGCCCGCTCCACAATCGTGCCGTGGACTTTTGGCTCGACGATTTCGCTGCAGCCATTGGCCCGGGTCGTGATCACGGGTAAACCCGCTGCCATCGCTTCCAGCGAAGCGTTGGAGAAGGGATCATAAATCGTCGGTAAAATGAATATGTCCGCCGCAGCCAACGGCAATCGCACATCTTCCATCTCGCCCAGAAAAGCCACATTACCGGAACGATATTTGCGTTGATTCCCACGACCGGCGACCAGCAGTCGCATTCGCGTCTTTTCGATCGCCGCCACAGCGAAGCGCAGGCCTTTGCGTTCCCAGCCAGACCCCAGAAAGAGCGCCGCAATTTCGTCGGTCCCAATTTTTAATTGCGCGCGCGCCCTCGCATGCTTCAGCGGCGCCGGACCGAATTCGGAAACCCGCACACCATTGGGAATGACATCGATCGCACCGCCGGGGAAACCGTAGTAGCGCACAATTTCGTCGCGTACCATCGCCGAGTTAGCAATCACGCGTCGCGCCCCTCCCTCGCCCAGCAACGCTTTTTCCAACCGCAAAATGACAGCGTGTTTTTTATTGAACCGGCGTCCGATTCTTTGCAGCGAATTTTGAAACTGCGCTCTGCGGTCGAGCCACGCCTGATGAATACCGTCGCCAGCGCGGAAAAAATCGCAGCGCCAGATACGTTCCAGGCTTACTACAAGATCACAGTGTTTTCGCGGGTCGGTGCGCTCGAGTTCGTCGGCGAACGCAATCGGCTCATCAGCGCGAATGCGGATAATCCGGCCAAGCGCCCATTCTTTGTCCGGCCAATCTTCCGTTGTAAAAAGTGTTGTCTCGTGACCAGCCGCCACCAGCGCGCCCGCCAGGCGCCGTAAATATGCTTCCGCGCCGCCGCTGGGCGAAAAACCGCGCCGGACAAATCCGACGTTCAATTTCTCGGAAGGCTTTACTTGCACGCCGTCAGCAGAAATAGTTCTTTGCATGTCCGGTAAAACCCTAAATACCGCCGCAGCGCCGCCGCCCACGGCAGCGCGATCGGCACGGTTACCGAAGAGTTTACTTTACTCGATCTTCGCCCGCATCGGCGGCTGGGGTCTGGACACCGACGCCTTTGAAACATTGCGAGCATCATACCACGGCGGATTCCTGGGCAAAGCAATCGCCTATGACAATCGGCAGAACGAAATTCCAGCGTCGAAAATCCAGTCGCTGCGCTGGCACCCGGTGCGGCTACTCTCGTTTCTGGATCGACCTTATTATTATGGCGCCAAGAAAAAGTATTTGGATTGGATCACATCACGCCAGCTCGCAACGGGGCGTTACGATTTGTTTCACAGCTGGTCGGGCGATTGCCTGGAATGCTTGCGCGTTACGCAACGCATGGGAATTCCGTCGATCGTAGAAATTCCCACCTGGCACCGGGATTTTGCCGAGCGCGTTGCCCCGCGGACTGAGCCGCGCCCCTCCAAACAACGCTCTCCTGTGGGCCGCTGGAAAAATGAGCTCGTGCTGCGTTCCGAACGTTCGATTGAAGAGTACGATCTGGCCACTCTCCTGCTCGTGCTTTCGGAAAAAGCCGCCGACACTTTTTGCGAGAGCGGCATCGCAAGGGAAAAACTTTTTTACCTTCCACGCGGGGTCGACGTCGAGCGCTTTAAGCCAGGCACGCGTCCGCTGCTTTTTCGCGCAATTTTTTCCGGCGCGCTAATCGAACGCAAAGGAATTCATCATCTGCTCGAAGCCTGGCATCGGCTAAATTTGAAGAATGCCGAGCTTTGGCTCCTTGGTTCAGTCCACGAGCAGGCGAAGCCGCATTTGAAGAAGTTCTGGCGCGACAACATTCGCCTCATTGGGTTTGCGCGTGACGTCGAAGAATATCTGAACCAGGCGACGATCCATGTGTTCCCGTCGCAGTTGGAAGGCAGTGCCAAGGTCACCTACGAAGCGGCGGCTTGCGGTTTGCCACAAGTGGTTACCCGCGAATCGGGCGATGTCGTGCGTGACGGCATCGATGGCATTATCGTGCCGCCCGGGAATGTCGATGCCATTGCCGGTGCCATCGAACATTTTTACCGGCATCCCGACGTGGTAGCGGAAATGGCAGTCGCCGCCCGCCAGCGGGTAGTGGAAAATTTCACGTGGGACCTTTTCCGGGAACGGCTGCTTGGCGCCTATGAACGCGCCGTGGGGATGTAGCTCGTCATCCCGAGCGCAGCCGAGGGACCCCGTTGCGCAATCTTTAAGGTAACTTCTTCGGGATCCCTCGGTAGGAGCCGGACTGGCATATCGCTCGAGATGACGGGAAAGTAGTTCGCTACAGTGAAAATCCTTCTCATTCAGCTCCGCCGTCTCGGGGATCTCATTTTAACGACGCCAGCGATCTCGGCCTTGCGCGAATATCTTCCCGGTGCGCAAATCGCCCTCGCCGTGTCCCACGAATGCGAATCACTTCTGCCTGCGATCCAGGGACTACAAAAAACTTTTCTAACGAGACGTGGACTTTTGGATTTATCGACCTGGATGCAAATCCGCCGCGGCGGTTTCGATTGCGTGATTGATTTCACCCGCAACGATCGTTCAGCCTGGCTTACCCTTCTCTCCGGCGCGCCACGGCGCATTGTCTCTAATCGCTTAAAAATGAAATCGAAATTCCGCGCCCGTTTTTACAACGAGTTTGTCGATTGCGCGATGAAGCACATGCACACCGTTGATTATGGTCTCGCTCTCTTACGGCCTCTGGGAATTTCCGCCGCAGCCCACGACCCGGTGCTTGATCTGCCGGCGGCAGCGAAAGAGCGCGCGGCTACCATCGTACGCGATCAAATTCGCAATCGACCATTCGCGATTTTCCATCCAGGTTCGGCCCGCGAGGAGAAGTTCTGGGAACCGGAACGTTGGAGCCAGATAATCGAATTCACCGCTACCGAGCTCGGTCTTTTGCCCGTATTATCCGGAGGCGCAAATAATCTCGAGCGCGCGCATCTTGCTGCTGTTCGGGAAAAATTGCACACCGCTGTACTCGATCTTTCCGGCCAGCTCGATCTGCTGGTTCTGGCCGCATTGCTCGAACACGCGCGCTTGCTCGTAACCGTTGACTCAGCCCCAATGCATCTGGCGAGCACTACCGAAACTCCGCAAGTCGTTCTGTTTGGCCCCACTAATCCCTTTCACTGGCGCCCGCTAAAAAGTCCCGCTGCCATTTTATTCGGCGACTCACCCGAGCCGCAGCACCATTTCCAAGTCCCTCAACCCAAGAGGCCAATGAACCAAATCTCGACGGCAGCGGTAATCGATGCTATCCGTTCGATGCTGTCGGCGCCAGCGGCGTCAGCCGTATGAAGGATAAAGCCGAGAAGAAAAAACTCTCATGGCGCGAAACCATCCGGATCGCCTGGAAACCGTACCGGCGTCTTTACAGCTACGTACTGCCGTACAAGTGGAGATTCGTCTTAGGCCTCTTTCTCGGTTTTCTCTTTGGCGCAACGACTGGGTGCCTCCCATGGGCGATGGGACACGTCACCAATACGATTTTTCACGGAGCGGCGCCAAGCGCAAAGGCGCTGGCTCACAGTTCCGAGTTACTCAATGCGGGGGGATCGGTAAAATCGATTTTCTTCACCTGCTTGCTCATACCGGCGATAATGGCCGCTCGTAGTCTCCTCAGTTACGGTAGCACCTACTACATGCAGTGGGTCAGTAACCGCGCCGTCACCGACATTCGAAACGAGCTTTTCCGCAAAATCATAAATCAGTCCATGGATTTTTTTAATCGCATGCAGGCCGGGGTTCTGATGTCGCGAATCAGTAATAACACCGCGGCGATGCAGGTGGCGTTGACCCAGGTAAGCAGCGATGTGTTCAAGCACCCGATTACGATTGTTATCGCGCTGGTGGTGTTGGTCTACATCGACTGGAAGTTTACCCTCGCCGCTCTCATCGTGTTTCCGAGCTGCATCATTCCTATTCAGGTTTTCGGCAAGCGCGCGCGCCGGGCAATGCAGGAGCAACAGGAAGATCTGGGGAAAATGTCGGTAACAATGCAGGAGACCTTCGCCGGTATTCGGGTGGTCAAGTCCTTCGCCCGCGAAGAACAGCAGCACACAAGCTTTGCCCGGAGCACGATGCTCCAGTTCCGCAATATGATGCGCATGATCAAGGCAACCGAAATCACCGGCCCGCTCATTGAGGTTCTTGGCGCCATCGGCGTTGGTTGGGCGCTGCTTTACGCTTATGCAACTAACGGCGCCGTCGGGCGATTTTTCGCACTTTTCACGGGAATTTACATCCTCTACGACCCCGCGAAAAATCTCAGCAAGCTGCGAATCATTATGCAGCGGTCCGTTGCGGCGATGGAAGGTATCTTCGCAATTCTGGATACCCCAGTCACAATTCAGGACGCGCCCGGCGCGAAAACATTGCGAAATTCGCAAGGGCGAATCGACTTTGACAACGTCACCTTTCGCTATGCCGGCACGTCGATTGACGCACTTAGCCATGTCACGCTCAAGATCGAACCGGGGAAGAGTTACGCCCTGGTCGGTGCCAGCGGCGCGGGTAAGAGCACGATTCTGTCGCTTATTCTCAGGCTTTATGATCCCACTTCGGGCGCGGTGCGAATCGATGGCAACGATCTGCGCGCACTAACTCAAGCGTCCTTACGGGAGCAGATCGGCCTCGTCACACAGGAGACATTTTTGTTCCATGACACCATCTACAACAACATTCTGTTTGGTCGCCTCGACGCGACCCGGGATGACGTTTATCGCGCCGCTCAGATGGCCTACGCGCACGAGTTCATTCTGGCGCAGCCAAAAAAATACGACACCCTCGTCGGCGACAAGGGAATGCTTCTTTCCGGCGGGCAACAACAACGATTGGCCATCGCGCGCGCGGTCTTAAAAAATGCGCCTATCCTTCTTCTCGACGAAGCCACCTCCGCGCTGGATTCCGAATCAGAAAAACAGATTCAAATGGCGCTGCAAACGCTCGCCGCCGGCAAGACCGTGGTCGCAATTGCCCACCGGCTCTCGACCATTTTGTCTTCCGATCAGATCATCGTCATGGAAAACGGTCGTGTGAAAGAAATCGGAACGCACGCCGAATTACTGGCCAAGTCCGGTTACTATCGCCGCCTCTACGATTTGCAGTTCAATCGCGGCGCCCAACACAAGGACCCCGAGGCGGAAGAGTTGTTCGAAGTGGTCAGCTATCGGGAGTAAGACAATTACCGGTCAGGCGGTCGAACTGAGCGCGAAACCGTTGATGCGCGGCATCATCCAGCACCGGTCGCATTTTCATCTCTGGAGGCGAAGGCAAACCAACCCAGGAACGGCAACCCGCGAATCGTTTTTCATTTTGCAGAATCCAAACCGGCGAAAGTTCAAATACCCGCAGGAAGGCGACGTGAAGTCCTTCGTCTTTGTAACCGAAACGTTCCCGCACAACTTCTGGCGTGAGGATGTGCAGCGGAGCCAGGGCCTCCGCGATCCGGAGCGCACCAATCCTCAGCGCGCACTCCACCTTCGCATACCATCGAATCGCAATGGTATCGGTCCCCGGCAGATTAGCCGATGCAATCCGAACTTTCGCCACTTGCTCATGGAAGAAGGTGGGAAACACAAAGAACTCCCGATGCCGGAATGAAAATCCTTCGCGTCCTTCTGCAATTCCGCCTTTCCGCAAAATGATCGACTGCTCACCGCGCCCGAGGGCGTCGCACACCAGGGACCATTCCTTGAAACCGACGCTTTCCATTTCCTTCACTGCAAATTAGCGTTGTCGCACAATGCCGTTCAATATCGACCTGCATACTCATAGCTTTTTTTCCGGCGACGGTGTTTCCAGCCCGGAAGATCTGATCGCGAGCGCACAAGCCAAAGGTCTGCACGGTATCGCCATTACCGATCACAACACCTGCGACGCGATCGATTATCTGCGGGGAAAGCAGCTCATGCGCGACGATGGGCTCCCGGTAGATGGTTTCCTCGTTATTCCGGGAGTTGAAATCACCACGGCCGAAGGTCATCTGCTTTGCGTCGGGACAACATTGCCAGAGCCGGCGAAGTTGAAGGGCCGGCCCGCACGCGACGTCTGCGCACTCATTCATGACCACAGCGGTCTGGCTATTCCGCCGCATCCCTACGATCTGTTTCGTGCCGGAATCCGTTTCGCCACCCTCGAAACTTTGCCCATTGATGCACTGGAAGTTTTCAATGCCGCCACCACTTTACGCCGCTACAACACCTTCGCGTTTCGTTATGCGCAATTGCGCGGTTTACCCATGACCGCGGCAAGCGATGCTCATCATGCTGCTGCGGTCGGAACCGCCTATACCATTTTGAATTGTGACGAACTTTCAGTGAAATCCGCGCTCGCGCAGATCGTTAAAAGCAACGAGCTCAATCAACGTTATCTCACGCCGCGCGACAGCATGCGTAAGACCTGGAACAACTGGTTGCGCTTGCGACGGAAAAAGCTTCCCGAGATCACCAATCGCGACGGCGGATAATTTTTCGTGCGGTCTGCGAAGCGCAGATTGCCGGGTAGCGCACGCAACGCCAGTCCGGCTCAGACCTCGCGTGTTGGCGATGGCGTCTCGTTATCGCGGACTTTCCTTTCTCTTGAAATTGATTCTGGAATTCGCCGTTTTAAGAAAAGACTGTTTTGGCGAGACGCATGCGCTACCCAGAGCCGCCGCAACGTCACTAGAGTAGCTTGCGCAACTCTTGTACCTCCATCACCGGCGCTTTGCACGTGAAATCCTCGCAGATATAAACCGCCGGCTTGCCGTCGATCGGTCTCATCGCCTGGATCGCCTCGTTATTCTCCGCCAGAAAATTTTGGCCTTCCGCTCCATCAGCCAGAAGAATGGTGGCATGCGGCAAAAAATGCTTCCGTATTTCTCCTAACAATTCCTGGAAACGTTCCTCTCCTCGGTCTCCAGCGACGACAATTTGTCGCGGTGCGGTTTTGAGAAAATCAAACGCGACCAGCAGCTGCGGCAGCGCGCTCGGAAAATGCATTAACTGCCGCACAAAAGCGTTAACCGTTTTCTTTGCCCGCGCCAGCAACTCTGGATCATTACGAATCGCCGCCAGTCGCGCCAGATTTAGCGCGGCCACTGAGCTAGCGGCAGGTTCAGCGCTGTCGTTTTCCTCTTTCATGCGCAGCAAAACACTGCTGTCGTGACCAGTGACGGCAAAATAGCCGCCGGCCTTGTCGTCCCAGAAAAGTCCATCCATCTGGCGCTGCAATTCGAGGGCAAACTTGAGCCAGCGAATTTCAAACGACGCTTCGTAAAGATCGATCAACCCTTGAATGAAGAAAGCGTAGTCATCGGCAAATCCCTCGACCTCGCTGCGACCCCCGCGATAACTGCGAAACAGAATTTTACGCGACTCATCGTAAAGCTTTGCCTGAACAAACTCCGCTGCCCGCGTTGCTGTCTCCAGATTGGAAACATCATCCAGGACCTGGGCGCCTCGTGCGAAAGCGGAGATCATCAAGCCGTTCCAAGCGGCAAGGATTTTGTCATCCAAATGCGGGCGAGGACGTTCGCTACGGATCGAAAATAACTTCTGCCGGCTTTGGGCTAACGATTTTTGGACAGTTTCAGCATCTTTCTTGTCAACGGGCGAGACGCCCCTTGGCCCCACAGGCGAGACGCCTGTGCCACGGATCAAAATATTTTTGCCGCGCAACTCGCCATGAGGATCAGCTCCGGTTGGAACATTGCCGTTTTCTTCAACTCCATAGTGGAGTGAGAAAGTCGGTGCCTCATCACCAAGAGCGTCGTCGATCTCTTGTTTCGTCCAGACGTAAAACGCGCCTTCCGCCGTTTTCTGTAGCGGCGATCTATGAGCGCCGACTTCCGGCTCGCGACGGTCATAGACCGCTGCTTCAGGAACCGGACTGTCAGCATCCTCCGCGGAATAGAATCCACCCTCCGGCGAAGTCATGTCGCGCCGGACATAATCAAGAATGCCGCGCGCCGTGGCCGCGAAAGCAGCGTCACCTGTGATTTGGAAGGCGTCGAGATAAGCGCTCGCTAATTGCGCCTGATCGTAAAGCATTTTCTCGAAATGCGGCACGTGCCAGTGCCCATCGACCGAATACCGATGAAATCCGCCGCCGATGTGATCGTACATTCCGCCCGCCGCCATTTTTCGCAAGGTCAGCAGGACCATCTCTAAGGCATATTGTCCCGAATCTGTGTCGGGGTTTCGTGCATGAAATCGCGTTAAGAAATTGAGCGCCACCGGCCGAGGAAACTTTGGTGCACGACCGAACCCGCCCTCGTGTGCGTCGAACGTCCGCGCGAATTGATGGTACGCGTCTGTTAGAATGGACGCATTAATTCCTTCGGATGCGGTTTCTTCCCTCGCCGCTTCGCGCAGCGCCTCAACAATGTTCGCTCCCTGCTTTGAAATTTTTTCGCAATCGTTTTTCCACGCCTCCGCGATCCGTTGCAAGACCCGTTTGAAAGCAGGCTGACCAAATCGGTCCTCAGGCGGAAAATAAGTTCCGCCGACGAATGGTTCCAGCTGTGGAGTAAGCCAAACGCTCATCGGCCACCCGCCACCGCCCGTTGTCGCCTGCACGAAAGTCATGTAAACGCGGTCCACATCCGGTCGCTCCTCCCGGTCGACTTTAATGTTCACAAACTCACGATTCATGATTTCGGCCGTGGCATCGTCCTCGAACGATTCGTGCGCCATGACATGGCACCAGTGACAAGTGGAGTAACCGACTGACAAAAAAATCGGCTTATTTTCCCGCCGCGCTTTCTCAAACGCCTCGTTTCCCCACGGCAACCAATCGACCGGGTTGTGCGCGTGCTGGAGAAGGTAGGGCGATTTTTCCTGCGCGAGGCGGTTCTGTGACATGACCTAAGGTAGAAAAGGGCTGTTCGCCGCGCCATCGCGAATGCAGCGCAAAACGCAAGCCTCTTGTCATCGCTTTCGCTTTGCCGAAACTGGGCGAATGATCCGACTCTTAATGGCCCTCGTCTTCGCGTCGGCGACCACCATTTCGCTTCACGCCGAGGAATTGCTCGTTTCGGCTGCGGCCAGTCTCACCGACGCGCTGAAAGAGATCGGCGCAAAGTTCGAGAAAGAGTCGAATACCAAAGTGGTTTTCAACTTTAGCGCCTCCAGCATGCTCGCGCGCCAAATCGAAGAAGGCGCGCCAGCCGATGTTTTCTTTTCCGCCGACGAAGCGCAAATGAATCGGTTGCAAAATAAAATTGCGCCGGCGACGCGATGCGATTTGCTCACTAACGTTCTCGTCGTTATAGCGGACAAAGATTCAGCGCAAAATCTGAGTCAACTTTCCGATCTCGCGAAACCTGAAGTCACACGTATCGTGATCGCGGATCCGCAGAGAGTTCCTGCGGGTGTCTACGCTAAGGAGGTACTCACCAAAGCGAAGTTGTGGAACAGAATCGAACCTAAAATCGCCCCGACGGAAAACGTGCGTGCAACCCTCGCAGTCGTCGAAGCAGGAAACGCTGACGCCGGATTCGTTTATAAAACTGATGCGATGAGTTCGGCGAAGGTCAGGATTGCGCTGGAGATTCCCGCTGAATTCGCACCGAAAATCGTTTACCCGGCGGCAATTGTGGCCAACTCTCAGCATCAGGATCAAGCACAACGCTTTCTCGTGTTTCTAAAAACTGAAGAAGCCCGCCAAATTTTTCGACGCTTGGGTTTTGGTATTACGCAGTGAATTTCTTCGGCCTGAACGAGTGGAACATCATTCTTTTTACGCTCGCGGTCTGTGCCCTGAGCACGCTTTGCATTTTGCCGTTCGGTCTCGTCCTTGCCTGGACACTCGCGCGCAAACGCTGGCGCGGAAAAGTTTTGGTGGAAACTCTTCTCACGTTGCCGCTGGTCATTCCGCCCGTCGCGACCGGCTTGATTCTACTGAAGCTTTTTGGCCGCCGCGGGCCAGTCGGCGCATTTCTGTTTCAAAATTTCCATCTCGACATTGTTTTCACCTGGCGTGCCGTGGTCATTGCCGCGGCGGTGATGTCATTTCCATTGCTCGTGCGAGCGGCGCGCGTTGGCTTCGAAAGCGTTGATGTTCACCTCGAAGAAATCGCGCTCACTCTGGGTGCCGGACCGTTCCGTACTTTTTTCACCGTTACGCTGCCTCTGGCTGCGCGCGCGATCAGCGCTGGAATCATCCTCGCTTTTGCACGCGCAATTGGCGAATTTGGTGCCACCATTTTGGTCGCCGGAAATATTCCCGGACGCACTACCACGATTTCGCTGAAAATTTACGAAGCCGTCATTCTTGGGCAGGATGTAATCGCGTGGCGACTTGTGATCATTTGTCTGGTAATCTCATTCGTCGCCATTTGGCTGAGCGAACGTTGGAGCCGCGGCGCGATTGGCTGATTCCGGCAGGCCGCAAGTTCCCGGTTCGCCCGATTTCAATCTTGCTCGCAACCGTGTTTGTCATTGCTCGCTACAAATTGATTTTCACCAGGTAGGGTGATTGACCTCAAATCGCCCACCCGTCCTCCGCAATTGAAACACCAGGCACCGCGCGGTTCGGGTGAACCGCCCCCTACCTGAGATTGAGCCGCGGCGCGGTGTCGGGCGTCCACGGGTTGCGCCGGAAATCAGCCGCAACGATTTCGTCGCGATAATGCCCCAATAGTTCACGAAAACGCACGAGATCGAGCGCGCGAAATTCATCCGGCAGGCCTTCGAGATTCCGCAAAGCCAACTCGAACAAGCGCGCGGCTGGCGGCAAACGCCGGCTATGTTTGGAATGCGATGGATGCAGGAAATTTTTCTGAAGATGCACAAACGCTCCCGCTGCTTGAATCAGGGCCTGATAAAAACACGCCAGCTCCGGGTTTTTCTCCACCAGCCAGAGCTGTTCGAGCACATCATGCGCTTCATAATATTTTTGCGTATTCCACAATTGGAAATAAGCCGCGTAATAATTCTGCGACGAGCCCTCCGCGGATGCCGAGTCGAGCGAACGCACAAAATCGGAAATCCGCTCGCGTTTATTCATGGGAGGCATAACTTCCGCAAGGCAACGCAATGGGCAATCGCTTGAGATGACACGATGACGGCGTCGCTTGTCGCTCTCCTCCTCCTTATCGTCATCGGATTAGTGATCTGCTCCGCTCTTTTTTCCGGGCTGGAGACTGCTCTCTTCGCCCTTCGGGCCCATCAACTGCGACGCCTCGAATCCAATCATCCCGCCCTCGCCGGTTTTTTGCAAAGGTTTCGCGAAAATCCGCGGCGCGTTCTCGCGGTCATCCTCCTCGGCTCTGCCTTGGTTAATGTTTTCCTGGTCGTAATTTGTCTGGCGTTGCTCTGGGAAACGCCCCGCGCCACACGACTGCCACCATGGCTAGTCGCGGTTTCCCTTTTCGCCATCATCGTTTTCTTTTGCGATTTAATTCCCAAGCTGGTCGCGCTTTCCGCGCCTTATCGTCTTTCTACACTCGGCGTTTTCACTCTGCGCGCGTTAATGCCGTTGCTTGAAACCGTCGGCAGCACCCTGGAAACAATCAGTGTTGCCATCGTTGAACTGGTCACGCCACGGCACATCCGCGCCCGCCCGCATTTATCCGATGAAGAACTGGAGACCTTGATTCAGATCGGTGCCGAACAGGGCGCGCTTCAGGAAGCCGAGGGGGAAATAATCCAGGAGGTCTTCAAGCTGGGCGACAAAACCGCGAAAGATGTCCTCACTCCTCGCGTCGACATGTTTGCCCTGCCCGACGATCTCACCAACGAAGAGGCGATTGCGCGGTTGAAAACACGCCGACACCGTCGCGTCCCAGTGTATGCCGATTCACCTGATAACGTTCTCGGCATTATCGAAGTAAAATCGTTTCTGCTTCATGCCGAAACGCATTACACCGAGACGATGGTGCCGCCCTCGTTCGTGCCCGAAACGATGCGCGCACTCGATCTGCTGCGCAGTTTTCTGACGCGAACACAAGGCATGGCCATCGTCGTTGATGAGTTCGGCGGCACCGAGGGTATCGTCACAATTTCCGACATCATCGAAGATATCCTGCGGGATGCCGCGCCCCTCGGCGAGGCCGATCTCGACATCGAACCGCTGGCGGAAGGTCGCTACCTCGTAAATGGCAGGGCACGACTCGATGATCTGAGCGAGCAGCTCGGATTCGATTTTGATGCTTCCGGGATCGACACCATCGGTGGCTACGTTTTCACCCAACTCGGCCGCGTTCCGGAAGTCGGCACGCAATTGGAAACGCCGCGTCTGAAAATTACCGTGCGTCGCGTCAACCGCCGCCGCATTGAAGAACTGCTTCTCGAAAAAACCGTGTGTGTTGATGGCGACAGCGAAAACGGAGAACTTCCATGATCTGGTTCCTGGTCGCACTCTGCTGGATTATTTCGTTTCTTTTTGCCGGAATCGAAGCAGGGCTACTTGCCCTGAATCCAGTTCGGCTACGGCATCGCGCCAAAAGCGGCGATCGCGAAGCACAGCGGTTGCAGAAAATGCTCAGGCAGCCCGAGCGATTGCTCATAACCGTCCTGCTCGTGACAAATGCCGCCGATATCATCGCGTTGATCATTCTGACCCATGAGCTCGTCATCCGTTGGGGCTGGATTGGTTACCCGATCGCGGTCGCTATCGCGCTACCCGTTTACCTTTTCCTTCTCGGCGTCCTGCCCAAATCGTTGTTCCGGCGTTTTCCATTGCGCGCCGTCGTGCGGCTTTCCGGCTTACTCGAGATAGTCACGAAGTTGCTGACGCCGCTACACGCCATTGGTGGGTTTATCGAGCACTCCATTTTCGCACGCGCCAAAAATCCGCCTCGTCTCTTCGCAGCTCGGGAAGAACTAAAGATGATCACGGTTCAAAGTGAAAAGAGCGGCGCGTTAAGCTCCACCGAACGGGCGATGATTCACAACGTCGTCGATTTCACCGCCGTGAAGGTGCGTGATGTCATGGTTCCGCTCGAAAAAACAGTTTCATTTAAGACCAATGATAGCCGCGACAAAGTTCTGGAGATTAGCGAAAAATTGGGCATCGATCGTTTCCCCGTCTTTGGCGAGAACACCGAGCCGCTTGGTCTGATCAATGTCTACGATATTTTGTTCGACGCCGACTCGTCGCGTCCGGCGCGACAGTATATGCGCCGAATTATTACCGCTTCCGAAAACGAATCCGCTTATCGGGTGGTGCGCCGCCTTCGCGCCGCGCGTATCGGGCTCGCCGCCGTGATCGACGGCCATCAACGTTCAATTGGCATCGTTGCGCTCGAGGATCTCGTCCGCCAGTTGGTCAAAGCCTGAGCCAGAAGATTAATTGCTTCCGTTTCTGTTTGACCTATCCGTGACATCCGCGTGACCTGTCACGCCCTAGCTTTGGCGTAAGCGGATGCGGCGGTCTCTTATTCTTCTTCCAGAAAATGCACCGTACTGACGAGCGCGACGTGCGTGAAAGCCTGGGGAAAATTCCCAAGCAATCGTTTTTCGCGCGGATCGTATTCTTCCGAAAACAATCCGAGATCGTTGCGTAACGTCAGCAGGCGCTCCAGAAGTTCGCATGCCTCTTTCTTGCGACCGAGCATGTTCAAACAAGTGGCAAACCAGAATGAGCACGGCAGAAAAACGCCTTCGTCGCCGGGCAAGCCATCGACATTTTCCTCCTCCGGTTTGTAACGCAGCACGAACCCCTGCACCACCAGATCGCACTCGATCGCAGCAATGGTATTACGCACGCGTTCGTCTTCGATGGGGAGAAAGCCGATCATCGGTGTCATCAGCAGACTGGCATCAAGTGCATCGCTTCCGTAGTGCTGCGTGAACGCCTTCACCTTCGAATTATATCCCCGTTCGCAAACTTCCTGATGAATTTGATCGCGAGTTTTTCTCCAGCGCGCGAGATGTTCGTTCGCCGGCATCCCGCCTTTCTCGATCAACTGCACAGCGCGATGAAACGCCAGCCACGCCATCATTTTCGAATGCGTGAAATGTTTGCGTCCGCCGCGCACTTCCCAAATCCCTTCATCCGGCTCCTGCCAGTGCGATTCGAGAAATTTCATCAGCGCCACCTGTAATCTCCAGTCCGTCTCCTCTATTTCGATGCCCGCCCGCTGCGCGTGATAAAGCGAACTCATCACTTCGCCATAAACGTCCAGTTGAAATTGAGTCGAAGCCGCGTTGCCAATCCGTACCGGCCTGGAATTTTCGTAACCGGCGAGCCACTCAATCTCGAATTCCGGCAGGCGGCGCTCACCGCGCGTTCCGTAGAGAATCTGCATTTGCGAGGGGCTGCCCGCAATCGTGCGCAGGAGCCATCCACGCCACGCCCGCGCTTCTTCAACGAAACCAGAGCGGGTCAATGCAAAGAGCGTAAACGTCGCATCGCGCAGCCAGCAATAGCGGTAATCCCAGTTGCGTACCCCACCGATTTTTTCCGGCAACGAAGTGGTCGCTGCAGCCACGATTCCACCGGTCGGAGCATAGGTGAGGCCTTTGAGGACAACGAGAGAACGCTGGACTGCGTCACTCCATTTACCGCCGTATTGACAGGAGCCGGCCCAATCGCTCCAATACTTTTCCGTGTCGCGCAGCGCGTGTTCGGGATTGATCGCGCGCGGTGGGCGCCTGTGTGACTGATACCAGGTGAGCACGAAGGGCACACGCTCGCCCTTTGCGACTTCGAAATCCGCCACGGTCGTGAGATCTTCTCCGCGCGTTTCAATCGGCGTTCGCAAAACGAGTCCGTTGGGTCCCGCAATCGCTTCCAATCCATCACCACATTTCCGCACCCACGGCACCACGTCGCCGTAATCGAAGCGGATGATCAGCTCCATTCGTATTGAAACTCTGCCGTCCACACCTTCGACGATGCGGACGATGTCCGGATTCGTTCCGCGCGGCGGCATGAAATCAATCAACCGCACCGTGCCGTCCTTCGTTTCGAAGGTAGTTTCGAGAATCAACGTGTAGCCGCGATATTTCCGCGTCACGGTTGCCAAATCATCCGACGGCGCAAGGAGCCAGCGTCCGTTCTTCGGTTCACCGATCAGTGCCGCAAAACAGGAAGCCGAGTCGAACCGTGGAAAACAAAGCCAATCGACCGAGCCATTCCGACCAACCAGCGCCGCCGTCTGCGTATCGCTAAGAAATGCGTAGTCCTCGATCTTCATTTTTCTCTGTCATCCCGAGCGTAGCCGAGGGATCCCGTTGCGTAAGCTTAAAGGTAACGCGGCGGGATGTCTCGACCCCGTTCGACATGACACAGTCTGATTCGCACCTCGGAGCGCTTACGCCTCTGCCAGCTTCCCGATCTCATCTTTCGTTAGTCGAAATACTCGCCACTCCTCCAGCGGCACCGCACCGAGCTTTTTGTAAAACTGAATGGCGGGGTCGTTCCAGGTCAGGACCGCCCATTCCATTCGTCCGCAATTGTGATCGCGAGCGATCTTCGCCAGATGTACCAGCAGCGCGCGCCCATAACCGCGGCCGCGCATTTCCGGCTTTACAAACAAATCTTCGAGGTAGAGCCCAGGGCGACCAAGCCAGGTAGAAAAATTAAAAAAATAAACCGCAAAACCGACCGGATCGGCATTTTCAAATGCAATTACGACTTTCGCCGCCGGCTCCGCCCCAAAGAACACTTCACGCAAACCTTCCTCCGTAGCGAGCACATCATTTGGCGCTCGCTCGTAGGTCGCGAGATCACGGATCAATTGCAAAATAATTGGAACGTCTCCGACCGTTGCGTCACGAATCTGAAAACTTCTCTCGCTCATTTTCTATTCCCGTCTCCGATCAATGATGGATGCAATTGTGCTCGCGAGCTACCAACGATTCTCATTCGGACGGATTCCCGGGGGACGCGATCCGACCCGGACTGGCAATAGCTTGGCTTCTGGAAGAGGCTCGAGGCTCTCGCAGTCGCGTCTTGACAAACCGCCCAAAGCGAAGTCAATCGATGTCGTTGCGCGTGAACCGAAATTTCCTTGTCGCGTTACCAGCGGTGGCCGCGATGGCGTCACTCACTGGCCTCACTGTAACGCCGGCGCATGGCCAAGAACTGCCATCACTCATCAATGTCGTCGATTACACCAAGTTGCTCCCGCTTCTGCCTGAGGCGCCGGCAGGTTGGACGGCCGATAAGCCGAATGGTTCAACCACTGACGTCGGCGGATTCAAATTGACCAACGTGCACCGCGATTACCGTAAAGGTGAAGGCGATAATGCCCCGACGACGGCGATTAGCATCCTCGATTCCGCGGCCAACCCCGATTATGTCGAGGCAACGACCGCGGCGTGGAAATTCACAACGACCTCCACCGAAGGCTACTCCAAGTCAGTCACCCTCGATGGCCATGACGGCTTCGAGACATTTGAGAGCGAAGGCAAACACGGCACCCTTTGGCTGATGGTGGCGAAGCGATATTTTCTCCAAATTGAAACGCAGGGACAGGATCCCGCTGCGCTTCAAGAATGGGCGAAGCGCGTCGACGTTAAAAAGCTCGCCACGATCAAGTGAAATATCGGTGCGGTACGTCATTAACTTTCCTCAGCGTGAATGCTGCTCTGTGACTGGTGAATAGAATCTGAGCGCCCGGTTTTCGGCTATTCACTTATCCCTTGTCACCATTCACTTTGCTCTCACCCCGTATCATCGGCACAAACCGAACCGGCAACACCGCGCTCTGTTGTAAACGTCCATTCTTTTTCTCAAAAAGATAAAGTTCCTGCGCGAACTTGGCCCCGACCGGTATGATCATGCGCCCGCCTTCTTTCAGTTGATCGAGCAAC
>JBKPMO010000034.1:0-44939 GCA_046732175.1 Verrucomicrobiota bacterium
CTTACTATGGTCTCGTGGGCTCGGAGATGTGTATAAGAGACAGCTCCTGGAGGGAACGTCGGGAGTTCGTGGTCAAAAAAGACCAGGAATTTTCATTGCCACCGCAGGGGGATATTAGGTACAAACTAATAGATGTTCAGCCGACTAAAGCGGTGATCGCCAGCACTCAAAAGCCCGATACGCCGATTGAGATCGGTCTGCTCAGCCAGTAAAACCCTCTCGCGTCATGAAAAACTTCTCCACCGTCGCCCGGCTCGTTGTGTCGGGTTTGGTCATTTGTCTGCCTGCCCTCGGGCAAGCACAAAACGTTAAAAACATCGCTGATCGCGAAGTTGCCCGGCGTCAGGCTCGCATCCCGCACGGCGAAGAAATCATGGCGCGTGCGCAATCGGAACTAAGCGCCAAGCAATACCAACTCGCGCACGACGACTTCCGCACGGCATTGCATTACCTGCCAGGTTCGGCCGCAGGCGGGACATCCTACTCCGCGGCGCTGGACGGCTTCTGCGAGAGCGGAGTCAAGCTGGCCGAGCAACGTATCGCCGAGGGCAAATACGAAGAGGCCGAACAGATCCTTAACGAGATTTTGACCGACGCTTACAATCCAAATTGTCGCGAAGCGCGGACCCTGCTGACCCATTTGCACGATCCCGGTTACATCAACAAAACGATGGGGCCGAAGTTTCTCGCGAAAGTGGAGGAAGTGAAAAGGCTGCTGACGGAAGCCGAGGGTTTCTATCAATCGGGCCGCTACGATCTAGCGATGAGACGGTACGATCAGGTGCTGAATCTCGATCCTTACAACACAGCGGCGCGCAAGGGGCAGGAGCGGATCGATCTGACCAAGTATCAGTATGGCACCCAGGCCTACAATGAGACCCGGGGCCGGGCCATGTGGCAGGTTGAGCACGGCTGGGAACAACCAGTGCGCCAATATGGACAAACGGCCGGGGCGATTGAGGGAGTGATCCAGCGCGATGCCGGAAATACCGCGCGGATTCGGAACAAGCTCGATAGCATCATCATTCCGCGGATTGAATTTCGCGATGCCAGTATTCGCGAGGCGATTGATTTCCTGCGTCAGCAGGCGGCGGCGAACGATCCGGCAACGGAGGGCCGTCGCGGGGTAGATATCGTTCTGCGTTTACGCTCTCTTGGCCGCTCGAGCGAGCCCGCGCCTGTGACGGCGACAACGACTGCCGGAGAAGCTCCATTGCCAGCTGGGGAAAACGCGCCACCTGCTGCGGCCGGCGTGGCCACCGCTGCCCCGGTAGTGACACCGTCAACGCCGTCGCTGCCTCCTGTGAATCCGGCCGAAGCCCGGATTACTCTTACCTTAAACCAAATCCCGTTAGGGGAAGCCTTGCGTTACATCGCCAGCCAGGCCGGCTTAAAAGTAAAGGTCGAGCCATATGCCGTGCTGATTCTTCCCTTGAGCGAGCAGAGCAACGAGCTAACGACAAAAGAGTATCGCGTTCCGCCTGGATTCATCAGCAGCACCGTCAATGTAGGAATAAGTGCACTTAGTCAGGGAGCGACCAAGGTTGGAGGCGGTGCTCCAGGCGGGACAGGCAAAGACACCCAGGAATCGACCGGCGGCCAGTTACTGATCAATCGCGAAGGCGCCCGCGAATTTCTCGAAAGCCAGGGCGTCCCCTTTCCCCCCGGAGCGAGCGCACACTTCCTACCGCAAAGCAGCCGCCTGATCGTGCGGAATACGATCGACAATCTGGAACTTGTCGATGCACTGGTGGAACAAGCCAGCGTCGCCGGGCCGAAACAGGTCGAGATTGAATCGAAGTTTGTCGAAATTACTCAGAACAATCTCAAGGAACTCGGATTCGACTGGCTGCTCGGTCAGTTCAACATCGGGAATAATAAAGTATTCGGCGGTGGCGGCACAAGCGGAACAATTACCGGCCCGGGGGTGCCGCCAGGCTCGCCTGATTGGCCGTTCGCTCCCCCGGGTCAGCCCCCGGTTGGGCAATTCCCCGTTACCGGAGGGAATCGCAGCGGCACACTTGCCATAAGTGGAAACGCAATCGACGCGCTGCTTATGGGAACAACCGGTATCGGCGCAGTAGCACCTGGGATTTTCGGTCTTTCTGGCGTCTTTACCGATCCGCAGTTCCAAGTCGTAATTCGCGCTTTGAACCAGAAAAAAGGAATCGATTTGCTCTCGGCTCCGCGCGTCACGACCAAGAGCGGCCAACGCGCGGTGATAGAGATCGTGCGCGAATTTCGTTATCCGACTCAATTCCAGCCGCCGCAGATTCCCCAAACCGTGGGGAATACCGGTAATAGTCTTACCACCGGGAGTACAACTTCCGTTCCGATTACTCCGACTACGCCGACCGCATTCGAGACTCGTAATACCGGGGTGACATTGGAAGTTGAGCCAGTGGTTGGCCCAGACGGCACAACCATCGACCTTAATCTAGTACCACAGGTGGTGGAGTTTGAAGGTTTCATCAACTACGGCAGTCCGATTTTTGCTTCCTCAAGCTCATTTTTCAACCAGGTCACCGGCGGCTTAGTTACCTCACCGCCTTCTTTGATTACCGCGAACGTCATCAATCAACCTATCTTCAGTACGCGGAAGGTTACGACCAGCGTTAGCGTCTATGATGGGTCTACCGTCGTCTTGGGCGGACTCATGCGCGAGGACGTCCAAAAAACAGAGGACCGCACTCCAATTATCGGAGATATTCCGGTTGTAGGGCGACTCTTTCGCACCAACGCCGAGCAACACATTAAACGCAACCTTGTCATTTTCGTGACGGCAAGGCTTGTCACTCCTTCGGGTGCTCCGCTCAATTCTACTGAGGAAGAAGAAGAGCTGATACAGCCGCCTCAGTTACCCGAAGTGCCAATGTATAAAAAATAGATAATTAAAAAATCGCATCTTGGAAACGTTTTTTAATTGAAATCCAAATATTCGTGCTCCTAATCTTGTAACTCTTATGAAATTGACCCTCCAAAATTCGGCCAATGGACTCATTGGAGTCCTGGTTGTTGCGTTTGGTTCGCTCGGGATTAGCGGCGGGCCCGTCTATCCGCTTGGAACGAACGTCGTAGGAACATACGGCGGCGTCCTAATGCCCGGCTGCGCCGCGTGTAACGTTAATAGCAACGTCTTTCCGCCTCAGGTCAACCTTGTTCCACTTAAATGCAATAAACTGGATGACTTTCTTAGCAAGAATAGTGGTTTCACATCGTGTTCTGATTTTCCCCAAGGATGCTCCTCAAATTCGCTAGGAATTTTTTCGATAACTGTACCAGACAGCGGAGATTCAAGCGGAACATTCGTGATGTTTTCTCAAGGCCGCGTCTTCGACGGAACGATCCAGGGAACGGCAGACCCTGGTAAACAAACGATGTCGGGGATTCTCCATGCAACTTTTGACTTTACTGTGACAGACAACAGCAAGACTCCTCCAACGATGACGTCAGTTACCGCAGAAGCGAATGGGAGTCTCAATGCAAAGATTACCCAGCGTTCCTCCAAAGGGATTAGACTCGCTGGAGTCGCTTCGCTGGACGTTTCACAAGGAATGGTAGACGTTAACAACCTGCCAATTCCGACATGTCAATTGGCGTTAAAGGTTAGCGGGTTCAAGCAGTAGGATATCACCGTTAGGTTGCTGCGAGTTACATTTACGGAATTTTTTCCTCCGCGATCCGGGAATACATCGAGTATCACGCTCCTCGAGCTGATCGTTGTTATTAGTATAATTGCGGTTATTGCCGCAATTACCTTACCTGTCATGCGTTCTATGCGAGCGCGGTCGCAGCGCGTGCAGTGTGTGGCAAACCTGCGCAATCTTCATGTTGCAGTCGCACAGTATGTTCAGGATAACAATCAATGGCCGCAAATTGATTCCGGTTCCGATGACGAGAATGACACCGGGTACGCTCAGCAATGGATCGCTGCCCTCTTGCCCTACCAGGTCGGGAAGAAAAATTGGATCTGCCCTACTCTCCAAAACCTTCTCGGTAATTCTGACTATAATTCTCCGGGTAACGAGCGGGTCGATTACTTCGGGATGCCGTTTGACGATAAACCAATGACGCCCTACCAATGGCCACGCCAACCATGGTTTGTCGAAAGCGCCGATGTCCACGGCCACGGCCAGTTAATTATTTTTACCGACGGCAGTATTTCCGATATGAAAACTGTGGTGGCTGAAACAAAGCATTAGCCATCGGCGCTTTTCTAATTGTCGGATATGAAATTCGTTGTTCTTTCGTTTGCTGCCGCCCTTGCTCGCGGTGGCGCCGGCATCGGTTGCGAGTAATTTCGACGTCGAAATTCGCTGTGTGGCGAAGCCGATTGATCAGACGGTGAATAAAGGTCCCGGTGACGGCGGAGTTAACGAGACAAAGGAGCACTGGATTTACGATGTCACGGCCGAAAACAAGACATTTAAAGATCTAGCTAATCTTGACGTAAAGTACGTGATTTTCTTTACCCAGGAACAATTGGGAGTGAAAGCGGTCCCAACCAAACGACAGCAGAGGGGGAGCTTTGCCATCGATCTGCTAAGAGGCCATCAAAAGAAAGTGTTTAGTACAAACCCAGTCGAGCTGAAAAAGTCGAACATCGTCGGTGCATGGATTTATACTGATGGTGCAAAACCAAATGCGCAGGACAAGCTCGCTGGATTGGCAGTTCGAGTTTACCAAGGCGGGCAACTATTCGCCGAGTTCGCTAACCCTTCGACTCTGCTTCGGGAGGAGTGGGAATAGGCCTGAGGGCAGAGGCCCTCAGGAATGACGAAGCACAAATGACCCGCCTACGCCAACGCTACTCCGAAAGTCTTCGCGAGCAGGCGCGCGGTGGGCGGGTGACGAAGAAATGCTCGAATGATGAAAAGGTGGGAGCAGGATTTGTCTCCGTAATCAGGACTTTGCAATTCCTTTGTCATTGGACATTCGCCTGTCGCGCTGCCTGCTCGCGAAGACCTTCGGAGTAACGCAGCAAAGGCCGGTCATTTCGCCATTAGCTCTTGATCTCGTTAGTGCGCCCTAACGTTGCGCTTATATTAACGATAAATAGATATAATAGCCATGATCCGCTGACTGGCGGCTGGCATGGCTTACGCTCGGATAGATTAGCAAACAGTGAAAATGGTTCGAAAAAACAGAGTCATTCCCAGGAGTAAGGTCGCCCTCGAAACCTGGCTGGCTGAGCTGCGGCGCACCACCGCGTTCTCCGATCTGGGCGCCGTTTTGCTTTCTCTTCAGATCAGCGAGCTGGAAAACAAATGCGCCGCCTTGCGTAAGCGAATGCATCGAAAGGCGAAACCTGTGACAAATAATTTCTCTAAAAAGGGCCCGTTACGCTCCGCAGCGTAATCCAATAACGCGGAGCTGTCTGCGCTACTTTCCTGGTTCTTTATCGACAAGATTAGATTTTTTGGAGATCGCGGGGCCCTTATAATGACAAATGGTCCGAACGGCACTGGCGTTTGAATGACCCGCCGCGGCAGGTAAACTGCGGAAGACCGAATGATCAAATGACGAAAGGGTGACCGTCCGAGTTTCCTCGTCATTCTTTGGTCATTGGGCATTCGTCATTTCGCGGTTATGGCGACAAGAAACGGGCAAAATGCCCGTTTGCCCCACAGGGCCGAGCCGGACAGGCGGTAGACGTCTGTGCTACTTTGCGGCGTGCCAGCGATTGGAGTTACGGGCGGGATTTCCACCGGTAAATCAACTTTTATAGATTGCCTGCGCCTGCTGTTTCCAGACGCCACGTTCTTTGATGCCGATGTCATGGCCCGCGAGCTTACCCATCAGGATAAGAACGTCCTCGCCCAAATCCGTAAGACATTCGGTGATGCCGTTTTTACTGAAAATGAAGAGTTGAATCGGGACGCACTTCGCGTCATTGTTTTTAGTGCGCCCGAGAAACGGCGCCAGCTCGAACAAATTCTTCATCCGCCAATTCGCCGCCATTGGAGCCGTGAAGCGGGAAAGCATCGCCAATCGAACCAATATTTTTTTGCTGATATCCCTCTTCTCTATGAAACCGGTGGAGAAAAACTTTGCGATCGCGTCGTGGTGGTGGCTTGTTCCGAGGAGATCCAAATGCGCCGCCTGATGCAACGGACCGGGCGGGATCGGAATGCAGCGGCGGCAATTATTGCAGCGCAAATGCCGCTCTCGGAAAAAGTAAAACTAGCGGATCATGTAATCTGGAACAATGGGCCGGAGAGCGTGTTGGCCGAACAGGCAGGTTTTTTAACGGACTCATGGACAAGGAACCTGTAGCGGGGAGCGGCGACTCCGGAAGGAAAGGAAATGAGGACACAAAGCAGTCGGGGTCACCGACCCCGGCTGCAGCGGCAGAAGAGCCGCGGCCAGCTGCCGCGACTACAGCTGCCGCCGAGACGGCGGCCACAACAACCGATGCGCCAGCGTCTATCGACTTGAATGCACTGCATGAGATGTCGCCCGAAGAATTGTTGGAGCTGGCGAAAAAGCTTGGCGTTCTTTTTCACGCCGCGCGGACACGGCATTATCAGATTCTGGATATCGCGCGTGCTGCACTGGGCGCTGGCTTAACCGTCACAGCCGAAGGATTGATCGATCAACCCGGCGACTCGTTGGCATTTATACGCTGGCCGGAACTCAATTTCCTTCCCGTTCCGGAAGACGTCGCCGTCCCGCGCGCGATGCTGCAAAAATTCTGGCTGCGCCCAGGCCAACAGGTCGGAGGAAAATTGCGACTGCCGCGTGACCGCGAGAAAACGCTCGTTCTCGATGAGATCACAACGGTGGAAGGCGCACCGCTAACGGAGTGGGGCGAAAAAACCGATTTCGAAAAATTAACGCCGCAATATCCGGAAGGACGGATCATGCTGGAGAACGACAAGACAAAATCATTGAGTGCCCGCGCGGTGGATTTGCTGGCTCCGCTCGGGCGCGGCCAACGGGGTTTGATCGTGTCGCCCCCACGCGTCGGCAAAACGATTTTGTTGAAAGAAATCGCAAAAGCGATTCGGGTAAATCATCCGGATATTGTGCTGATTATTTTGCTGGTAGACGAGCGACCGGAGGAAGTGACCGATCTGGAACGGGAAGTCGATTGCCAGATTTACAGCTCTACCTTTGATGAAAACGTTTTTCGGCACGTCCAGGTGGCCGAACTTGTGCTGGAACGCGCGAAACGACTGGTCGAATTGAAAAGGGATGTGGTCATTCTCCTCGATTCCATTACACGCCTTGCGCGTGGCTATAATAATTTACAGCCCAACCGCGGCCGGATCATGTCGGGCGGCGTGGAATCGAAAGCGCTCATGAAGCCAAAGCGTTTTTTCGGAGCGGCGCGCAATGTGGAAGAAGGTGGAAGCATGACGATTGTTGCAACCGCCCTGATCGATACCGGAAGCCGGATGGACGAAGTCATTTTCGAAGAATTCAAGGGCACGGGAAACATGGAGTTGCATCTAGATCGCGCACTGGTGGAGAAGCGGTTGTATCCGGCGATTCAACCGCTGCAAACGGCAACGCGCCGTGAAGATTTGCTTTATCACCCGGATGAGTGGGAACGCGTACAGGTGTTACGCAAGACCATGGCCGCGCTTCCGCCGATTGAAGCGATGGAAACGCTGATCTCGAATTTGCAGGCAACGAAAACGAACGCTGAATTGCTGTTAAGCGGGCTGAAATGATGGGAAAATGCCAATGACGAATACTACAAAATGACGAATGACGAATGACGGATGACGCATGACGAATGAAATCCGAATGACCGAATGACGAAAAAGGGAGTCATCCACTACTTTGAGGTGCTTAATGACCAAGGAAGGCCAAATGCTTAAATGACGAAAAGGGCGCCGCACGATTCTTCCCTTCATTCGGATTTCGTCATTCCTTCGTCATCCGTCATTCGTCATTCGTCATTATCCGAGGGCGTGCTCTCGACCGCTGGGCAAGTAGATGAATTGATTTCTCTTCTCGATCGGCACAACCGCGTCGCGGTCGACACTGAAGCCGATAGCTTACATTGTTATCGCGAAAAGCTTTGCCTCTTGCAGGTTAGTCTGCCGGAAGGGGATTTTCTGGTTGACCCGCTGGCCGAGAGCGATCTCGGCGCACTGGCCGATACTCTTGGGCGCAAGGAAATCGTTCTCCACGGCGCCGATTACGATTTGCGCTTGCTTCGGCGCGCTCTGGATTTCCGGCCGACACGAGTGTTCGACACGGTTATCGCGGCGCGATTATTGGGTGCACGCGAATTCAGTTACGCAGCGCTGGTAGAGAAATATTTTGGGATTGAGCTGGCCAAAGGCTCGCAAAAGGCGAACTGGGCGTTGCGTCCGCTCTCCGAGAAGATGGAGGAATATGCGCGTAACGACACGCATTACCTGCTCGAGCTGGCCGAGAAGTTGGAAAAACAACTGATCGAGCGCGATCGACTGGGATGGTTACAGCAATCGTGTGAGCGTGCAATGGTATCGGCCGCAGTGGATCGGGAACGTGACATGGAAGAGGTATGGCGAATCCGCGGCTCGGGCCTGATTCGTGGCCGGGAAGCGGCAGTATTACGTGCTCTGTGGTATTGGCGCGATCGCGAAGCGCAGCGTTTCGACCGGCCCTCCTTTCACATTTTGCGAAACGACCAGCTGCTCGAGATTGCGCATGCTGCGGTGCGGGGCGAAACGCCGCAATTTCGTCATTTCTCAGAACGGCGTACGCGTGATTTTCGAGCGACGATAGAGGAGGCGCTTACCTTAAAGGAAGAAGAGTGGCCGGAAACGCGGAGGCGGCGAGGGGAACGACCAACGCAAGAGATGGAACGCACGGCGGAAGCGATGCGCAAACGACGTGATCAGGCCGCGCACGAACTGAACATCGAACCATCGTTCATCGCTCCGCGTGCGACGATCGATGCGATTGCAGCAGATAGCGTGTGCGCCGAACGGTTACTGGTACCATGGCAACGCGATTTGGTCGGACTGTAAGATGAGCAGCCGCGGCTCTCAAGCAGAACATTAGGTAGGGGCGATTGACCCAATCGCCCGAGGGTGGTTCAGGTGAACCGCCCCTACTCGCAGAGAGGCTGCACGCCTTTTTTTCCGCAATTAACTTGACGAAAGCAGCAAAGTTATTCAGAAATCCTGCTTTGCTGTCTTGTGCCAATGAGTCGCCGCAACCTCGCAATCGTGTTGTGTTTCGTAATTGGGACGTTGACTTGCGACAACGTATTCGGGCAGGGGCAAACTTCGCAGGACGTTGATCGTTCCCAGATTTTTCGATCGGAACCGAGTATTCGTCCGGGCGAACCGATTAGCCAAAATGCGAGTGCCTTTGGTTACGCTGCTCCGAGCGCGAACGATGCCGACCTTGGAGTACAGGCGATTCTAAAGCGTCAGCAGGAATATCTGCCCTTCACCTTCTCGGCCTCAGCGCCCTATTACTGGACTTCAAATGTTGCGTTGACTCCTAGTGGCGAAGTCAGTGACGGGGTTTTCGCGCCGAGCTTTTTGTTTGCCTACCAGCCAAGACTGGTGAAAACGCTTTACGGCGAATTCATTGCTGCACAGCAACTATTCTACTACAACAGGCTTGGCGAGTTTAACTTCACCAGCTTCGATGCTATCGCCGGGGTGGTTTATTACCTTCCCAAATATCATAATCTCACGTTGCGGCTGCGTTATGATTACAATCGACTGACTGACGATGAGTGGAGTGAGTTCTTCGCCAATCACTCGATTGTCGCCAGTGCCGATCTCCCGGTTCAATTTGGACGCGCCATGCAGCTCAACCTCGGGGCGCTTGCGAATGTAAGCTTTGCGTCTGATACGAGTTCAGCGCAGCGTAGCGATTTCGAACTGTACGCCGGCTACCACGTGCAATTCAGTCGTAACTTTTCGATGGACGCGATCGGGAGACTGCTTGTTAAGCCCTATTACGAGGGAGACCGAACCGATGTCAGCGAGTTAATCGCCGTTAGCGCCGATTATCGGATTCGCGACTGGCTGATGGTGAGCGCGTTGACTAATTTCGCTTGGAACCAGTCGAACCACAGCGCGTTTGAGTACTCAGTAGCTAATCTGGGGGGCGCCCTAACCCTGACTTTTAAATTCTGAGCATGGCGACATCTCACCGAATCGGCCCAAGCGTCATGATTCGGAACCTTGTTGTTCTTGCCTTAATTTTTGCCGGTATCGTTGCTTCACCGGCCGCCCGGCTAAAAGAAGCGCGCGTCACGGAAGTCGTAAAGGACGTCAAACTTTTGCCAAGCGGGGCCATACCGCGTCCGGCGGCGGTCAGCGATGAAGTAAGAGATGGAACGGCGGTGCGAACCGGAGTCGAGTCGCGCAGTGAGTTGAAGTTTCCCGATCAAACGCTGGCGCGCTTAGGTGCGAACACGATTTTCAGTTTCAACGAAGGCACCCGGAGTCTGAATTTGCAGGATGGAGCCATGCTCCTGCGTGTTCCAAAAGGGGCGGGGGGAGCAAAGATTAGTTCCTCGGCCGTGACTGCGGCAATTACCGGCACAACGGTCATGGTTGAGACCCATCCGCTGACGAAGAAGACCAAGAGTTCCTACTACAAGTTCATTGTCCTGGAAGGAACAGCGCGCCTCTTTCTACCCGGCCAGCTCGGTGAGTCGGTCCTGGTGAAAGCAGGGCAGATGATCATCATGCCGTTGGGCGCAAAGAAAATTCCGGAGGCGGTTGATGTGGATATTCAGACGATCATGCAAAGCTCGCTTCTGATTACGGGATTCGGCCCGCTCGGGAGCGAGCAACTGATCGCGTTTGAACAGACCAGACAATCCGAGCAGAAAACATCGGGCCAGTTGTACGAGACTAATTTGATGATTGCGGGAGGCGGAACAAACGTCATCCTCGGCGATCCTAACAAGGTTGATGTGGCGGTGACAGCACAGAAAAGCGAAGGCTCAGGCCCATTCGCATCGCCTACTCCTACGCCTACTCCGACACCGACCCCAACTCCTACTCCCACACCAACGCCGACACCCACTCCCACGCCTACACCTACACCTACCGCAACACCGACTAAATTTGGGACACCGGCTCCGATTACTTCACCAGTTCCCTATCTCATCACCAGCGGCACGACCATTACAACAGATCCCTCAATTACTACCAATGGAGTAACAGATTACGGGAAAGTTTATCGCGGAGCCCCAACAGATGGCCCTCTTTCTGCCTTCATCTTCGGGTCAACATCGAGCTTCGATACCGCGAGCAACTTTGACCTTCTTCATCCCGGCTCGGGTGCAGGATTTAAGTTCACCGCCCTGCAAATTACCGGCAACCCCACTATCTCAACCGTAAACGGAGAGATCAATCTCGGACTGATTAGCGTCGGCAACATTACTTCGGGGGCTCCCGGTGGAACACTGACGTTTGCCGGTATGCGCGGTTTGCTCATCGCGACCCAGAATGGATCAATCACACTTGGTCCTGAGCTTTCGTTTTCGAATCTGCATGACATTACCTTTTACGCGCGCGGAACCGGATCGCTCCTGACGCTGGGGTCTCCCATCTCGGCGGTGCAACAACTGGAATTAGATGCCGAAAGTAACGTGCAGGTTAATGGGACGGTAACCGTTGAAAATTTGCGTTCCTTTGCCGGCGGAGATTTCCTTGCCGGAACTGGCTTAATCACAGCCACCACCTCGATCGATATCCACGCCGACAACGACGTTAATTTTAATCTGCGTCAATTCCCTGAAGGAACGAATTCTGGTCAGTTCGTCACCATCGATGCCGGACACGACGTGAATATTGACCCAACCGGGGATCAGAGTGTGTTCAACAGCGCCAGCATTATCACGGTTACGGCCGCTAATGCGATTAACATCACCGGCAGCAGTCCGGCAACGCTCACCTTGACGGGCTCAATAAGTTCCGTCGGCGAGGTAGCGTCCTTTAGCGCGCAGACCGACTTCACAATCGCCAACGGCCTCAGCATTACCGCCGATAACTCCGGCACAGGTAATTTGACCGCGGGCGCAAGTATCCTCCTCGCCGCAACTGGCAGCCTGACGATTAACAACGGCGGCAGCCTGGACGTTACCATCGCGAATAATGACGGCGGTCAGATCGGGTCGGGAGGAGACATTGCAATCACTGCAGCGCAGAATTTGACCGCAGGTTCCATTAACCTTTTCGTCAACGATCGTAATGGCGGTAGCATTGGCAGCGGCGGAGACATCAGTCTTATCACTCCTGGAGCGCTTACTACGGCGAGCGATGTAACTATCATAACTTCCACCCGCTATGACGGCACTCAGGGCGGCACCATCGGTTCGGACGTTCTAGTCTTGTTGGACGCGGGAAATGCATCCATTGGCGGCGCGCTTACTACCGTCATCAGTACGAATGGGGGAGGAAACATCACCGGCTCGGCGTCAAATTTGGTCAACGTAACGGAAAACTTGAACGCCCAAGGGCCGATCCTGGTTGATATCGCGGACACGGGTTTTATTCAAACCAACCCCGTCATTTTCATTACCGGCGGCCAGATTGGCGGTGATGCGGTTGTGGCTCTAAGTGCGAACAATATTACGACGAGTTCCACCGCTTCGGGAACGCCGGGGCTCGATATCATGGCGCTCGAGGCTTCAATTTACCCGAATGGCAGCGGTGTCGTTGGTGGTAATGCGATGGTAAATGTTTTTGCCGAGCAAAACATTACTGCGCCGGGCACGTCGTTCTTCACCGTCGCTAACGGCAACTTTATGAACACCGGCGGCGGCACAATCGGCGGCGACGCAGAGATCGATGTCAGCGCGGTCAATTTCAACACCGGCGCGCTATTCGACGACATTTACAATTATGTCGGCGCTCGCATTGGCAATAACGCTTCGATCAACTTCGCGCTGTTCGGTGATCTGACGGTGGGGGGTGATGCGTTATTTCGAATCTTCAACTTCGGCAATTCTGACGGCCTGCAAGGTGGTCAGATCGGTGAGAGTGCCACGATCGATATTTCAGCCGCTAATATACAGGCGGCTTCACTTTTGGCGCAGATTGACAATAGCAACGGTGGAAAAATCGGCGGCAGCGCTGCTATCAACCTTTCTGTTCCGGGTAAGGGCACCATCACCAACGACGCCACGCTGCAAATTTTGGGTAGCGATGGAGCCGGGAGTGCCGCGATCAATTTCAATGGCGGAAATTACAATGTCGGCGGAACATTTCTCGGCTCTATCGATGGCAGCGGAACCTTTACTTTTAACAATGCGGCGATAGCTGCAGATACAATTAAAGTTGGCGTATTTGGCAGCAATGGCACGTTACGAATCGGCGGCGGCATGCTTTCAGCGAACACACTGCTCCATCTTTACGCGCCGGGCAGCAATGGCATCGTGGATTTCGTTTCCAGTGTGACCCTGAACAGTACCGGTAGCGTCCCGATGATTGCTGCAAACACCGTGATAATCGAGAACGGTGTAGTCGTCACAATCGGCGGCTCAAGCCCTGCAAATGTGTTTACAAATGTTCCGAATTACAGCGCGCGTAACGGCGGCAACAACAGCACCACTGGCGCATTCGCTGGAGCGGCTGCGACTACCCAGCCTTTGGGTGGTCAGCCGCCGTTTGACAGCCCCACTGCACGACTCGCAGCAAAACAAATCCATTCTGTCCGTCCGCTGGGAGGAGGGGGCCGCGCCATCCACATCGCTGATAGCTCACAGTTGGGATCGCTCCTCGAAAACGCTAGTCCCGGGCGGGATGGCAAGGTCCGCATTGCCCCCGCCGCCGTCCCTCGCACGGCATCCGCTGGCAATCCACCCGCGCAAACCTCGCGGGCTTTTGACCGCCATCACTCTGTAGAGACGAACGTTGCCCCCAAAATACTCGCGTCGCGCTTACCTTAAGGAGTCACCGGCTCACCATTACAAGGATAAGTTTTGGCGGCAGACAGTCTTTAGGCTTTTTAATGGCGTCCAGAATCGCATCAAAGATCGGCTTCCATCATGTCGAGGTCTTGTAGCGCAACGCCAAACTTAATATTGGTGGGAACTATCTTGTGTTACCGAAGTAGCTCGTAAACAGTCACTTGTGCCAAGTTTATTGACTGAGAACAGTAGGCAAAACCGACCCCCAAAAATCAATCATTCGCCGACGGATAAAGCTTTCCATTACAGTGATTTTATGAATAGATTACGCAGCCTATGTTTTCTAGGGTTCGAGGGATTTGTCTGCTGGGCCTCGTCCTGGCGGCATTCGCTAGCACGAATGCAGCGGAGTTAAAGGAAGCGCGCGTCACGCAAATTGTTCGTGACGTAAAGTTGTTGCCTAATGCGGCCGCGGCTCGGCCAGCCGTTGTTAATGATCAAGTTCGTGACGGCACGGCAGTCCGCACTGGGATCGAGTCGCGCACCGAGCTCATGTTTACGGATGCGACGTTGGCTCGGCTTGGCGCGAACACGATCTTCAGTTTCACCGAAGGGACACGCAATCTTGAGTTAACTGATGGCGCGATGTTGCTGCGGGTGCCGAAGAATGCCGGTGGCGCAAAAATCAATACCGCAGCGGTGACTGCCGCGATTACCGGCACCACGATAATGCTCGAATTCCACAAGAATTCCCACATCAAATTCATTGTCCTGGAAGGTACAGGCCGGATCTTTATTCCCAATCACGTCGGTGAATCGGTGCTGATCCATGCCGGGCAAATGTTAATCACGAAACCTAACGCCAAAAATTTGCCCAGTCCGGTTGACGTCGACGTTCGCAAGCTCATGAAAACTTCGCGCCTCATCAGAGGTTTTGGAAAAATGGGAAGCGAAGATTTAATTGCGCAAACGGAGACGCAGCAGGATGAAGAAAGGGAAGGCGGCGAATTATATGAAACGAACCTCGCGATCTATGGGGGTGGGACGAACCTCATCCTGAATGATCTTACGCACGTTCAATCCTCGGGACAAGAAAACGCGCAGCCGCCGAGCGAATTCGGACCGCCGGAAACAATTGCTGCGCCGGACGCGTATCCACTAGGCGAAGGTTCGCAGATTAACACCGGACCTCCTACCATCACTTCAAATGGAGTTACCAACTTCGGCAAAATCTATCGCACCACGGAACTGGATGGGACACGCTCACTCTGGTTTTTCGGCTCGACCAGACCATTCGATACCGCCAGTGGTTTCGATACGCCCGATCGCTCCCTTTTCGATCTCAATTTTATTGCGGCCTTCAAGTTTCAAGATCTCTCGCTGCTTTCTAACCCCACTGTTTCTATTTCGCAGGCTGGCATCACCAAACTCGCTTTGATCGGAGTTGGCGGAATTTTCAGTGGCCCGCCAGGTGGGACACTTACCTTTGCAGGCCTGGATTCGATTCTGCTGGCGACGCAAAACGGATCGATCATTCTAGATGGCGGAATTTCTTTTGAAAATATTCCCAATCTATTTTTCTATGCCCGCGGCGATTCCGTGTCGCTGAAGCTCGCGTCCCCGATCAGCGGCTCGAGCAATCTCCTCCTTAATTCAGAAGGGACAGTCCAGGTCAATGGCGATGTCTCAGCCACTAACTTTAGCGCCTTTTCACAGGGCGATTTCCTAGATGGGAGCGGCATCATTACTGCGCACGACGTAACGATTAATTCTATTGGCGGGAATGTGACCTTCGACGCCAGCAAATTTCCGGATGTCGCGGGCGGAACCGTCGATCTAACTGCAAACGGCACACTCACGATTATCGCGGTTGCCGGTCCGATCGCTCGTGCATCTATTGTTGGCCGTGGCGACACCATAGATTTCGTAAGTTCCGAGCCGTTCACGCTCGATTTCAGGAACTCCAGCGTGAGTTTCACCGCGGGAGAAGGCGGAATTCAGGCGTCGAACATCGACTTCGTTGGACCCAACCTCACCCTCGATTCCGAAGGCGACATTAATCTTCTCGCTTCGCATGTTCCGCGATCTGAGCACGGGATACCGGTTCTTTCCGGCAGCATCAACGCAGGCGGCTCGATCTTAGCCTCAGGCACGATCGAGACTGCTGATCTACAAGCTGGGCAAAACATCAACGCCGGCAGCATCCGTGCTGGGAATATTAAGGCCGGTGGAACTATTGCGGCGGTTGGAGGTTCGATTTTAGCAGAAGGTGACATCACGTCTTCCACTGGCCTACTTCGACTCGATCGCGGCGACAACAAGGCGATTGGTAACATTTCTGCCGGTGGAAACATTTTTGCCGGCGGCGGTATTCTCACCTCCGGTGCTTCCAGTGTCGTGGCGGGAGGTAACATCGTTACGCCAGGCGTGATCGCCGGCACCTTGACCGCGGGCGGTAGTATCACAATCGATAACAGCCTCACCCAAATTGCTATCGGAGTCCTGGCTAATACCATTACTGCGCCGACGATTTCTTTTATCAATACCTTGAGAGTCGCGCCGATGTTTGGCAACGGGGACAATGCGTTTTCTCCGCATGACTTTAGTATGACCGTTGGTTCAATCAGTAGCACGGGGCCAGTCATTCCTGTGTTGTTTGCCAAGGGTCTTAGCGCGAACCCGAATGGTTCGCCTTCGGAGCCGGGCAACGGCGGCAAAGTTACTCTCGACATCACGCTTGACGGTTTGGTCGTTGGTAACGATGGCGATTTTGCTTCGATCACGGCTGATGGCGGACAGTTTAAGGCGAATGGGCCGTTTACCGCCGGCAATGGCGGGATTGTTAATATCACCGCCGCCGGGACCATCGAGATAAATGGCCCCGTCGAGGCGACAAGCGGATACCTGCCATCGCCTTTCTCGCCCCACGGGAACGGTGGCACCGTAAATCTGACCTCGACCAACGATTCTGTCGCAGTCAGCTCGCGAATCGAAGTCTCGTCGGCTGATCATGGCTCAACCAGCCTGCAACGACGCAGCGCGCGCGGTGGCAACATCGGGTTGAAGAGCGGCAAACCCACCGGCGTCGCCATTAACCTTTCCAACACCTCCGAATTACTCTCCTTGCTCGATGCCGCTGCTCCGGGACCAGGTGGGAAAGTCACAATTTTGGCCACCGGCGCGAACAGTACTACGAACATAAACGGCAAAATCGTGGCCGACCGCGGTACGATCGATATTCGTCATAGCGGGGACAGAGGACAGATCTTCCTTGGAGGACAGGGCGAAGCGGATCACATCGAGGCACATGCCGATATCATCAAAGTCGGTGCGCTCGGAAATAATGGCGTGCTTACCGTCGGAAATGGCTCCTTGTCCGCAGATACGACGTTGAAACTGTATTCCCCCGGGAGCAACGGCACCGTTAATTTCGTGGCCGACGTGACATTGGGTGGAGCGAGCACAAAGATCATCGCCGGTAATACCGTTAACATCTTCAATGGTGTGATAGTTACCATTGGCGGCAAAACTCCTACCGGTGTCTTCACCAACAATGCCAACTACACCGGATTCGGTGGGAACGGATCACGGACTGGTACTTTCGCAGGAGCTGGTGCAAATAATCCGTTGCCGCTGAATCACGCTCCCGCTTTTGACGGTCCTGGCGGTTAATTCAAGGAGCGGCTGTCTCTAATGCCGGGTCCGGCTCGGACCTGCCGACTACTAAACGGCGATTGAATCGCCGCCAATTAAGTCCCCTAATCTTGGACACGCAGCAGCGCGTTCCTTTAGTCATCGCCGGTCAGAATATTAGAAATGTCGGTGGCACTTTTGCGCTTTCGTTTAAATTCTAGGAGAGCCGTGAAATCCTTTTTTGACCATTCAGGAGCACGTTCAATTCTGCTCCTGCTCTTGGGCGCGGCGTCGGTTTTGTCGCTTACCGCCGCGCAAAGAAAAGAAGCGCGTGTCAGTACTGTGGTGCGCGATGTAAATTTGGTCGCGGCGCATGCTGCAGCCCGGCCGGCGCATCTCAACGACAATGTTACTGAAGGCAGTGCTGTCCGCACCGGCGCTGATTCCCGCGCTGAAATTACCTTTGCTGATCTGACGATTACCCGGATTGGAGCGAACAGTATTTTTTCTTTCGAAGAAAATGGTCGCAACGTGAACGTTGAAAACGGGGCCATCCTGTTGCGCGTTCCGACGGATTCCGGCGGCGCACGCATTCGCAGCAGCACACTCACCGTCGGCATCACCGGAACAACGGTCATGTTTGAGCACCATCGCCGCAGTTACACCAAGCTGATTGTTCTCGAAGGAAGTAGCGAGGCGTGGTTGACCAAATATGCGGGAAAAAAAGTTCGAGTCCGCGGCGGCCAAATGCTCGTTGTGAAAGCAGGCGCGACACATTTGCCTGAACCGGTCGATATCGACCTGAATCGTTTGTTGCGAACTGCTACTTTAATTACGAAGTTTCCGCCGCTGCCCAGCATCGATCTGATTCGCAACGTTGCTACCGGTCAGAAAGAATCGGGCGGCCCTCTCATAAATCCACTCATCGACCCGACCGGGATGGATGCCCGCGATGTGAACGCTTCGACCCGTCCGCAATCGACGCCATTTAAACCTCCGGGCGGCAGAAATCGCAAGCCGTAGCTTGTAGCACAGGCATCCTGCCCGTTGATCTGCGCGCGGCAGTTAACTCGCTACCTTTGAAGCTAAGCTTCCTCTATCGTTTTGGAATCACCAAGGTCTGTCCCGCTGCCAACTTTTTCGGATCGTTGATGACATCCCGATTGGCATCGAGAATTTGTTTCCAGCGCGTCGATGTCTTGTAAAACTTTCGCGAGATCGAGGCGAGCGTGTCCCCATGCTGAACAACATAAGTCTGCCTGCCCGTGTCAGGGTTCTTCATTTTCGCAGGCGTCGCGGCTTGCTCACTGGTAACGATGTGGCTACGTCCGCGCGCTTCATCCAACTCTTTTCGCAGGACTAAATTTTCGTTCCGCAACCGCGTCGCCTCGGAACGGGAAATGATAGCGTCACCGGACAGACTGGTAAGAAGCGCGACTTCATCGCGTTTCACGAATCCTTTCACGTCGTTGGCGCGAGCGCCGCTTGGGGCGATGGCTAAGTACCGTTTGAAATGATGAAGCGCGTCCAGCGGATCATTCATTTTGTCATCGTAAAGCAATGCCAGCTTATAATGCACTTCCGCGTCAGTTGGCCGGTCTTCCAATGCGGATTCGTACAAACTAATCGCGCGGGCGAAATCGCCTGAAGCCGCTTTTGCCTCCGCATCTTTGAGCTGTTGCGCGTGCTTCGGCGTAACCATGCGGTCACATCCCGTGGTAATGATTGCGATCACTGCAAAGAGAACGGCAAAACGCATCAGGCTTCTGATAGACACAGTCGGAAAGGACTGCAACGCGCAAAATGGGGACCGGAACGTAGGCATTCTTGCCTGTGCCCGCAGCGGGCTTTTAGCCCGCTGAATTGTCAGGGAAAACGGGCAGGGACACCTGTTTGGCGCACAGACTTGGAAGTCTATGTTCCGTGTTGACCCGTGCTTGTCGGATAGAGGGCGGAGCTCTGCAACGCGGAGTACGGAAAGGGGCTCGCGGAGCTCGCCCCTCCAGGGCCTACACCAACGTCGCTAATATTTGCGCATGGTTGGATCGACTTCTTCCCGCCAGGCATCAAGACCGCCTTCGAGATTTAACAAATTCTCAAAACCCTGCTCCCGAAGAAACTCGATCACGCGTGCGCTGCGGACGCCGCTCTTGCACATCACGACCGTTGTCTCCGTCCGCGGAACCTCCGCCAGCCGCTCCGGAATTGTTCCAAGTGGGATCAGTTGCGAATTCGGAATGCGCGCAATCTCAAATTCGAACGGCTCGCGCACGTCAACAAGCGCGACTTTCTTGCCGCCAGATATCATTTGGTGGAGCTGCCTGGCGGAAATCCCCGGAACTCTCGAACCATCCCCGCGGCTGCAAAATTGTTGGTAGTCGATCGGCTCCGTGATTGTCGGCGAATCGCCGCAAACCGGACAATTTGGATCGCGGCGAATCTTGAATTCGCGAAACCGCAGGGTCAGCGCATCCAGATGCAAAAGGCGCCCAAGAAGATTGTCGCCCGTATTAATGATTAACTTAATTGCCTCTAGCGCCTGAATAAGTCCGATTAACCCGGGAACAACGCCGAGCACACCGGCTTCAGCGCAACTCGGAATAGCTTCCGGCGGCGGTGGTTCCGGAAAAAGACACCGATAACACGGGCCGCCAAGATGAGGCGCAAACAGTGACGCCTGCCCTTCAAATTGATGGACCGACCCGTAGATGTTCGGTTTCTTTTCCCAGACACATACGTCGCTGGAGAGATAACGGGTTGGGAGATTATCTGAGCCGTCGACGACGATGTCATAATCGCAGATCAACTCGCTGGCGTTGCTCCCGGACAAACGAGTGGTGTAGGTCTCGATTGCAAGCGTCGGATTAATTGCCAGCAAGCGTGCCCGCGCCGAATCAGTCTTTTCGCTTCCCACGTCGCTCGTCCCGTGCAAAATCTGCCGGTGCAAATTGCTCAAATCTACTGTGTCTTGATCAATGATGCCGATGGTTCCAATTCCGGCGGCAGCAAGGTAGAGCGCTGCGGGCGAGCCAAGGCCGCCTGCTCCGATACATAACACCCGCGCTTGCTTTAATCGGCGCTGACCTTCTTCTCCCACTTGTGCGAGGTTGATTTGGCGCGAGTAACGCAGGAGCTCGTCCTGACTCAGCGTGGCAAGGCCTTGTTCATCAATCGCGCGTTCGCTCATGATTTAACATTATCACGGTTTCCCTTTGTGGCGACGCCATGGCGACGCGATTGCAGGGGTTGGAAGTTAGGCTTCCAGCCTGACTCGGCCAACTGGCATCTTGCCAGTCGAATCGTTGAAATCGTCAGCGGGCTGGAAAGCCGCCGAGTCAGGTTTGAAGCTTAACTTCCGTTACAGCAGCGACTGCCCCAATAAATGCGGAAGTTTATTTCCCGCCTACTAAATCCCAGTTGATCCCGACAATACGTCTATTCTCAACCCGTTTAAGCGATTTCGGAAATACAAGATAGTTCGCCCCTTTCGCCTGTTTGAACCCCACAATTCCAAATTGAGTTCCACTTTCACTGCCTTGAATTGTCATCACCCGGTTGTTTGTAATTTGCGATTGCAGATGCCGATCTGCTGCGGGTTTTTGCCAAAGCGTATAAGTTTCGGGACGGCCGGCCTTCTCGACAACTTCGGCGAAGCGCATCGTTTTTACTTTCAACAATTTCATCGAGAAAAAGTCCGCCAGAGAACTACGGCAAAGAAGGTCAGACTACCGTTGCTGCATTCCTGCCCTGGCGGGGTTCGTAAGCCCTCGGTCCATAGCCCCTGACGGAAATGAAACGTTCATCGAAGCTTGGTGTCGCGCAACGGCAATCGAAGAGGTCGCATATTTAAAATGACGAATGACTAAGGAATGCCTAATGACGAAGTCCCAAAAGAGGAGTGAAGCACGTCTTTTCCGTCATTCGGGCTTTGTCATTAATTCGTCATTCAAGCTTCGTCATTTTCCTCTCACTCTCCCCGTTGACATCAGGAACCTTGTCTGATTCGATCGAACGCGTGAAATGGTTGGCCCTCTTTGCCCTACTGACCCTGGAATGTTCCTGCACTACGGCCGCTAATCGGCGCGATCTTTATAGTCCCCAGCCGGACCCTGATCTGGATTGGCATCGTCATGTGCCGACCACATCGCATGCGGAGGAGCCGACGAGTTCCGCGGTGAATCGTTAATTAACCGAATGGCAAGTTGGCTTTGATTCGCGCGATATCGGTTTCGTCCACCCGGCCCATTTTCGCCAGTTGACGTTTTTTCTTGGCGTTCTTTGCCGACATCAGGTGGCGACGCGAAGCGTGCGAACGAAGGACCTTACCGGAAGCGGTGACCTTGAAACGTTTTGCGACTGATTTCCGGGTCTTGCTTCGTGCGATCGGCTTGGGCATAGGGCGCGCAAGATACCGCCGGCCGGAGAACTGACAACTTCTATTTACGGCGATCCAGGCTTGCGCCCGACCCTATCCGATAGCCGGCGCAGTGGCTGGTACGCCTCGCGACTGCAAATGCGATGCGACCGTTTGCGCGAGCCGATCAGGCAAGTAGGGCTTAGCGAGAAAAAGATGATTTTTCTCGCTTTCGAATTCTGATCCAAAAAGCTCCGCGCTATAACCGCTCGTGAAGATAACTTTCAGGTCCGGCTTATCCATGATCAGGGTGTGGGCGAGTTGGCGGCCGGAAATTGATTCGGGCATCACCACATCGGTTAGGAGCAGATCAACTTCTTCTTTATGCTTTGCCCATAAGCCGAGCGCGTCTTTACCATTTGCGGCTGAGAGTACACGATAGCCAAGCGTCACCAGTGCGTCACTGACGAACTCGCGCAACATTTCTTCATCTTCCACTACCAGGATAGTAATGGCATTAGTCGGTGTGGATTCGGTCGGCAGGCTTTCTGGTTTGTCTGCGGGAACGACGAGTGCCTCGACGCTCAATGGGAAAAATGTGCGAATAGTGGTGCCTCGACCGGGCGCAGTATCCACTTCAATCCATCCCCCGTGTTGCTTGAGTACTCCATAAACGGTGGCGAGGCCCATCCCAGTACCCTGACCGGGATCTTTGGTCGTAAAAAACGGCTCAAAAATTCGATCCACCGTGGCCGAATCCATCCCGCAACCGGTATCCTTCACTGCCAGGCAGATATAAGGACCAAGCTGTGCTTCGGGATGGCGTGCCCGAGATGCATTGTCGACTTCGACCCGCGTGGTAATGAGGGTAAGCTTGCCGCCGTCGGACATGGCATCGCGCGCATTCAAGGAGAGGTTCATAATGACCTGTTCGACATTACTGGGATCAGCGAAAATCGGCGGCAGATTAGGCGTCAACTGCATATCGAGGGCGATGTGTTCCCCGATCAGTCGCCGCAACATCGCGACCGTTTGCTCGACAAGTTCATTGAGCGCGAGCGGCCGTCTTTGGATAATTTGCTTTCGGCTGTAGGCGAGAAGCTGGCGGGTCAAAGCGGTAGCGCGTTCCGCGGCGCGTTTCACCTGGTTGAGAGAAGACATTAGTTTTTTGTCGAGGTGCGGATTACGCAATTGCATCGAGGTGTTGCCAAGAATGACCGTGAGAATGTTGTTGAAGTCGTGGGCGACCCCAGCGGCGAGGCGACCAACAGCTTCCATCTTCTGCGCCTGGCGTAGTTCATTTTCGAGCCGCACACGATCGGTGATGTCCTGCAAGATTAGTAAGTGAAAGGGAGAATTTCCGAGCTCGAGGTTGTCGGCCGCCACCAGAACTTCGCGAGTGTCGTTGGAGGTAGTGCGGATGGTCGCGGTCACGTTGCGCACGGTGTGACGAGCGGCAAGTTCTTGGCGGAGAGCAGCCGGGGTGGATTCATCGGCCCAAAATGTCGCGCTACCCGCGAGCACGGCCTCGCGGGAGGCGCCGACGAGTTCGAGAAAACTTGCGTTTGCGTCGAGGCAATATTTTCCATCCGGGCGTTGAATTACCATCGGCACGGGACTGCCGTGGAACGCTTTCGAAAAACGTTCCTCCGAACGACGTAGCGCTTCCTCGGCGGTAGCGCGTTCCGCTACCTCGCCAGTCAGGCGCGCGTTGGCGGCGCGCAATTCCACCGTGCGCTGGTTTACCAGGGCATCCAGTTCCTCCATCTGTTTTCGCGCCATCTGAGTGAGCTGCCATTTTCTCGAGAGAGCGTGCGCCATCTGCAACACCTCGACGTTATCAAACGGTTTTTTGAGTACAAGCATCTTATCAGTGTTGCCGACCGACTTCGCGATCTCGTCCCACGAATAATCCGAGTAGGCGGTGCAGACGACGATCTGAAGATCCGGGAATTCCTTCCAAATGCGGGAGATCGTTTCAATTCCATCCCAGCCAGGCGGCATTCGCACGTCGACAAAGGCGACAGCGTAGGGCGCGTTTTCGGAACAGGCGACACGGACTTTCTCCAATCCCTCTTGTCCCTGAAAAGCGGAGTCGATTCGAAAGTTTTGTACCTGTGCAGCACCAGCCTTATCGCCGAAAAGAGAGGCTTCCGTCGCCTCAAGCTCTTCGGCGATCTTGGCATCAGCAGGGCCGAGGATTTTGCGAAAATCCTCATGGATCGAAGGATTGTCGTCGATAATAAGAATTCGCTGATTGGAGGGCTGCAAAATCAGAGGTGCGGTGTTCATGTGACTGATGCGGTAGAGGCAATGGGAAGTTCGAGGGTAAAGGTGGCTCCTTGGCCGATGCCGGCGCTCGCTACGGTGATGGCCCCGCCCATCGAACGCGCGGCGATGGCGCCGCTATGCAGGCCGAAACCGTGCCCGGCTTCGCGGGTGGTGAAACCGTGCGCGAAGATTCGGGTCAGGTTCTCCGGAGAAATGCCGATACCGTTGTCCGAGACAACGATCTGGACATACCGCTTGTTTGGTGCCGAGATCGAGATCGTCATTTTCTTGTCGGTGCGCTCAACGTCGTCCAAAGCGTATTTGGCGTTGCGAATCAGATTGATGAGAATTTGCAACACCTTGTGCCGGTCGACGCGGATCGGCGGCACGGCCGAAAACCGCCGCTCGACCTCGACGCCGTGGCGCTCAAACGCACCGATGTTCATGGCAATGGCGTCCTCTACCAGACGATGAGCCTGAAGGTTTTCGAAAACGCCGCTGACCTTCGCGTAGCTCTGCTGCATCGCGACTACTTCCTTAATGTGCTCGATATTACGGCTTAGTTGATCGACCTCGTTTAGTAGTTCGGAATTTTCCAAAATGAAGAATTCTCCAAGTTTCGCGAGATAGCCCGGTAATCTTTGCCCATTCACATCATTCGTTAGGTATTCTCCGAGGTCGCCATTATGGCTGGTGAGAAGAGCCGCGGCCTGGGCAAGTTTGGGCGCCTTGGAGCGGCGAAGCTTCTCGACCACTAGGCCGGCAGAAACGTTCACGCTGTTGAGCACATTACCGACATTGTGCAGGACGCCAGTCGCCACTTCGGCCATACCAGCGAGACGCGAAGTCTCGAGCAACTTCTGCTGCGAAAGGCGCAATGCTTCCTCTGCTTCGCGGTACGCCGTCATGTCCCGTAGGACCGTCGAAAAATATTCCACTTCGCCTTCCGGATTTTTATGCGCGATAAGGACCTGCGAGACTGGAATCTCCTTTCCATCGCGAGCGGAAATGGTTGTTTCACCCGCCCACGAGCCATTTCGGATGGCCTCGGGTAGTCTCTCCTTGACGATAATCCCGCGAGCCCACTCGGGATGCAGATAAAGCGTCTTCCTTCCGGAAATATCCCGATCTTGAGCTACGCCTAGAATTTCGTGCCCTGCTCGATTGAGATAGAATGGAATGCCACTCGGGTTGGCGCTCATCACAATATCGGGCGTAGCTTCAAGAATGGCAGTGAGCCGGGCCTGTTCCGCCTCTGCTCGTTTACGTTCGCCGATCTCGCGTTGAAGCGCTGCCACTTGTTCCTGCAATTCATGTTGTGCTGTTTGCAACGCACTATCCTGGGACTGGATTTGCGTCAGCATCTGGTTAAACGCGTCAGTCAACCCCCCCACCTCGTCACCACAGACCTTCGTAGCCCGCACGGAATAATCATGATGCTCGGCTATCGTCCGCGCTGTCCCAGCAAGGCTCAAAATCGGATTGGTGACAAACCGCAGGAATTGACTCGATAGCAGGAAGGCAAGAAGGAGTGAAGCGGCGAGAACCAGCGCGAAAATGCCGGCGTAGAGTTTGAGGAGTTGCGATGTCATTGCCTGCAAATCCGCCATGAGGTAGAGCGTTCCTTCTGGTTTCCCATCGAGCATGACCGGCTGGGCCAGGAGAATTCGATTCCCGTCGAATCGGAAGCCTGATTTCAATCGCGCCGCTTTAATTTGCAGTTCATCCGGTAGTCCACCAAAATAAGCCAGGCGCTGCTGGTCCAAGGCCTCGAGGCGTGCACTGACGATTTGAGGCATCGTTTTCAGTCCAGTAAGAATCTGACCTGCGGCCCCCTCGTCCTTAAACATTACCGCTGTGGCGCAATTGTGAGCCGTGATTTCACCGACCACCGCTAGTTCGTGGGCAAAGTGTTGTCTGAGGGTATAAGCTTGGAAGCAAAACAGAGCGGCAGACGCGAGGAGTAGCACTACGCCCGAGATCAACATAATCACGACTGTGATTTTTTGCCCAACAGGGCGATCGCGTAGGTTTCGCATGAGAGCGTCAGTTCAAAGCTGGGGCCACGTTTAGTAGCTGATAGCTAATTTCGCGCCCGCCCGGCAGCAGGATTAAAACTTGCCTGGAGACTGCCACTCAGCGCCCGTCGTCGCCCGCGGCGGGTGAGAAGGCGAGGGGTTGTGCTATGAGGGATCGACGCTTACCTCAGTTCCCTTTTAGCCCCTGATCTATCAAGCGCGACTTTGGGTGGGGCACTGGGAACACATTTTGCTCGGAGAACAGGGAAATTACTCAACGCAATCAGTGCCTTTATTGCCCCTGACAAGCCGATGAACGTTTACCCAGAAGAAATTGCAGATTCGGAAGAGCCGGCGAAACTCACCTCGGAAGCGCGGAAACCGAATTCAGGCCCCCCGGGGTCTTCCACTCGTAATCGCCGCGGCAAGCCCGTATTGGCTGCCGGTCTTTTGAGCACCGTGGCGCTGGCGGTGGGGTTCGGGATTTGGAGCTTATCACGCCAGTTAACGCCGGAACCAGCGTCGCCGGAGGCCACTGCGCTCGCCGTCCTCCCGGAAAAAAGTATCGCGGTTCTTCCCCTGGAAGATCTTAGCGAAGATAAACAGCACGGGTTTTTGGCCGATGGTGTCCAAGATGACATTCGTACCGCTCTTGCCAAAGTAGCGGATCTCAAAGTAATCAACCGCACGTCGGTTAACACCTACGCGGCGGGAACACGACGCAACTTGCGCGAGATAGCCCAGACCTTAGGCGTTGCGTTCATCTTGGAAGGAAGTGTCCGCCAAAGCGGTGAGGCAGTTCGGATCAGTGTGCGGTTGACCGATGCCCGGAGTGGCGCGCCCGCATGGGAAGAAAGCTACCAACGCGATTTGACCGATGTCTTCGCGATCCAAAAAGACATCGTGCAGCAAATTCTCTCTCACCTTCAGGCCACCGTTTCGCCAAAGGAAAAAGCCGCCATTGACGAGCGCCCGACCAAGGATCTCATCGCTTATGGTCTTTACGTCCGCGCGAAGGCGCTCGTCGCGACCATTTCGCTCAATGCTCAAATCAACGAAAAATTACGTGAAGCCGTTTCCTTTCTCGATCAAGCCGTCGCGCGGGATCCCGACTTTTTTCTCGCTTACTGCCAGCTAGCCACCGCTCACAACTACCTGTATTTCTTTGGCCTCGATCACACCCCGGCCCGTCTGGCCCTGGCGGATGGCGCGCTAAAAACTATCATTCGTCTGCGTCCTGACGCGGGGGAGGCGCATCTTGCTCGAGCTGATTTCCTCTACCGTTGTTATCTCGATTATGAGAAGGCGCGGGCCGAACTCGACGTTGCCAAACGCACGTTACCGAATAATTCGGATATCTTCGAGCTAACCGGCTATATCGACCGGCGTCAGGGATTTTGGAACGAATCAGCGCGGAGCTTGCAAAGGGCTCTCGCACTGGATCCGCGCAACTTTTTCATCCTCCAGCAGATTGCGCTCAGCTATCAGGAATTCCAGCAGTTTCGAGCGATGGCTGCTGCTTTGGACCGTGCGCTCACTCTGATTCCGCATGACCTAGACACACAGGTTACTCGCGCCTTGGTCGATCTCGAATGGCGAGCGGACCCTCGTCCTCTTCGAGAAACAATTCGAAGAATTCGGAGCGAAAATCCAGCGACAGCTCCAGACCTGGCAGCCCAATGGTTTTATCTGGCGCTATGCGAACGCGACGCGGCCGCGGTCACCGAGGCCTTGGCTGCGATCCCGGAGAGCGGGACGGCTGTCGATTTGAACTTTCCGCGTTCCTGGTGCGAAGGCGTGGCTGCCCGTGCTAGGGGCGACCGCGCCACGGCTCAAGCTGCTTTCCTCGCCGCGCATGCGGAACTCGAACGCACCGTGAGTGAGCAACCCGGTTATGCGCCGGCCTTGTGCGTGCTTGGCCTCATCGACGCAGCCCTCGGCCGCAAAGACGAAGCGATGCGCGAAGGCCGGAGGGCGATTGAACTCCTGCCTATCACCAAAAACTCAATCGACGGTGCAGAGCTGATGAAGTATTTGGGCGTAATTTACGCCTGGTGTGGCGAAAAACATCTCGCGATCGCGCAAATAGCAGCGACCCTGAAAATCCCGAGCACTTTAAGCTACGGGAACTTGAAGCTCCATCCGTACTGGGATTCGCTGCGCGGCGACCCACGTTTCGAAAAAATTGTAACTGATCTCGCACCGAAGAATTCTGAGATGTAAAAAGGTGGTATATCGAGCAAACTCGAAATAACGCCAGAAACGCGCTGAGTTTTAGCGATTACGTCCGCCTGAACCAGAGCAGCAATGATGTTACCTCCGCGGAATTAGCGATTTGTCTTCCGGATTATCCTAATAAAAATTGCTGCGATTAGCTGCGATCTCGCGACATTGCCGCGATGGCGGAGCAAGAAATCCCACGTGTTGTGATCGTCGGGGGTGGTTTTGGCGGGCTCGAGGCTGCAAAGAAATTGGCCTGCGAGAATGTTCATCTCACCCTCATCGATCGGACCAATTATCATCTTTTTCAGCCGCTCCTCTATCAGGTCGCAACCGCGGCGCTATCCCCAGCGGACATTGCTGCTCCGATCCGCGCGATTCTGCACAAGTGCAAGAATGTCGAAGTCATGCTGGCTGAAGTTCAATCAGTCGATGTAAACACGCGGGTCGTTCATGCCGGGGATGTCAACGTTGCATACGATTATTTGATTCTCGCGACGGGGGCCCGGCATTCCTATTTCGGACATCCGGAATGGGAGCGGCTCGCGCCCGGCCTGAAGAGCTTGGAAGATGCCGTGGAAATTCGGCGCCGGATTTTGATGGCGTTCGAATACGCCGAAAAAATTTCCGACCCTGCAGCGCGCGCCGCGGCAATGACCTTTGTTATCATCGGTGGTGGACCGACCGGAGTGGAAATGGCGGGAGCGATTGCTGAGATCGCGCGTCACACTTTGGCGCGCGATTTCCGTCACATCGATCCGTCGAGCGCGCGAGTGGTGTTGATTGAAGGAGAACCACAGGTGCTGGCGGCGTTCCCGGAAGACTTGCGCACGAGCGCGATGAAGCAATTGCAGGATCTTGGCGTGGAGATTCGCACCGGAGTGCACGCGACCGATCTCACGGAAGAGGGACTGAGAGTGGGGGACGAGTTCATTCCGTGTCGGGTGAAAATTTGGGCGGCCGGCAACAATGCGTCATTCGTTGGAAAATCACTTGGCGTGCCGATCGATCGGGTCGGCCGCGTTATTGTGCAGGTTGATCTAACGATTCCTGGACATCCGGAGGTACAGGTAATCGGCGATCTGGCCAACTTGACGGGAAAAGACGGGAAACCGCTGCCTGGTGTTTCGCCGGTTGCAATGCAACAGGGCCGGCATGCGGCCCGCAATGTTCTGGCCATGATCGAAGGCCGAAAGCCCCAGCGCTTCTGGTATTTTGATAAAGGAAGTATGGCGACCATCGGTCGGAACAAAGCGGTGGCCGATTTGCACCTGCTGCATCTGAGTGGATTGCCGGCGTGGGTCGCCTGGTTGTTCGTTCACGTCCTTTTTCTCGTCGGATTCCGCAACCGGGTTGCCGTTCTGTTCCAGTGGGCCTGGGCATATTTCACGTTTAACAAAGGCGCACGATTAATCACCCGAAACTTCCAGGCCGAAACGCGCCCGCCGGCGTGATAATGATTAACGATTTAGCGATCTAGTGATTTAACGATTGATTATGAAAACATTCAATCAGGCCGAGATGTTCCGCTTGCGGCACTCGCTAAATCTTTAAACCACGAAGTCGTCCTTAATGGAGGCCGCGCCTCTTCGCATCGCCGTTGCCGGGACTGGAGCGATCGGCGGCTTTTACGGTGGCAAGCTCGCCCTTGGTGGACGCGATGTGCATTTCCTTGTCCGAAGTGGCTTCGATCAAATTAAACGTTCCGGTATTCGCATCCGCGGGAAGAAGGAAAATTTTCATGTCTCCAACGCGCAAGTTTACCAGAGCCCAACGGAGATCGGTCCGTGTGATTTGGTCTTGATCGCGCTCAAAGCGACAAAGAATGATGCCATGCTTGAGTTAATTCCGCCCTTGCTGCATGGGCACACAATCTTGCTCACCTTGCAGAACGGTTTGGGTAACGAGGAATTCCTTGCCCAACATTTCGGAGCCGAACGGGTGATGGGCGGGCTGTGTTTCATTTGTCTCAACCGCATTTCGCCCGGTTTGATTGAGCATCTCGATTACGGACACCTCAATCTTGGCGAACTTACTGGCCTGGCCAAAGAGCGGACGCACAACCTGGCCCGGGAATTCAGTGAGTGTGGAGTGGAGAGCCGAGTAGTCAACAACCTGATGGAGGAACGTTGGCGCAAACTGGTTTGGAACATTCCTTTCAATGGCCTGACTATCACAGCGGGGGGAATCACGACCGCCGATATTTTGCGCGACGATTCCCTTCGTTCAGCGGCGATAGCATTGATGAACGAAGTGGTCGTGGGAGCGAAGAGCTGCGGTTACAATATGCCGATGGATGTTGTACTTGAACAAATCAAGCGCACCGAAACGATGGGAGCCTACAAACCATCGACACTTCTCGACTTGGAAGCTGGACGTGCGCTTGAAGTCGAAGCGATTTGGGGAGAACCGCTGCGCCGCGCTCAGTCACAGGGGATGGCAATGCCGCGATTGGAGCAGCTTTATACGCGGCTGAAGACTCTGGATGCGCGACAGGAATGAAATTAGATTCGCCGCCAGCGATCACGATTCGAAATGTTCAACGCCGCATGTTGTTTTCGACACGCAAGTTGCAACGCTTCGCTGGAATTGCTTGCAAACTTGTATGGCAAAACAGGCGTCCAAAATCCGAGATCGCGTCTCTCCACCAGATCTATATCCTAATTGTGAGCGATCGGCGGATGGCTGCGCTGCACAAAGAATTCTGCGGCATTCCGGGCGCAACCGATGTCCTCACATTTCAGCACGGTGAAATCGTGATCAGCGCGGATACGGCTGCGACGCAAGCGCGAATGTTTCGAACCGGCGTCACCGCTGAGATTAAATTATACGTGCTACATGGGTTGCTCCATTTGGCAGGATTCGATGACACCACGCCATCCAAGCGCAGGCAGATGCATCAATTGCAAAAGAAATTGATGACGACGGTTCTCCGAAGCAGCCGATAGTGTGCAATCAATGAGCAGCCGTCTGCAATGTAGGCGGCCTCAGTCCACTGACTGGTGCCTGATCTCAGGTCCGTTTGAAGGAAGAGGGCTGCGTGTTAATCTTTTTCATGAATCGGGCCTGGCGGAATCGAGTGGCACAATCCGCAGTCTTGTCCGTCGTTCGTGTCCCGCGGAGTACTCTGCAGATGCCGACCATCGAAAAGCAGGAAGCAACCAGCGAAGAAATCGAAATGCCGTGGAACGTCGTCGTTCACAATGATCCGATCAATTTGATGAGCTATGTGACGATGGTGTTTCAGCGCGTTTTTGGTTATCCGCGAGAAAGAGCGGAAAAGCACATGCTGGAGGTTCATCACAACGGGCGTTCCATTTTGTGGAGTGGGGTGCGTGAGCGCGCCGAGCTCTATGTCCAGCAACTACATGGCTATCTCCTTCTCGCGACCGTCGAGAAAACCGCCTGATGGAAATTTGCCGACAGAACGAGGCCTTGGAGATTCGCGAGCTCGATCCCTTTTTGGCAGAATTACTCCGGCAAATTCCGGAAAGCGCGCAGCCCAAAGATTCACCGGCAGCAGAAGAACGTCTCTTCAGTCCGCCGGGAGCACCGGAAGAAAGAGTTTTGTGCGCGGAGTGGAAGCTTTACGTTGTTCCCGAACTGCGCCGCCTTTTCCAATCCGCCACCGAAACGGTCCGGCAGGATCTCCAACAGTTGCGCTGCACGGATAAGCCATTCGCGAACTGTACTCTGCGCATTCCAATGGCCCATGCCGAGGCCTGGTTAAGTGCGCTGAATCAAGCGCGGCTAGCAATTGCCGCGACCTACCAATTCAGTGACCATGAATTGTGCGACCATTATCGCTCGCCGTTGGGCAGTCGCCGTGATCTCAGTCTCTTTCAGGTAAACTTCTACGGCTTTCTCCAGGAATTCATCCTACGCGAGATGGAAAGCAACGGCTGAAGCTGCGATCTTATCGACCGCCTGCGAATCTCTCTTCGCCGCATCAAGTTGTCACGTCACCTCGAACCGCGAAGTGCGCCCCAATCACGCTTTGATTTCAAGGTAGGGGCGGTTCACCGAACCGCCCGCGGGTGATTGAGTCAATCCCCCTACCTAGTTGCGCAGATGGAACACCCGTGTTTTTCCATTGGCGACCAAGGCTCAGCGCGTCTGCCGGTTCTTTACCATTTCCATCAGGCGCGCTTTGATCTGATCGGACGCCTTCGCCGGCTTTAAACTCAACGCAAAAGCTTCATTCAACGAGTAGCATTCGGCGATGTACGCTTCGGCTTTTTCCCCAAATTCCCGCCGGGCCGCTTCGAACTCTGCCGCTTCGTCCGGCTCAAGCGCGCCGACGACGAACATGCGGGCATAGTTTTGAAATTTCTCAAAGCTCATCGCGCAGCTCCTTAAGACCGTCGTAAATTTTCTTAAGGCCCAGTTCTAGGCGAGTCTTGACGGTTCCCAAAGGTGTATTCGTATTTGCGGCGATTTCGCGCTGACTCATGCCGCGAAAAAATGCGAGCTCGATGGCCTGTTGCTGCGGCGGGGGAAGCATTTCAATCACACGTCGTATCAAAATGCGCCTGTCTCCGTCGAGGATTTCCTCTTCGGTCGAATTATGCACCCAAGCGTCGGGTTGTTGCTCGATTTCGCGTTGTAAACGCTCCTCCGCTCGCGTGTAAGCTTGCTTTTTACGCAATTTATCGATTGCCCGCCGCCGCGCCAGCGTCACCATCCAGCCAAGCGGTTTGCCCTTCTGGGCGGAGAAATTCTTCGCCTGGTTCCAAATCTCCATGAAAATTTCTTGCAGCAGGTCGTCTGCCTCAGCCTCGTTGTGAACAACGCGCAGGATCAGCGCTTTAATAATGCCGTTGTAGCGATCATAAAGTTGGGATAACGCTTCCGGATCCTCCCGCTGAACGCCTTGCATCAACCCCAGATCCGTGGGCGATCCTGGCTTCGGCACCGCTGGCTGCAACGCATGCGATTTGTCGGTTTTGCCCTCGTTCCCTTGCGTTGGTGACGTTCGCGGTTTCAAAGTTTAGTAATGTGGAATTGGCTGCCTTTCCAATTCGATGAGAAAGGCCCGTAAGGCCGCCACTCTTATGCGAAATTAGAAGGGCGTCCAACGGTATCACCATAACTCGGCATTGCGTCGCGCCCGGCCTCGCGCGAAAAGTTCAGATCATGTCTGACGCGCTTTGGTTCAAGGACGCCATCATTTACGAGCTGCACGTGAAGACGTTTCACGACAGCGACGCTGATGGCATCGGCGATTTCCGCGGCTTGATCGAGAAGCTCGATTATCTCCAGGAACTGGGTATCAGCGCGATCTGGCTTCTCCCATTTTATCCATCGCCGCTCAAAGATGACGGCTACGACATCGCCAATTATTTCGATGTTAATCCAAACTTTGGCACGCTCGACGATTTCCGCGCCTTCCTCAATGCGGCGCATGAACGCGGACTTCGCGTCATTACCGAGCTCGTTATCAACCATACCTCCGATCAAAACCCGTGGTTCCAAAAATCGCGCCGCGCGCCACCGGGTTCGCCCGAGCGCGAGCTCTATGTCTGGAGCGACACAGCGGAAAAATACAAAGAGGCGCGCATCATCTTCAAAGATTTTGAGACCTCAAACTGGTCGTGGGACCCGATTGCGAAAGCGTATTACTGGCACCGCTTTTATTCGCATCAGCCGGATTTGAATTTCGACAATCCCGCGGTGCACGATCTGGTGGAGCAGGTCTGCGATTTCTGGCTCAGCCTTGGCGTCGACGGGCTACGGCTCGATGCCATCCCTTATTTATATGAGCGGGAAGGGACCAACTGCGAAAACCTTCCGGAGACGCACACTTATCTGAAGAAGTTGCGGGCGCATATTGAAGCGCGTTTCAAAGATCGCATGCTTTTGGCCGAGGCGAACCAGTGGCCGGAGGATGCGGTTGCGTATTTCGGGAACGGTGACGAGTCGCACATGAATTTTCACTTCCCGCTGATGCCGCGAATGTTCATGGCGCTGCAAATGGAAGATCGCTTTCCCATTATTGACATCCTCGAACAGACCCCGCCCATTCCAGAGAATTGCCAGTGGGCAATGTTTTTGCGAAATCACGACGAGCTCACGCTCGAGATGGTGACGGACGAGGAGCGCGACTACATGTGGCGCGTTTACGCAAACGACCCGACCGCGCGCATTAATCTTGGCATTCGACGGCGGCTGGCACCCTTACTGGCCAACAGCCGCCGCAAGATCGAGCTCCTGAATATTCTCCTCTTCTCGCTGCCGGGAACGCCGGTGTTGTACTACGGCGACGAAATCGGTATGGGCGATAATTTTTATCTTGGCGATCGCAACGGTTGCCGTACCCCAATGCAATGGAGCGCCGATCGGAATGCTGGCTTTTCGAAAGCCAATCCGCAACAGCTTTATCTACCGATCACGATTGATCCCGAATACCACTACGAAGCGATCAACGTCGAGAATCACCAGAAAAATCTCTCGTCGTTGCTCTGGTGGATGCGACGTGTCATCGCGATGCGCAAGAATTACAGGGCGTTCTCACGCGGTTCGCTCGAATTTTTGTTTCCAGGAAATCCAAAGGTGTTTGTATTTCTGCGCCGTACCGAAGACGAAACGATTCTGGTGGTGGTGAATCTTTCGCGCTTTGCGCAACCGGCGGAACTCGATCTCGCAAAATTCTCCGGTTGCGTTCCAATGGAAGTTTTTAGCCGCAATCGGTTTCCGGCGATCCGCAAGTCCCGTTATCCGCTGACACTTGGTCCGCACGCGCACTACTGGTTTGTTTTGCAATCGCCTTCGGCTGGGAGTCGTGCTCGGAAACGCGTGCGCACGCCTACGATCGCGGCAGCGCCCGCACTTTCCGAACTTCTGTCCGGTTCGTCGCGGCGTGATCTTGAGCGCGCCATTCTTCCGTCTTACCTCATGAGTTGCAGATGGTTCGGCGCAAAAGCGCGCACGATTCGCGAGCTCCAGGTCATCGACGATCCTTTGATCTCGCCGCATCCCGGCGGCCCGCGTCACGTTCTAATTGAAGCGAATTATACTGAAGGCGCAGCGGAAGTTTACACGCTGCCCTTGCAGGTCGCGCGCGACGAAAATGCGCACCGCATTTCGCGCGAAGCCCAGCACGCGGTCATCGCCACATTCGCCGATAGCAACGCTATTTTGCACGACGCAACTTTTGATCCCGACTATCGCGGTGAGATTTATCGCATCATTCGCGAGCAGCGAAGATTGCGAGCGCGACGCGGGGAAATCGTTGGATCGGCAACGGCTGAGTTCGCGGCGGCGCCGGATTTGAGCGGGAATTCCAGGGTGATGAGAGGGGAACAAAGCAATTCCTCCATTTTGTTTGGCGACAAATACTTTTTGAAAATCTTCCGTAAACTGGAGGAGGGGATCAATCCCGACGTCGAGATCACGCGGTTCCTGACGGAACGCGCAAAATTCCCGAACGTGCCAGCGTTTAGCGGAACGCTCGAATATCGTTCCGGGAAAAAGACGGTTGTGCTCGCGCTCATTCAATCTGCGATCACGAACGAAGGTGACGCGTGGAATTTTACTCTCGACGCAGTGGGCAGTTATTACGAGCGTGTCCTGTCCCGCAAAGCCGACCTGGACGGAGCAGGTTCTGCCCAGCTTATACAGGAATTAATTGGTGGGATTTACCCGGAGAAAGCGCGGCTGCTCGGTCAACGAACTGGGGAACTGCATCGTGCGCTTGCTTCCGAGAGCGACGATCCGGCCTTCGCCCCCGAGCCGTTCAACGCCATGGCGCAGCGGAGCGTCGTGCAATCAATGCGCGCTTCCTCGCGTCGCGCTTTCGAGTTGCTCCGCAAAAAACTGGATGATTTGCCGGACGCATTTCGCACGGAAGCCGAAGAAGTGCTCGCGGCGGAGAAACAGATCCTGGCGCAGGAGCGGCGTTTGCTCGAGCAACGTTCCGCTGCTCACAAGATTCGCATCCACGGCGATTTTCATCTCGGACAGGCGCTACATACCGGACGCGATTTCATTTTCCTCGATTTCGAAGGGGAACCGGCGCGCCCGCTCGGTGAGCGAAAATTGAAGCGTTCGGCTCTGCGTGATGTCGCCGGTATGATGCGCTCGTTTCAATACGCAGCCTACAGCGCACTCTGGCAACCGGCGATGCGACCTGAAGACGTCCCATTTCTCGAAAGATGGGCCGACGGCTGGTACCGTGAAATGAGCAGCATTTTTTTGCAAAGTTATCTCGCCGCGACCAGCGACTCGCCCTTCATCCCGCGAAACGAAGCCGATCTGCGGATCGCCCTCGAAGCTTATCTTTTGGACAAAGCCGTCTACGAAGTCGGCTACGAACTAAATCATCGGCCCGATTGGGTTGTCATTCCCATCCGCGGCATCAAACATATTTTGAAATCCAGTTGAGCGTGGCGTTTCGAGAAATTCGGGTAGCGCAGCCTCTCGCGTGATACGCCAGTCCGGCTCGGACTTTCGGCGTCTCGCCGAAATAGTCTTTGAAAAGTCCGCGATCGCGAGACGCGATCGCCAACACACGAGACGCGTGCGCTACCCAAGCCAGGAAAACTGGCTATGATGATCGGTTTATGAATCCGCAAGTCCTGGCCGGCCAGACCGGTGTCGTTTTTGGTGTGGCGAACAAACGCAGTATTGCCTGGGCGATTGCGAAGGCCTGGGCGGCGGCGGGTGCGCGTTTAATTTTTAATTATCAGGGCGAACGCCTCAAGGAGAACGTCGCAGAGTTGGTCGGCGAATTTGGCGAAAACGTTCCACTCTACCCTTGTGACGTGTCCAGCGACGAAGAGATCGCAAAGTTTTTTCAAGAAGTGCGCGGCCAGACGGATCGACTGGATTTAGTTCTGCACTCGGTCGCGTTCGCCCCGAAGGAAGCACTCGAAGGCGACTTTGTGAACACGACGCGAGACGCATTTCGGATGGCGCATGATATTAGCGCTTACTCGCTGGTTGGGCTGGCGCGCGAAGCTGCACCGCTGATGACAAACGGTGGAAGCATTGTCGCGATGACTTATTACGGTGCCGAGAAAGTGGTGCCGCACTACAACGTAATGGGCGTGGCCAAAGCCTCGCTCGAAGCGTCCACGCGTTATCTCGCCTACGATCTTGGTCCGAAGAAAATTCGCGTGAATTGTATTTCCGCCGGTCCGGTCAATACCCTGGCCGCTCGTGGCATCAGCGGGTTCATGTCGATGCTAAAGCATTACCAGGAGCGGGCCCCTTTACGCCGAAGCTGCGCTCCGGCAGAACTCGGGGCAACCGGGGTTTTTCTGGCAAGCGACGCCGCCGCGGCGATCACAGGGCAGGTCATTTACGTCGACGGCGGTTACCAGATCATGGGACTGTGAGTTCTCTCCATCATGCTCTTGCTCGTGCTCATACTCATGATCGAAGGCCGATTCTTTTGAGCACCAGCAGAAGGATGGGCATGAGGAAGACGATAAAATGATCGCACGCATTTGGCACGGCTGGACCAAACGCCAGGACGCAAGAACTTACGAAAAGATGCTGCGGGACGAAATATTTCCGGGGATTGCTCGGCGCAACATCAAGGGTTATCACGGCGCGGAATTGTTTATTCGTGAAGACGGAGGTGAAGTCGAATTCGTAACGCTATTGCGGTTCGACTCGATGGAAGGGGTAAAGGAATTTGCCGGTGAAGATCAGAGCAAACCAGTGATCTATCCCAGAGCCGAACTGCTCCTCACCCGAATGGATGAACACTCGCGGCATTACCGCATCGCCATCGGATAGTTGAGCGATTTTAGCGGTCGGTCCTCCTGAGCAAGTCGAAGGATCCCGTAAAGTTACCTTAAAGCTTTCGCTTCGGGATTCCTCGACTAGGCTCGGAATGATGTGCCTCTAATTCGCGAAATGAACATGATCTCCGACCTGCGCGAATTGCTCGGCGATGACGTGGTTGCGGATGACCCGCAAACATTAGCTGAGCACAGCGGTGACAAGTGGTTTGCTCACGAAAGTCCGGAAGTTGTTGTCTTGGCCCGATCGCCCGACGATGTCTGCAAGCTGTTGCAATTTGCTAACGAGAATAAGATCCCGGTGACTGCGCGCGGGGCCGGCTACGGTTACGTAGGGAGCTGTGTTCCGATTCGGCGCGGAATCGCGCTTTCTCTCGCGCATATGAACCGGATCAAAGAGATCAATTTTGCCGACGCTGTCGCGATTGTGGAACCCGGCGTGATCACCGCCGACCTGAAGCGAGCGGTCCGCAGCGAGAAACTGTTTTATCCCCCTGATCCCGCCAGTCTCGAGCATTGCACCATTGGAGGTAACGTCGCGACCAATGCCGGCGGTCCGCGTTGTCTGAAGTACGGTGTTACCCGCAATTATGTAATCAGTCTCGAGGTTGTCTTGGCAAACGGTGACCTCCTTCGCACCGGGGGCCGCGTCCACAAAAACAAAACCGGGTTCGATTTAATCGGCCTCTTCGTCGGATCGGAAGGAATGCTTGGAGTTGTCACCGAGATTACGCTCAAACTTCTTCCGCTTCCGCCAGCGCGCGCGACTTTGTCGGCTTCGTTCGATACGATGTCAGAGGCAGCGGCGATGGTGCAGGAAATTTTTGCCGCTGGATTTCTTCCGTCGTCACTCGAGATCGCAGATAAGTTTACTTTGGAAGCGGCGCGCCACGATTCCGCGGCTGCCCTCGTTCCGCCCGGCAACGCGCATTTGCTCGTTGAACTCGACGGGCAGGAAGAAAGCGTCGCCGGCGAAATGGAAAAAATTCGCAATTTGGTTAAGAGCCGGAAACCTTCCGCGCTCGAGATTGCAGCAAATGAAGCTGGCTCCGAAAAATTGTGGGCACTTCGTCGCGAATTCAGCAATTCATTGCGCGCGACCGGGCTGACAAAATTGAATCAAGACATCGTCGTTCCCCGGAGCCGCCTAGTCGATTTGGTTGCGTTTGCCGAGAAACTTTCCGCACGATCCGGTTTTCCGATTGCCTGTTTTGGCCACGCCGGAGACGGAAACATTCACGTCAACATCATGGCAGATCGCTATAATCGCGAAGCTGCTGTGCGCGACAAGGTGCAGGAAACCCTCGACCAATTATTTCGACAAGTGTTGGAGTGGGGCGGAGTGATTACCGGGGAACACGGAATCGGACTGGCGAAAAAACGCTGGTGGCCGGAAGCGAGTGGTGAAGTCGCAAGCCAATTGCATCAAGCGCTCAAGCGCACATTGGATCAGAACAACATCCTGAACCCCGGTAAATTTTTGGGGTGATCGTCTGTAGCCGCGGTCGCTGGCCGCGGCTCTTCTATTCCTGTTATCCTGAGGTGACCCGGCATTACAACTGAACTTCGGCGAAAATGGCGTTGTGGTCGCTTGATCCTCTCGACATTTCGATCGCTCGCGCGGAGTTGAATTTGCCGTTGCGGACAAAGATATGATCAAAACAAGCGGCCGGGAAAAGTTTATCCGCCGGCAAACTAATGCGACGAGGAAAAGGAATATCCTGCCAGCACCACGAAAAACCATTGTCACGCAACATGCGCGTAGTTTTTTCACCAGCGAAACGTGAATCATCAGGTGCAGTATTAAAATCGCCACCGACGATGCAGCTTACTGTTCCAAGCTTGTCGTAGGCGTCGATCATTGCGTGTATGTGTGCCGTAAGCTGCCGCATCGATTCTTCCCGAATGGCGATATCTTCAGAAACTTCGCCGCGATTACTCTTCAAGTGGACCGCATAAACCAACAGGATTTGGCCTGGGGCAACTTCGTAGGCGGCAAAGGCGAATCCTCGTGGCGGAATGAGTGCACCATTCGGTTTCCACATTTCAATCCAGGCACTCAAGGGCTGGAAGCGGCTGGCAATGGCGACCTGCTGGCCGACGTCCTGGCCCTCGCGCGGAGGAAAGTTTGAAACCACATCAACCTTCATTCCGGCAAGCGGCTCAATCGCGATCGTTGCCTTGGAAAAATCGCGCACTTCTTCCATTCCAAGCACATCGACGTTGATCTTTCGCACGTCGCGATGCACGGATGCAGTCTGCGCGCGCTCGCTCGAGGCCTTTGCAAAAGGATGACGGCCCGGAAACCATTGAATATTCCAAAAGGCGACTCGCACTACCTGAGGAGGAGCGCTGACCTCTTGTGCGGCGCAATTTCCGCTGATCGCAATAAGAGCGAGAAGTACGATCCGCCTGAGGGCGAGCATGCGGCGATGATAGCGCAGATGGAACCTGCGCGCTCTATCTAGTATCGGTGCAGATTGACTTCAGCGACATGGTCGCAAAGCTCCAGCGTGCAGGAATTGCATGAAAAGATTGAGCGGTCGCTCCGAGACGGAGTTGGAACGCCCGCAAATCGCTGCTTACTACGGCGTGATCCTGGCTGGCAGCGGCGACTCCCCCGGGCCGCGAAATTTCTTGATCTCGGGGCAAAAGCGAATTTATTGCCGGAAGAAAGAAAACTGGTAGAAAAGGCGCAGCTTACAATCGCGAGGCGTTAGCTTTTTCGTTGAGTATCACGCGCATTCCGCGCGGTAAGATCGATTCTTAATGAGAGAGAAAGCTCCTTTGCCGTCGCGCTAAAAACCCGATGAAGCCTGGAACATTCACTCATACTTTGGCGGTGATCCTTTCCTCGATCACTTCTTTGTTTACGCACTCGGCGGCGGCGAAAATTCTGCCGGAAAAGGAAAAGATGACCAAGAAATCCGATCGTGCGTCGGAAGACTGGTTTTCACTGCTGCAAACCGCGAGCGCATTTCCTCCGGGCCGGGAGGATCCACCGCGCCATGGAGAACGTTATCCCTGGAAAAAGGAAATTGTGACAACGGTTTTCTGGATCGGCGAGCAGCCGAGTGGAAACAATCCGGTGCCCAATCGTTCGAGTTCGTGGGACAAGAACTGGACTCGCAGCTACGGTGGATTCGATAATCCGGACCGGGCCCACCGAGCGGGTTACATTCCGGCAAATTTTACGCCGCGACAGAATCCGTTTTATTGTGCACTACCCTACAACGACAAGGCATCGAATGGGCATCGACCGGAAGCGGCGCAGGTGGTTCCCTGGTTCAAGAATGCTTATCAAGGGCCCGCGATCAGCACTTGTAAAGATCGTTGGGTTGCGATTCGCAAAGGTAATCGCGTCGCCTACGCGCAATGGGAAGACGCCGGGCCTTTCCGCACCGATCACTGGCAGTACGTTTTTGGTAACGAACGCCCCAAACCAAACCTCAACAAGGGCGCCGGGCTCGATGTATCTCCGGCAATCCGCGATTTTCTCGGGCTCGGCGACACCGACGTGACCGATTGGCGATTCGTAGACTTCGAGGAGGTCCCTCACGGGCCATGGGCGCAATTCGGCGATAACAATACCTTTGTGATCAACGAGCGAGCCAATCAGAAAGCTCGCGTTGACAGTGCGGCATCGACAGCTTTGGTGCGGTGAAGGGTTTCCGCCAAGGACCGACTATTTCTACCCACCCTTTGATCGAGCGGCGGCTTTAACCCGCCGACTTACCTAAACGGCAGTTTGGAAACCTTGATTACTCGCTGGGCGCACGCACACATATTTCGAATCGGAGGGAGCGTTTGATTTGCGAGATAACTTCTAGTGCGGCGATAATGTGGGCGATGGCGGAGGCTGTTGTTCTCGCGCGTCGTTTGCTCGCGTGAAGAAAAAGAAGAAACCGATCATGCCCGCGAGAATAACCAGAGACAAAAAGCTAAAACTTAGGATGCGCAGAGTTCGATACTTTTCGCGGTCGTGTTGCCAGCGAAGTCGCTTTTGCGCCAGCTCCAACTGGAGCGCACGCATGAGTTCGTCCTCTGCTTTGCCTTCTTCCTGAGACATGCCGAAAGAATAGCAGGACTCTTGCCCCGACTTGGCTCGCGGCCTCCGTCTGCGGCACGCTGTATAATGTTGTCGCCGATCGCAGCCTGGCTTCGTGCATTCTGGCCCACTATTACCAACCTGCTCCTGAAATTGTGGATCATGCAGACCCGCCAATGGGTTTCTGGTGGGATGACGTACTGTAGCGGCCGTATAACCACCGATCGACAGCTGCAAGATCGCGGATCTCTTGTTTTTATGGCATTTCACGTGCTCTTAAAAGCCTAATGCAGGCCACGTTTTTCCAAAAAGTCATTATTTGTGCCGTGGCGGCTCTCGCCGCTGCCGGGCTTATTGAATGGGCTAAGGTCTTTGTGGAAGGCGCGGATAAGGCCCTGAATGGCGGTTACGAGCATCGCACCGTCATGGGCTCGGAAAAGAAGTAGGTGGGTTTCTTGCCGCTCCGTTCCGCGCGCGTAGCTTATTGCGCGGATGAAAATCGGTTTCGCGCAAATCAATCCAACCGTCGGTGATTTGCAGGGCAACTTCGACAAAATCATCACAGCTTACGATCGGCTCGCGGACGCCGGCGCCGATATCGTGATTGCGCCTGAGTTGGCGGTTCCCGGTTATCCTCCGCAAGATCTCCTCTTCAAATCACGGTTCGTTCCGGAAAATCTGGCGGTGCTCGATCGCCTGCAGAAACGACTGAGCAAATCGGCATTGTTGGTCGGCTTCGTTGATCGCAACGAAGGCCGGGGCAAGCCATTCCATAATGCCGCAGCTCTGCTTCAAGCCGATCAGCCGATGCAGAAAACGCACAAGTCGCTTCTGCCTACCTACGACGTGTTCGATGAAGAGCGTTACTTCCAGCCGGCCACGCAGGTTGCGCCATTGAATTTCCGCGGCCGGCGCGTCGGGGTTACGATCTGCGAGGACATTTGGACGGAACGTTATCTACCGCGGCCATTATACGAAGTCGATCCGCTGCGTGCGCTCGTTACTCAGGAAGCGGAAATCATTTTGAATGTCAGCGCATCCCCTTTCAACCTCCGGAAACCGGCGGTGCGGCGGGAAATGATCTCTGGATTAGCCGGCACCTATCAGCGGTCGATTTTTTATTGCAACTCGGTCGGCGGTAACGACCAGTTGGTTTTCGATGGTAATTCTGTCGCGGTAAATGAGCACGGTGAATTGATCGCGCAGTTGCCGGCCTTCGAAGAGGCAAGTGTTGTTGTCGATGCAGAAAATGCCGCAGTTGCGAGCATTCCCTCAGAAAACGTCACGGCGGAATTATATGGTGCGCTGCGCTTGGGATTGCGCGATTACCTGGCCAAGTGCGGATTCACGAGCGCCGTGCTCGGGTTAAGTGGCGGAATCGATTCCGCGGTCGTAGCAGCGATCGCCGCCGATGCCCTTGGTCCGGAGAATGTGACCGGCGTTTCCATGCCGAGCCAATTTTCCTCGCGCGGCAGCGTGCTAGACGCGCTCGCCCTGTCGAAGAATCTGGGCATCCAGTGTCTGCAAATTCCGATTGCCGACACGTTCACCGTTTTCAAAGCGCAATTCAAAGAAGTGTTTGCCGGCCGCACAGAGGACGCGACCGAAGAAAACATGCAGGCGCGATTGCGCGGCATGACCTTGATGGCGCTCTCGAACAAGTTTGGGCATCTCGTTCTCTCCACTGGAAACAAGAGCGAATTGGCGGTTGGTTATTGCACCATTTACGGCGACATGGCGGGCGGTCTTGCGGTGATCAGCGATGTGCCCAAGACCATGATTTACGAGCTGGCGCGATTCATTAATCGGAAACGCAAAATCATCCCTGTTTCCACGATTGAAAAACCGGCGAGCGCAGAACTGCGTCCGAACCAGAAAGACCAGGACACTCTTCCGCCATACGATATGCTCGATGCAATTTTGCGGTTGTACGTGGAAGAGAATTTGAGCGCGGCGGAAATCGTCGCGCAGGGATTTGATGAAGCCACCGTGCGCTGGGTGCAGCGCCGGGTTGATCTCAACGAATACAAACGCGCCCAGGCCGCGCCTGGCTTGAAAGTAACAAGCCGCGCCTTCGGCGTCGGTCGCCGCATGCCGATTGCACAGCGGTATGTAGGATAGGGGATTTCAGATGTGAAATTTGAAAGTCGAAAGGAGTTCGCCCCTCGCAACTTCCTCCGCCCATCAGGGTTTCACCTGCATGGAGTATCTTACGCGTGAAAATTTCACTGGCGCGAACAGCGTTTTGGCTGTGAATTCTCATATGACTAAACGGGTAGTTCTGGGCGTGGCTGCATTCCTCAGTCTTTGTCTCTCACTTAGTGCGGAACAGCCGGGTCGAGCTCTTTCGCTTGCTCAATTAAATTCCCTTGCTCCGCAGAACAGTCGCCCCTTGTTTTTTCAACCGACTGTTTTTAGCAGATTGGGGGACCCGTTGCTGATCGACGGCTCACCGAGACTGGCGACGTTCTCCAACCGAGAAACCTTCTCTCTGGCGACCACATTCAATTTGGTCGGGACCCCAACGAGTTTTCTTCCGACGACGATGGCGATGGAATCGCCGGCCCGCAGCGTTCCTGCAACATCTCCTAGGGATAAGGATTCATCCGATTATCCATTGGATTTGCGGCCAGGTTACTATGTCACGGGTGAAGTGGGGTTTGTGTACGGTAGAGCAACGGGAAAATTTGGCGGCGACTACAAGGAAGGGTACATAATCGGCGAAGTGGGGAACGATAAGCTCCACATCACCGTGGGTGCCTCCTACGAGGACTGGAACGGCCGCACCCTCCGTTTGGGGCGGTAACAATTGCAC
>JBKPMO010000035.1:0-36224 GCA_046732175.1 Verrucomicrobiota bacterium
GCCGTCCAGCGTAACCAGGTCACCTTCGAGCGCGCTTGACGGACTCACGCCAGGCGAGGCGACCGGCGGATCGTTAATATTATTGACGCGGATGGTTACGTAAGACGGACCACTATTCAGATGCCCGTCCTTTGTAATCAGCTGGAAGATCAGGTCGATATGTTGTTGTGCAGTACTGACGGACGGTGCCGTGAAGGCTGGAGTTGTCGATGTATTGTCGGACAGCACAACAACCGTGTCGCTCGGTTGAAGCGGAGCACCGTTGGTATCATGCACCTGCGTCCAGCTGAAAGAAACCGCATTTCCATCGGGATCGCTTCCGAATCCGTAGAGTGTAACGGGGTCCGTATTTTCGTCGACTTCCGCCATTATGATGATGTTGTTCGGATCGTTCGCGGCGCTAGCGAGCGCGGTCGGCGGCTTATTGACATGATCGACGTTAATGGTGATCGAGTCCGACGCGCTGTCTTTATCGTGCGCCAGGCCGTTGATATGCTCGGTCACGACCAGACTGAAGGTCAGCGTTGTTCCAGCCAGCCCTACAGCAGGCGCCGTAAATGTGGGGTCCTGCGCGTGAATGTCGGACAATGTAATTCCATTCGGAGCTGTCCACGTGTAGGTTAGGGTCGCGCCTGGTTGCACGACGCTTGCGTTTGCGTGCAACATCACAACCGAACCTTCGGCAACGTGCGCGTCTTTCGGCTCCGCGTCTGCAACAGGCGCTGCGTAAACGGTAGTTGTGACAGAGCCACTAACCGTGTTCTTCTCACCGCCCGAAACAAGGTTATCTGTTACTTTGAGAGCGAAGGTGACCGGCCAACTGAGCGAGCCGAGCGGCTGCGGGGGCGGCGCGGTAAAAGTCTCAATGACCTCTTTTGCCGGGTTGGGAGAGAGTCCGATTACGAGTGTGCCAATGCTCGGCGCCTGCTGTTGCCAGGTGTAAACCAAGGGGCTGCCGTCGGCGGGGTTCGTGTGGCTTGCACTGCCATCGAGCGTGACCGTGTCACCTTCCCAGACAGCAGCCGGCACCATCGTAAAGGAGGCTGTTGGCGCTGTGTGCGTCGCCGGATTGATTGTCACGGAGAGGGCTTTTGTTCCGGTCCCATTGGCATTTGTTGCAGTGATATTGCCACTGAATGTTCCAATTGTAGTTGGTGTCCCGGAGAATAACCCTGTTGTCGCATTGAAACTTACGCCCGGGACCGACACGGTTGTGCCGTAGCTCAAAATTGGGCCATTAGTCGCCGTGATTTGGTAGGAGAAGGCGACTCCCCAAGTTCCGCTTGCCGTACCAGAGCTGGTAATAGTCGGCGGAGGCGGCGGACTGATTGTAAAGGTCACATCTTTCGTCCCTGTCCCATTACTATTGGTTACGGTGAGATGAACCGTATACGTCCCAGTGGTAGTCGGTGTGCCAGAGATTAACCCTGTATTCGAAGGGCCAGTTAAGCCCGGGGGCAGCCCAGTTGCGCCCCAACCGCCATTGGGTATCGCCTGGTTCGCTGTAATCTGGTAGGAGAACGAGACTCCCACGGTTCCCGCTGCGTTACCGCTGTTAATGTTCGGCGGTGCTGCCGCAAAAGCTGTTGTGAAAGGCGACATTGCGACGGCGGAAAGAGCTGCCATAAGAAAATTTAAGGTCCTACGGCGGTGAACCACCCGGGTTCTGGTGCTATTCGAACGCGTAATTAGTGTTGTTCTCATTTGATGTTTAAGTTGATAGGCTCCTTGGGGGGCAAGTTTTCCTAGTGACGACGACCGTCGCTACGAAGGACCTGAATGGCTGCCCGATACAGTTTTGGCGCCTGTGTGTTCCAAGGTCCACGCATTATTAGCATCCCGATTATGGTATATATTTAAACTATAGTAAATACAAAAGTACTTTAGGCTCAACTCACGTTACATCCCGCTGCGAATCAAAGAGTTCCGTGCCAGCCGGGATTGACAAAACAAAGCGACATTATATCCCCTCTTTACCCAAGCCACTGCCAGCAAAGCCGACCTCTTAGGCAACGGGGCTGAAAACGTCAAAACCCATCGGATGTCATCCGACGCCTAATTTGGAAACGACTGATGCGAGCGTAAGTTTTGCTATGCGTTATTTGGTGAAGGCGCGGGTAAGATCAGGATGCGCAGATGCGCTCGCGAAAGCGATTGCGGATGGCACGCTCGGCCGCGGATCGATCGCGGGCGACGAATACCTATATAATATGGAGACGGCGCGTGTCGACGCGAAGGGCGAGGCGCGTTGGGTGGAAACGTGTTTTTGCGACCCGCCTCTCGCTGAAGAGCGTCCGTATTGGGAGGAATATTTCGACCTGTTATCGGTGGAGGATGCACATTCGCGCCGCAATTGCCGGCATGAAAACGGGACCGAGCCTTGGGCATGTTGCGACTGCGATTGCACCAGGCCGCTGGAAGAGAAACTGGCCCACGCCGGCAAATCCTTTTTATCGGAGCTAAGGTCTTCCTCTTAATCCCAATCTCAGGCGGCAGAAGACGAAGCCTCAGAGGGAAGAGAAAGTTACGGAACGTATCTACATATCATGATGCGTCAATTTGTTCCTTGAAGAGAGGGCGAAAACTGGTTTCTTTCCCTCTGTGCCAGACCTGTTCCATCCTTTGGCCACGCTTCTGCGCAAACGCATCGTCGTCCTCGACGGCGCGATGGGGACCACTCTGCAACGGCTCGGTCTGACCGAAGCCGATTATCGCGGCGAACGTTTTCGCGATTGGAAAGGCAAAGACCTCAAAGGCGCGATCGAGCTTTTGCTTCTCACCAAACCCGAAGCGGTCGAGCGGGTCCATGAAGAATACTTGCACGCCGGCGCGGACGTGATCGAAACGAACACTTTCAGCGCGACCACCATCGGCCTGCATGAATTTCTTTTTGCGGGCAAACCGAACGATGGTCGCAAAGACCCGGAATTCTTCGATCGAGTCGTAAATGATGCTGCCCTGAGGGAAACGACACGCGAAATAAACGGCATCGCTGCTCGCATGGCACGCGAAGCGGCCGATCAGGTCAGCGACGAAACCGGCGAGCCGCGCTTTGTTGCCGGAGCGCTTGGTCCTCTTCCCGTAACTGCGTCGCTGTCGCCGGATGTGAATGATGCCGGATTTCGCGCCGTTACCTTCGACCAAATCAAACGGAGTTACCGCGACCAGATCGACGCGTTACTTGGAGGCGGTGTCGATGTCTTACTGGTTGAAACGATCTTCGACACGCTGAACGCCAAGGCGGCATTGGTCGCGATTTCTGAAGCGTTCGAGAAAAATGGTCTCGTGATTCCGGTACTCATATCGGGCACGATTACGGATCGATCGGGCCGCACTTTAAGTGGTCAGACTCTGGAGGCGTTTCTCACTTCGATCGCGCATTCGGATCCGCTGGTAGTGGGATTGAATTGCTCGCTTGGTCCCGATGAGATGAATCCATTCATCGAGGAGCTGGCACGCGTGGCGCCGACATTTATCAGCGCTTATCCGAATGCCGGACTACCGGACCCGCTGTCCGAAACGGGATTCCCGGAAACACCGGAAACATTCGCGCCGAAAGTGTTGCAATGGGCGCGCAACGGTTGGTTGAACATGGTCGGCGGCTGTTGCGGAACGACGCCGGCACATATCGCGGCATTTGCCCGGTCGGCTCGTGAGCTTCTACCGCGGTCGGTGCCACAAGCAGAAAAAGAGAGCGACTCCATGAAAGAGGAATCCGCCATCCACAATCCGCAATCCGCAATTCCCCTCGCCCTCTCCGGCCTCGAACCGCTCAACATCACACCCGAGTTTGGATTCGTCGTCATTGGTGAGCGCACTAATGTCACTGGTTCGCCGAAGTTTTCGAAAGCAATCCTGGCCGGCGATTTCGACGGGGCCGTTGCAATTGCGCGGCAGCAGGTCGCGAATGGGGCCAATATCATCGACATCAATCTCGACGAAGGAATGCTCGATTCCGAAGCGACCATGACACATTTCCTGCATCTCGTTAGCAGCGAACCGGACATCGCGCGCGTGCCGGTCATGATTGACAGCTCGAAATGGAGCGTGATTGAAGCGGGGTTGAAATGTGCCCAGGGGAAATGCGTGGTGAATTCGATCTCGCTCAAGAATGGCGAGGAGGAATTCCTGCGCCAAGCGCGGCTGATCCAGCGCTACGGGGCCGCCGTGATCGTGATGGCTTTCGATGAACGTGGCCAAGCCGACACCTTTGAACGGAGAATCGAAATCTGCCGGCGTGTCTACGATTTGTTAACCAAGCATCTGAATTTTCCGGCCAGCGACATCGTTTTCGATCCGAACGTACTCACGGTTGCAACCGGATTGGAAGAGCACCGCAATTACGCGGTCGATTTCATCGAGACGACGCGTTGGATCAAAGACAACTTGCCCGGCGCGCGGGTGAGCGGCGGGATCAGCAACATTTCGTTTTCGTTTCGCGGGAATAATGCCGTCCGCGAAGCCATGCATGCGGCGTTCTTGTATCATGCTATTCGGGCTGGTTTGGACATGGGAATCGTGAATGCAGGTCAGCTTGCCGTTTACGAAGAGATCGAGCCCGAACTGCGCGAGCGGGTCGAGGATGTGCTGTTAAATCGGCGCCCTGATGCCACCGAGGGATTAGTCGACTTCGCCGAGCGAGTGCAAGCAAAAGCTAAAGCGCCGGTGCAGGAAAAAGCCTGGCGTTCTGCTCCAGTCGAGGAACGGCTGAAGCACGCGCTTGTGCACGGCGTCGTCGATTTCATCGAAACTGACACCGAAGAAGCGCGCCGCAGATTTTCCAAACCGCTACAAGTCATCGAAGGCCCGCTCATGGCCGGGATGAGCGTGGTCGGTGATCTGTTCGGCGCCGGCAAGATGTTTTTGCCCCAGGTAGTGAAATCCGCGCGAGTGATGAAAAAAGCCGTGGCCTATTTGATGCCGTTCATGGAAGCAGAAAAAACGGCAGGGGCGAAACCGCAGGCGCGCATCATCATGGCGACGGTCAAAGGCGATGTGCACGACATCGGCAAAAACATCGTCGGCGTGGTGCTGCAATGTAACAACTACGACGTGATCGATCTCGGCGTAATGGTGCCGGCGGCGAAGATTCTGGAAACTGCGCGGGCGGTGAAGGCTGATGTAATTGGCTTAAGCGGGCTGATTACACCGTCACTCGATGAAATGGTGCACGTAGCGCAGGAAATGGAGCGCGAAAATTTTCGCGTTCCACTTTTGATCGGGGGAGCAACAACCAGCCGCGCCCACACCGCGGTAAAAATCGCACCGCATTACAAATCGAGCACAGTGCATGTGCTTGATGCCTCGCGCGCAGTCGGCGTGGTCAACAAGCTCAGTAATCCGAAACTGGCCAAATCTTTTGATGACGAAACACGTGCCGATTACGAGCGTTTGCGTGCGGAACATTCCACTAAACTCGGTCAGCGCACGGTATTGACGATCGCGGAGGCGCGCGCGAATGCGCCGGAATTCGATTGGGAAAATTACGCGCAACCGAGGCCGGAGTTTCTCAGGGTGCGCGTCTATTCCTCGGATCTGGGTAGCGCACGCCTCTCGCGTGCTGGTTTCGGCGTCTCGGCGAAACAATCTTTGCAAAAAGTCCGTGATCGCAAGGACGCGATCACCAGCGCGCGAGACGCGTGCGCTACCCAGACGATTTCAATCGAGACGCTCATCCCCTTCATCGATTGGTCGCCGTTTTTTCACACTTGGGAATTGCGTGGGCGTTACCCTGCGATTTTCGACGACGCCGCCGTCGGCAAACAAGCGCGTGAATTATTTGATGATGCCCAGGAGTTGTTAGGAAAAATTGTTGATCAAGAATTGGTGCGAGCCCGCGGCGTAATCGGATTCTGGCCGGCGAATGCAATCGGTGACGACGTTGAGCTCTTTACAGATGAGTCGCGATCGTGTCGGCTAACGACTTTGCATTTCCTGCGTCAGCAAATGCGTAAGCCGCGGGGGCAATTCAATCATTGCCTCGCCGATTACGTCGCGTCGCGACAGGATTACATTGGCGGGTTTGCTGTGACTGCAGGTATCGGCGCAGATGAGGTCGCGGCAAAATTCAAGGCCGAACACGACGATTACAGCGCGATCATGTTGAAAGCGCTGGCAGATCGGATGGCGGAGGCCTTTGCAGAATATGCGCATAAACTTGCCCGCGATGCCTGGGGATTTGGTCGCGACGAAAACCTGAGAATGGAAGATCTAATCCGGGAGAAATATCGCGGTATCCGACCCGCAGCCGGTTATCCGGCATGTCCGGATCATGCCGAGAAGCAGACGCTATTCGATTTGTTGGACGCCGAAAAAAATGCCGGAATCAAGCTCACCGAATCGTTCGCGATGCATCCTGGGGCGAGTGTGAGCGGGCTTTATTTTTCGCATCCGGAAGCGAAATATTTTGGCGTCGGAAAGATCGGGCGCGATCAGGTGAAGGATTATGCCAGTCGACGCGGTGAGCCGGTCGCCACGGTTGAGAGGCGACTGGCAACAAATCTTGGCTACGAGCCGGAAAAATGACGGCTGACCAATGCGAGCGCTCTTTGGAATTGTGAAATGCAACCGATCAGGATGCGTGCTAATGATCCCGAACAATGCCCGGGGCGTAGCTTAGCTTGGTAGAGCGCGTGGTTTGGGACCACGAGGTCGCAGGTTCAAATCCTGTCGCCCCGAGATCATTCCTTCCATTTTTTGTTGTTGCAACGGGGCAACATGATTGTTGCCTATATATCTGAGTATCTGAGCGGGACTGGCGTAAAATGACTGTGCGGCGACGGCAGGTGGGCAGGCGCTCGCCCTCCAGTTTCGTTTGGCACCTTCACGAACGATAGTGAAAGTTGAAGAGATGATTCCGCGGTTTGCTTTATTTATAGCTTGGCTGTTAGCGGTGCCGGTGTCTGTTTTCGGGCAGGAAGCGGTTTCCAGTTCGACAAATCCGCAAGCAAGCGCGACGCCCCAGATTTCGCCGACCCCAACGATCGAAGGACCGGCGCCGCGCATTCCTGCAATTGATGAATTGGATCAGGCCTTCAGGCAAACCTCACTGGGAAAAGCGGCGGACGAAGCGCGCCTACATGCCCAATGGCGAGAACTCTCGAACCGGACCATTAATGATCCTGATCTGGTCGCAGCACGAACCAAGGCGAACAAGATGAAGACCGATCTGGCAAAACGCCAGCAGCTGCGCCTCTACTACACGATGTTTTATGACCGGATGCGCTCACAAGCCGCTTCGCCGGAACTGAAGAATTACATCGACACACGCAAGACCCAGCATCTCGGATTAACCGCACAAAACCGTGTCCGCCCCTCGCCTAGTCCCGTTCCCACGCCAAAAGCCAAACCCAAAGTCGAAGCGACGGTGCCTGAGCCGCCGCTGCCGCAATAAGAGGCAAAGAGAGGCCCCTAGAGGTAGCGTTCGGCCGTTGCCGTTCGCATAGGCGGAGCCGAACAAACCGATGATGGCGAGAAACGACAAGATTGATTTTAGATACATGTTGAAACCAAAGAAAACACCGACTTACTCTAGCAATCATAAGCAAGCCTCAGTGGCCTACACAACATCAGCTGTAAGCTCTTTATTAAACATGACTTGTGTCGATAAGCATATATTCGAACAGGATTCGCCCAGGGGCTAGGCGGCCTGTGCTCTCAGCGAAATTTTTCTGGCGCCGCCCAGCCGCACAGTCCACTTGCTTCGATTGTGGTAACTGACGTTAGGCATTCGTGGCCGCGGCTCATTTTCCCGGAGTTTATGACCTTGCAGATACTAGTGGTCGAAGACCACGGCGATACCCGCCGTGTTTTAACTGGCTTACTTGGCCATTTTGGTCATTCTATCTCGGCCGCGGATAACATGGAAAGCGCGCTCGCGTTCGTGAGAGCGAAGCACTTCGATGCGATCGTGAGCGACTTGGCTTTACCGGACGGCAGCGGATGCGATGTGATTCGTGAAGCAAAACGCTGCCAGCAGCTCACGGGCGTGGCGTTGACCGCGAACGCCGAGGACGACGATATCGAGCGCGGACGCGATGCCGGCTTTGATTATCATCTGACCAAGCCGATAGACTTCGCGCAATTGCGAGAAATATTGGAACACATAGCGCCGGCTAACAATGGAGTTGTTTCGGTCGAGTGATCTGATAGCTGGCTGCGCGTGGGTCGACTAGAACAGCGGCGTCACGCTAGACAGGCGCTACGTGGATTGGCCGCTCCGCCATCTGCCAGTGCGGCTCGCGCCGATGTTCAAATGGTTGCGGCTTCGCCGCCTAATTACCAGCATCGAAGTCCGAGCCGGGCTGGCATGATTGCTCTACCCACCGTATCCTCGCTGTCGCGGTCGCCGCCGGACGCAACTCTTTCAGTCGGAGTGGAAGAGGAGGAGCAGTAGCAGTCGCGCTTATTTCACTTCTTCCGTTACCACCTCAAACTTGATTAACTTGGCGCTGCCGAAGTTCGTGGTGAGCGCGACATCAGCAGCATCGCGGCCGACCGCCATGAGAATGCGACCGATTCGTCGCTGATTATGACGTGCATCGAAGGTGTGCCATTTGTCACCGAGAAAAACTTCGAACCATGCGCTGAAATCCATCGGGTAAGGAGCAGGTGGAACTCCGATATCTCCGAGATAACCGGTGACATAACGCGCCGGAATATTAAGGCAGCGACAAAAGGTAATTGCGAGATGCATAAAATCGCGGCACACGCCTTTGCCGTCGCGATAAACCTCCAGCGCGCTTTTCTGCGAATCGGCGAAATGATAACCAAAGGTAATATGCTCATGCACCCAATCACAAATCGTTTGCACACGGGACCAGCCCGGGCGTGTCGGACCGAAAAGCCTCCAGGCTTCATCATTTAATTTGTCCACCTCGCAATAACGACTCGGGAGCAAAAAGCGTAGGGTTTCATCTGGCAGGTCCTCGACGTTGTGTTGAGACGCCTCGAGCGCTTCCGGGTCAGGCTGACCACTGTCGCGGATCCTTGTATCAAGATTAAATCGAACCGTGCCGGGTGGCGCGAGCAGACGGCCACAAATATTTCCGAAAGCATCGAGGTAAGTGTGCACTGACAGGTTTGGCTCGACCTTTATTTCCTCAGGTGATTCCAGATCGTCGCGTCGTGATGGATGGACATAAAGCATCGCGATCAACGGCGTTGAATTCGCAAGCTCAAATGAAATGTCATAGCCGATTCGGATGAGCATGGTGCGCTAAACAGAGCCGAAGCGCGCTCGAACGACGAGTTTATCATGGGCAACGTCGAGCGCGAGGTCGCGGAGTTCGATTTCACCAAGCGGTAACGCGGAGAGAGGGAAAGTGCGTTGTTCGATTCGCGAAAAAGCGGGGTTGATCGCGGCGCAAGCGAGACCGGCAACCGGTCCTTCGCCATGGCATTTCAAATTCGAAACGGTGGCGGCAAACTCTTCGCTAACAGCAAGGGTCCCCGCGAGAGTTAGCACAGGATGAAAGATGAACTTGTGGGCGGAGACGGTAAGCTTTCCGTCGACCGCACGCGGTCCGCGTTGCGTTAGCTCGAGTTGAGCATTGTCGATCCCGACGCCTTGTTTTTTTGCAAGGTTGCTGGCGGCGCTCATGATCATAGTCTCGATTGCTGCACGAGAAATTTCGAATCGAACATTCCCGTCCTGGGCTCGATGCAGGATGAGGAGAAGTTTTCCGTCGCGCTGCGGCTTCTGATAGACTTCGATATTGGAAGCTTCAAACTGAAAGCTGAAGTCACTCTCCAGAAGCTTGATTGGCTCGCCTGCTATGTAAATATGGCGCACCAACATCGCCGGGCTCGCTCCCTCTCGGTCGAGTGGCAACGGGCGATGGTGATGATCGATGCTGGCCCCAGATAAATCGACTACGATTGAATCTAGGGCTAAGGCGTCGCCGCCGCGCACAACGACCATCTTCTGCGGCCGGGAGGCAAAAGTGCGCACTCCGTCCTCGATCGCCTGCGCCAGTTCTTCCGGCGTTTGCGGAATTCGATTTCGAGGCAAAAGGAACATGCTTTTAGTTAGGCCAGCAGCGGTGGGGCGCTGCGATTTGCTTTCCGCGGTTTTTCCGCTACCTTCCGCGTTCCTTTATGGCGAAAACCTCCTGGGTCAACCGCAACGAACGCAAGCGTGCGACGGTTAAGAAATATGCCGCGGTGCGAGCGGAGTTGAAAGCAAAAAAGGATTATGCCGGCCTCGCGCAATTGCCTCGCGATGCGAGTCCGACGCGGGTGGTGAATCGTTGCCAGGTGTCGGGGCGGCGGCGGGCGTTTATTCGGCGATTCAAAATTTCCCGGTTAACTTTCCGCGAACTGGCATCCAGCGGATTAATTCCCGGCGTAACGAAGTCGAGCTGGTAGCTATTTTGGAGCGCTGGGTTCGGATGCCAGGGTTTGCATCCGCGCGATGAGTATTTCCCTTTTCCTTCTGTGGCCGGCGTTAAGCACGGCTGTTTCCGATCACTGGGGCTCAATCGGCTCCGTGCTGCTAAAGTTGCTGATCATTGCGGCGTTGGTGGCCCTAAATGGATTTTTTGTGGCTTGTGAATTCGCCATCGTCAAAGTCCGCAGCAGTCAGCTCGACACATTAGAGGAGGAGGGAAATCAACGCGCGAGTCTTACCAAATACATTCGAGCACATCTGGACGCATACCTTTCCGCGACCCAGCTTGGTGTCACGCTGGCGAGTCTCGCGCTGGGGTATCTCGGCGAACAATATCTTGCCCAAATTTTGCAGCCGTTTTTCGCACTCGCGGGCATTCATTCGTATGCCGTTGTGACGTCGGTGTCGATCGCTCTCGCATTTGTTGGCATCACGTTTCTTCACATTGTTTTTGGCGAACTCGCGCCGAAGTACGTCGCCATCGGCAATCCTCTCCCGGTCGCTCTCGCCTTGGCCCGACCGCTTGGCGCATTTTATCTTCTGTTTCGGCCTGCCATCTGGCTACTCCACAAATCATCTAATCTTCTTCTGGTTCGGCTTCTTCGAATCAAGCGAGTCGCCGCCATCGAACTGGCACATAGCGAGGAAGAGTTGCGTTTGATTTTGGATCAAAGCGAGGAATCCGAGGAAGTCTCACCGCTTGGGCGCGATCTGCTGGTGAACGCGCTCGATCTGCGACGGCGTGTCGTCCGCGATATCATGACGCCCCGCGGTCAGGTCGTATTCCTGAACATCGAAGACAGCTTCGAAGACAATGTTAAAAAAGCGCTCGTTTCACGGCACACCCGCTTCCCCCTTTGCCGCGGTCATCTCGACAACACCATCGGCTTGATTCACATCAAGGAACTGATGCCGTTAATGCGCGATCCGAAGCCCGATCTTTTGCGCATCCGGCGCGAACTGATTCCGGTCCCGGAAATGATGTCGCTGGAGAAATTGCTTTCGCTGTTCCTCAACAAACACGCACACCTTGCCATCGTGGTCGACGAATTCGGCGGCACCGTAGGAATGGTGACACTCGAGAATGTTCTGGAAGAATTGGTGGGCGATATTCAGGACGAATTCGATACCGAGAAAGAAGAGTTTCGCGAAATCAACGAGAATGAATTCAGCGTGGACGGCGCATTGGCACTTTACGAGCTGCGCGATTTGGCCGGGATCGAATTGGAAAGCGCCGACGTCAGCACCATCGGCGGATACGTTACCCACCTGCTGGGGCATCTACCCCAACCAGGCGAACACGTCCAAATCGACAACTATCTGGTGACGATTTCGCAAAGTGACGGCCGCCGTGTTCAACAGCTGCACTTCCGCAAACTCGATGAAGCCGCCGCCAAAAAATCGGACGCGAGTTGATAAGAACCTACGAAATTGTGGGGCAACCACTCCGGTTGCCACGTACTTGGATCGGCAAGCGATGCAATTCCGCTACGAAATCGAAATCAAACATGCCAATGCAACCCATTGTATCAGCTGACATCACCTGTCCGCATTGCGGAGAAACGTTCAGCCTTGAAGTAGATACTTCCCAAAGCGAACAGAATTTGATCGAAGATTGCAGCGTCTGCTGCCGTCCGATTAACTTGACGATTCGCTGCCAACCGGGCGAAGTGGTTGCATTGGCATCCAGCCAATGATTTCTGCCGATTTCATCCAGAGGCCGATTGCCAGGCTAATGGTTATTCGAAGCATGCTTCTGCGCGATTTCGCGCAGTGTCGCTTGCAGCCGATTGACGTTGATCGGTTTGATCAAGTGTTCGGTAAAACCGACGGCCCGACTTTTCTCCAGATCGTCTTCCATCCCGAATCCGCTAAGAGCAATTCCGGCGATCGATTGTTTCGCGCGAATCTCCCGCATCAAATCGTGTCCGCTGCCGTCGGGCAATCCAATGTCGCTCACCAGCAGATCGAACTTCGATTCTTTCGCCAACTGCAGCGCTTGTTTGACTGTTTCAGCGCAGGCAACCTCGTAGCCAAGATTCCGTAATAATGCACCCAAAGTGATCACGGTGTCAGTGTGATCATCGACAAGCAGAATGCGCAACCGCGCTTTTTGCGCCTCCCCCGTCGAAAGCACAGCGCTCGGCGGGCGTTTCCCTTCCCCTCCCTTTGCACCGGAGGACATGGTAATCGTCGCCAGTGAAATCGTTACCATCGTTCCGCGATTCTTGCCCGGACTGCTTGCTTCCACCTGCCCGTGATGTGCCTCGATAATGGCTCGCGAGATGGCGAGCCCCAGTCCGAGTCCACCGTGTCCGGCCTGAACCCGACGCACCCCTTGTTCGAAGGAATTAAAAATTCGCGGCAATAGTTCCGGCTCAATCCCAATGCCGTTGTCGCTGACCCGGATAATGACTTTTCCGCCGTCGTTGACCGAGTCGATATGAATCGCGCCGCCTTCCGGCGTGAATTTGATTGCATTCTTGATGACGTTCCAAAAAACCTGCATCAGGCGCGAATCATCGGCCCGGGCGTAATGTTCCGCCGCGGCAAGATTGGTGTGAATGCGCAATTTCTTGTGCGCGATTTCAGTTTTGAAAATATCGAGTTCGCACTGCACCGCCGAGTGAACGTCGACGGTGCCGATATCGAGGTTGATTTTCCCCTTGGCGATGGCGGTGAGATCGAGGATGTCGTCGATCAGGCGCGCTTCGAGTTCGATATTACGCCGAATGATTTCGATTGTGCCTTTGAATTCACCGTTAGAGTTAATCTTTTGTTCCAGCAATTCTACCCCCGCCAGCACCGGAGTAAGGGGAGTGCGTAGCTCGTGCCCGAGAACCGCGAGAAATCGATCCTTGGCGCGATTTGCCGCCTCCGCTTCCGCCCGTGCTTCGCGTTCGCGCAAAAGATTTTGCTGCTGTTCTGCGGCTCGCTTGTGCGCAGTAATGTCATGATAGACCGCAACTGCACCGTGAATGGTCCCGTGCTCATCCCGCAATGCCCGTGCGGTCACGTGCGCCCATGATCCCTCCAAGTTCGCGCCGTGCCGGATAAAAATCTCATCCTCGTCAATATTTTCTCCCGCGATCGCGCGTGAAGTGGGTGCTTCCTCCGGTGCAATCCGGGTCACCTTATCGGCATGCAAGAATCCGCAGTCGCGCGCACAATTTTGAGGAACGTTTTCATTCACTTTCAATCCCAACATGCGGCGTAGCGCCGGGTTGGAAAGCAACGCGGTGCCGTCGCGATCAACCACCAGGAGTCCATCGCCCATGCTGGTGACGATTAGATTCAAAAGTTTCGTCTGTTCGATCAACGCCTCGTTGGCTGCGCGCAAAACTGCGGGGCCCGGAATATTAACCGCCGACGGAATCAGACGGATGAGAAGAATTGCTGTCGGAACAGAAGCCAGAGCCGTAATAGCTTTCACAATTCCGGAGATCCAGTAGTAAGGTTTCCAAAGCGTGATGATTTCCATCACGTGCGTCATCCCGCAGGCGGCGATAAAAACGCTGAAACAAACAAACATCCAGTTGAAGGGCAGATCGCGGCGTTTTTGGACGAAAAGAAGGAGCGTGATGGGAATGACGAAATAAGCGGCGGCGATCAGAAAATCGGAGATCAGGTGCAGACGCATCAATCCCGGATCCCACAGGTAACAATGGCCCTGAGGCATGAAGCTGTTTTGGCCAAAGAGACGCGTAAAGAGGTCCATATTACTCGGACCCACACTGCAGGAAACGCGTCAACACCTTCATTACCCGACGGTTTTCGTGGTAAGGGAACCAATGGCACCGCCGCCATTGTGTTGCAACCCCTTTTCTCGCAACGACCCAGGCTGAAGTTGAAAAAGGAACTGAGCCTGATTAGTTACGGGGAATTATGCGATTGTTACTGCGCTTTAGTTTTCTGGTGGCCATGTGTGGTCCATTTATTTTCACCAGCTGCGAGACAACAGGCGTCGGGGGTGGTGCCTACCATGTGACCGCGTACAAGCCGCACGATCCATCGAAGGTGGTAGTGAAAGTCTCGCTTTCGAAAGAAAACATCTATGTGATGGAAGGTGACCGCTGTTTGATGGCGGTGGCATGTAGTGTCGGGATTCCATCCAAGCCAACACCGCGCGGACATTTCACCATTTATCGGAAAGAAGAAGACAAACGCTCAGGTTCATATGGTTTCCGAGTACAAGGTGATCGCGTAGTGCCTGCTGAAGCCGGTTCCAATGTTCCGGGTCGCTATGTTGGTTACCCGATGGGATTCTGGTGTGAGTTCGCGCCGGCCTATGGATTTCATCAGGGCTTTGTCCATCCAACTCCGCGGACGCATGGTTGCATTCGTTTGCATGGTGAAGCGGCGCCGAAATTTTATGCACTTGCTCGTGTCGGCACGCCGGTCTCCATCGCCGAGACGCAACCGGAAGACGCGTCGATTGGTCCAAAGGTGCAGCGGGTGGATGATTCGCGCGCACCGGACCCGGATCCGCACGTTATGGTTAGTTCAGCAGCATTTCAGAAACCGACTGGCCCGCTTCTGGTGGAGTAAGCGCGCGACCACTTGGCCAACCGCGAATAAATTTTGTGAGCACAAATCTGATATCCAGCGGCACCAGTGCCCGGGAAAAAGTTAACCTGCGCACGCCCGACGTGATGGCGGCGGTGCAGGAACAGGTGGAATCACATTATCGCAGCGATGTGGTCGATGGTGTGCGACGCAATGGCGGCATTATTTCTGTCGGCGACGTCACGGTGCGGCTGGCGAAACAATTTGGATTTTGCTACGGAGTCGAACGCGCCATCGATTTGGCCTATGCCGCACGCAAAGTTTTTAAGGATCGTCGTCTCTTCATCGTTGGTGAAATCATTCATAACCCGGAAGTGAACGAGCAAATTTCTTCGCTCGGGATCAAAAACCTGACCGGTCGAAACAAACAGGCCGACATTTCCGAATTAAAACCTGATGACGTTGTTATCCTGCCCGCGTTTGGAACGGAGCTATCAATTTTGCAGCAAATAAAGGATCACGGTTGCCAAATCGTCGATACCACTTGCGGCGACGTCATGAGCGTTTGGAAACGGGTGCGCAAATATGCGAGCGAGAGTGTGACCTCGATCATTCACGGCAAGGCCGAACACGAAGAAACCAAGGCCACCAGCTCGCGCGCGCTTGGTGACGGCAAGGGTCATTACGTGGTCGTGCTCACGCTGGCCGATACCGATTACGTCTGCAACTACATCCGGAACGGTGGCAACAAGCAGGAGTTTCTCGGCAAATTCAGCGGTGCGCACTCCGCCGGGTTCGATCCCGATGTGCATTTGAAAACCGTCGGCGTAGCCAATCAAACCACGATGTTGCGTGGCGAGACCGAGGAAGTGCAGCGTCGCGTGCGTCAGGCCATTCTCGATCGCGATGGCCCAGCGGAAGCGGCGAAGAATTTTCGTTTCTTCGATACCATTTGCGGTGCTACCCAGGAAAGGCAGGACGCGTTACGTCAATTGCTGGACATTCCGATGGATTTGCTGCTGGTGGTCGGCGGATACAACAGCTCGAATACCTCGCATCTCGCTGAAATGGGCGAAGAAAAATTGCCGACCTATTTTGTTCTCAACGCTTCTCGCCTGGTATCAGCGACAGAGATCAAGCATTACAACCTGCACGAGAAACGCGAGGTCGTTTCCCATTTCTGGTTGCCACCTGGTCCGGTGGTGGTCGGCATCACTGCCGGCGCCTCCTGCCCGAACAACCTGATCGAAGAAACATTGATTCGTTTGTTCGAGCTCCGCGGAATCTCGCGCGAGCAACTCGAAGTCGCGGCGTAATTCGGGCCGTCCACACGCCCTCGATTCTGTCATCCCGAATCGCGAAGACGATGAGGGATCCCGCCTAAGCTATCCGATCATCCAAATTTCCTTGCGTGATACTTTCAGTTTAGGTGAGATCCCTCGCTCGCGCTCGGGATGACAGCGTTATTCGCACGACTCGCCAAGGTATCTTGACCAGCCGTTGTGGGTTGCAACAAACACGCAAAAGGGCGTTGAAGCGCGAACCACCTTTGTATGCGAGCAATTTGGAAAGGCAGTATCAGTTTTGGTCTGGTTAACATCCCGATCGCGCTTTATCCCGCTACGCGAAAGGAAGAACTGAAATTTCGGCTCTTGCGCGCGAAAGACTTGAGCCCGGTCAACTACAAGCGGGTCGCCGAAAAAGATGGCAAAGAAGTTCCGTGGGACCAGATCGTCAAAGGCTACGAATATGAAAAGGGCAAATATATTGTGCTGAAGGATGAAGATTTTCAGCGGGTCGACCTCGAGGCCACACAGACGGTCGATATCCAGGACTTCGTCGAGCAGGAAGACATTGATCCCATGTTCTTCTATAAGCCCTACTATTTGGAACCGCAGAAGGGCGGTGATAAAGCTTACGTCTTGTTACGCGATACCCTGGAGAAGACGGGCAAGGTCGGGATCGCCAAGGTCGTGATTAAAACGAGACAATATCTCGCCGGGGTGAAAGCAGAAGACAGTGTTCTGGTTCTCGAACTAATGCATTTCGCTGAAGAATTGGCCGATGCAGACAAACTTCATGTTCCGAAAAAGCTCGAGCCGAAAAAACGCGAGCTCGATATGGCCAAGGCGCTTGTTGATAGCATGTCTTCAAAGTGGGATCCGAAAAAGTATCGGGACGATTATCGCGAAGCGCTGATGGAAGTGATCGAAGAAAAAGTTGAAGCCGGCGGGGAAGAAATCGAAGAAAAGCCGAAGAAGAAACCGCGACCTTCAACCAAAGTGATCGATCTGGTATCGGTGTTGCAGGAAAGTCTGGAGAAAACGCGAAAGAGTCAGCACACACGCAAGAGCCACAAGAAAGCAGCGTGATTCGGCTGCCCACGAATCACACGAAAACGATACCGCGCTTGGGAATAATTTACTAACGACTCTCCAGAATCCGAAGTCGTACTAATTTTCGCACCAGTGTCGCTGGCAACGGCTTGTTAGCTGGAAACCGGATTGTGCCTTTGCTGGGTCATAGTCATTGAGCTCGCTCTTTAGACCTGTGATTACAGACCCAGGATAAAATGCACAGTGCTTCGCGGCGGCCCCGTAAGCGACAAGGAATCTTCCATTCAGGCGAAATGCCGGCAACTGATAGCTGATGCATTCTTCGGCTTTCGGCGCGGCGGCTTTGATTGCTCTGCGAAGTTTTTCAAGTGCAGCTCGTTTGTCCGCGCTTACGCGCGCGAGATAATCATCGTGAGTTTTGGGCTTCGATGGCTTATTCGTCCCTTTCGAACCAGTGCTTTTTCGTTTCATCTCATCGCATTGAACCTAGCTCGCCAATGAGCGCAACCGCATGTCTTACCGATGAATCGTTTTCGGCGGTCATAGACCGCCGCTACAGAAAACGCATTAGGATGTGACGGAGCGCGTCCCTCCAGTAAGGATTCAACGGGCGGCGCGTTGGATGAGATCGAGCACACGCTGGGTTTTTAATCCGTCGGCGAAATCGGGTTGGATTTGGTTGCGAGTGGCGCTGGCATTAACAAAGTCGGCGATGGTGTGCACGAAGGAATGTTCGTAGCCGATGATATGACCCGCCGGCCACCAGTTTTTGATATAGGGATGATTTGATTCCGTCACGATGATTTCGCGAAATCCACGCACGTGCTCGGGATCCCTGGCATCATAGAATTGCAGCCGATTCATCTTCTCTAAGTCAAATGTCAGCGATCCGCGACTGCCATTTATTTCAAAGCTGAGCTGATTTTTCCGGCCACGGGCGAAGCGGGTCGCTTCCAGGTTCAGCAGCGCGCCATTCTTAAACTTGCCCACGACGCTGACGGCATCATCGACGTCTACCTTGGCGTAACTTCTATTTTTTGTTCGGCGTCTTTTGACAAACGTCTCCTTTACCGACGAGACAACGGTGATTTCGCCGACGAGAAATCTTGCGAGGTCAATGATATGCGCGCCGATGTCGCCAAGCGCACCAGAGCCGGCGATCCTCGATTGCAGGCGCCAGACGATCGGAAAATTTTCATCGACGATCCAATCCTGGGCGTAGCGGGCGCGAAAGTGATAAATGCGGTCGCCGATCTCGCCGGCGGCGATCATTTGCTTTGCCAGCGCGACTGCCGGCACGCGGCGATAATTGAAACAAACCATGTTCGGGACGCGCGCCCGTCTCACCGCCTTCACCATCCGACTTGCTTCATTGAAATTTCGCGCCAGCGGTTTTTCGCAAAGGATGGCTTTACCGGCGCGCGCGGCTGCGATTGCAATCTCGGCATGCGAATCGTTAGGCGTGCAAATGTCGACGATGTCGATTGTCGGATCTGTCACGATCGCTTTCCAATCATAGACGGCGCGTTCCCAACCGAGCGTTTTCGCCGCCTGACGTGTCCCAGCACGATCACGTCCACAAATCGCCGCCATTGGGATGTCGGCCGGCAAATCAAAAAAACGCGAGGCCTGCCGCCACGCATTGGAATGGGCCCGGCCCATGAACTTCGTTCCGATGAGCGCGACCGAGAGTGTGCGGCGTTTTGGCATGTTTAGCGGAACATAGGCATATATGCCTGTTCGCCCAGGGGCTTTTAGTCAGCTGAACAGGCTGCAAGCCTGTTCAGCACACAGACTGGAAGTCTATTGTTCCCGGCCTCTCCTAACGAAAAGTATGCAAGCAACCAACTTCGAGAACGACCGCTTCCTGCGCGGTTGTGTTCAGGTGGTCGCGCATTTCTTCGAGACGGCGGATTCGTTTCAACACCTCCGCTGTCTTAAGTTGCGATGCGATTTTCTCCGTTGCTTCGGCGCAACTCTTAAGCAGGCGCCCGCTTTCCCCAACCTTCGCCCGTAACACATCTGCCCACCACAGAAAAAGCGTCTCGATTAAGCGACTGCGCCGTTCGCGATACACACTCTCTGTTAGCGCCTTGTAATAGTCTTCGCGCTCATTCAACCAACTGCCGTCGGTGGTCTGACGATAGCGCGTTTCCTCTCGCTTCAACGCTTCCGTATGCTCGTCCCGAATCTGGTCGCGAATGGCATTGAGCAAACCCTGCATCCCTTGCGAAACGCGATAGGCACGTTCGATGCCGCGTGGTTTTTCTTCCGCCGTTGCGCAGAGCAATCGCAGCAGCTCCTTTTCCTGCGGCGAAAGCGGCGCTTCCGATGAACTGCGCAGCGGCAGGCTTAAGCAGCGCGACACAATCGTCTCTGGCAAACTTTCTGGAAGAGCGGTGAGCAAAAGGAGAAGCGAATTCTGCGGCGGTTCCTCCAGCGTTTTCAAAAATGCGTTCGCCGCCTGCGTTTGCATCCGGTCGGCGTCGCGAATAATGCCAATCTTTTTATGATTGCCGGCGGATCGAAGTTGCAGCGCACGCTCGAGGCCGCGGATTTGATCGACCACGATCCTGCGGGAACGCGAGGCGGGTTCGGGAACAAAAACATCGGGTGCTTGCGCGTGCAGAACTTTTTCCGGTGTGGTTTTGTTCAAAAGCGCCGCCAGCCGCGCCGCCACTACCGATTTTCCGCTGCCCGCCGGGCCAGAGATGAGATAGGCGTGCGCGAGCCGGTTTTTCTTGTGCGCCCGCTCCAAATATTCCAGCGCGCTGTCGGCAGAGAAAGACATTGTCAGGGGGGTTGGTGACTGATTTTTGAGGATTGAAAGCTTGCCAAAACAGGGAAGCGATTTACAAGCTGATGCCAGATTTGCTGCTCGATCTCGTCGGGAGAAAGCCGGCCATCGATCTGGACCACGCGTTTGGGTTCATTCTTCACCAAGTCGCGATACGCTCGAATCACGCGCTCATGAAACTCATCGCACTCATCCTCCAGGCGATCGCGAATTTTCGTGCGATTACCGAGACGCGACTGTGCAGCGGCGCGGTCAATATCCAGAACAAAGGTGAGATCGGGGACGCAATCGCCTACGGCAAAAGCATTCAGAGTTTTGACGAGCTTTCGGTCGAGATTGCGCGCCGCACCTTGATAAACCGTGGTTGAATCAAAAAAACGATCACAAATCACCCACTCCTTCCGCGCCAGGGCTGGCTGAATTTTCTCCCGTACGAGCTGACTTCGACTTGCCTCGAAGAGAAGCAATTCCGTTTCCGGTGTCATGCCCTGATTTTCTTCGGAATGCTGGAGCAAATGTCGAATTGCTTCTCCGATGGCGGTCCCACCTGGTTCGCGCAAAACAACCACAGTGTCCCCTTCCTTCTCCAGCCGCGCGGCGAGGCGTTTCACCTGTGTCGATTTCCCGCAGCCTTCGGAGCCTTCAAATGTGATCAGGGGCATGGCCACGATTTTGCGGCAATCGGTAGCCGTTGTCGAACATCCCATTTTTGCCTTGTTCGTCCGGCGTGTGAGGCGGAAGTTTGGCCTCATGACAGAGGCGGTAGCAGCGGATTTCCTGCCAGTGTTGGCGGCGGAAAGCCCGAGGCGCTCATTTGTGGTTTCAGTTCATGATGTTGCCCCCGGCACAAGAGAGGAATCGGGCAAAATTATCGCGGCGCTGAAAGACGCGGGTGTTCGCACGGCTTCACTGCTGGTGGTACCGAATTATCATCACCAGGGAAGCACCACAGGGGATCCGGCTTTTGTCTCCTGGTTGCGCGACCTTGAAGCGCGCGGCTATGAGGTTGTGATTCACGGTTATTTTCACCAACGGCCACGGCGCGGCAACGAGCGGACCACCGAAAAATTCATGACCCGAATTTACACCCGCGACGAGGGCGAATTCTTCGATCTGGATTACGAAGAAGCTCTCGCGCGAATCATTAAAGCTCGTGATGAATTTAAAGCCGCGCGTCTTTCCCCGCTTGGATTCGTCGCCCCAGCATGGTTGTTAAATGCCGAGGGCGAACGCGCCGCGCGCGATGCTGGAATGCAATACACCACGCGAATCGACAGCGTGCTCGATCTTCTGACCGGCGAACGTAGGGCGACGCGTTCCCTGGTTTACAGCGTGCAATCGGGATGGCGCCGCGCTCTCAGTCTTGGCTGGAATGCGGCGCTGGCGCGCGGTTTGGAAATGCGCGAGCTGGCGCGCTTGAGCATTCATCCCCCGGATTTCGCCGAGCCGAAGATTCGGACACAGATTCTCCAGTTCATCGAACGCTTCGCCCGCACCCGCGACGCGACGACGTATCGCGATTGGATTAGTAGTCAGCGAACAAATCGAAAGGCGGTATGAGCCGGTGCGACCTTCACATTCACTCGAAGTTCAGTGCGCGTTCGGGAGATTGGCTGTTCCGCCGATTCGATTTTCCCGATAGCTGCACTGAACCGGCCGAGCTCTATGCGGAATTACGAAAGCGCGGGATGGATTTCGTCACCATCACCGATCATGACTGCATTGATGGCTGTCTTGCGATAGCGGACAAACCTCACGCTTTTATCAGTGAACAAGTTACCACATATTTTCCGCAAGATCCGTGCAAGATTCATTTGCTGATTTGGGGTATCAATCAAGCCCAACATCAGGATATTTCCATCTCCCGCAGCGACATTTTCGAGCTGCAAAAATATCTGGCCGAAAATCGCATCGCCCACGCGGTCGCCCACCCGCTCTATAGCGTCAACGGCAAGTTCACCGCCTCACATCTCGAGCGACTCATTCTGCTTTTTAAACATTTCGAGAGCATCAATGGGTTGCGTGATTCTCTTCTCAGCGATCTTGCGAAGAAATTGCTACGCGAACTGACGCCAGACAAAATTGATGAATTCGCCAATCGCCACGATCTCGCGCCCACCCATCCTGAACCGTGGAAAAAGATTCTCGTTGGCGGTTCCGACGATCACGGCGGAAAGTTTTTCGCTTCCGCTTTTACGGAAACGCCGAAAGCAAAAACGCCGGCAGAATTCCTTGCTCATGTCGTCGCGGGCCATTGTCAGCCGAAGGGACGCGCCGGCACTCCCCTCGCGCTTTCTCACGGATTCTACAATACCGTTTCAGGTTATGTTCAGAGCCGGTTTCACGAAAAGCTCGGTCCGAGCGCGGTGTTGCTTGAGCAAATGTTTTCTCGATTCATGGAAGGCCGCGATCCGACGCAATTCACGCTGCGAGAGAAGGCGACGTTCATTGCCCAAGGCGTGCTTTCAGGAAAAATTTTTGAACTAGCCAAGCCGGCCAACGTTTCGCTCTGGAACGAGCTGTCGCGCTATTTCGCCCGGCCGGAGGTGAAAGAGAAAATAGCGCGCGAAGTTGAAGTGGTGTCAGAACCGGAGCGCCGCGCATTTCTCCTCGCCAACATCGTATCGGAGCAACTCGCGTTTCGTTTTTTCCAAAAGTTCATGCAGCAGGTCACCGGCGGAAACCTGGTCGAGGGAATGCAGGCGCTCACGGCGATCGCACCGCTAATCATTATCCTCTCGCCTTATATATACGGGTTTCACAGTCAGGCGCCGTCACGCAAATGGCTGCGCCAAATTTTCCGCGAAATGACCGGGACCATTCCGGAAAATTTACGCAACACCAAGCGGGCCTGGTTTACCGACACTTTGGAGGACGTGAATGGCGTTGCCACCACCATTCGGAAAATGACGGCGGCAGCGAAAAAGGCCGGCGCCGACCTGACTGTCGTCACCTCACGCGGCGAGATTCGCATCACCGACATCCCAATCAAAAATTTCAAACCGATCGGCGAGTTCGAGCTACCTGAGTATGAGCTGCAAAAACTCAGTTTTCCGCCGATTTTGCGCATGCTCGATTACATTCAACGCCAAGGATTCACCGAAATCATTATCAGCACGCCAGGACCAATCGGGCTGACGGCACTGGCGGCGGCGAAAATGTTGAACCTGCAAACGAGCGGCATTTATCACACCGACTTTCCACAATACGTCCGTATTCTGACCGACGATAGTTTCATGGAAAGCGTGGCCTGGCATTACATGCAGTGGTTCTACGGCCAGCTCGACAACGTATTTGTCAACTCAGAGGAATATCGCCGAAGCTGGATCGCGCGGGGATTTCAGCCGGAAAAATTGAAAATTTTGCCGCGTGGTCTCGACACTACGTTATTCAGTCCCGAACACCGCGACCCGAGGTTTTGGCAAAAATTCGGCGAACACAATGGCGCTGTTCATTTGCTTTATGTCGGTCGCATTTCGAAGGAGAAAGATCTTGATGTCTTGGCGGAAGCTTACCGGCAACTGCGCGAGGAAGGGCTACCAATTCGACTCTATTTTGTGGGCGATGGGCCGTATTTGCAGGCATTGAATCAGGCATTGCCAGAGGCGGTGTTCACCGGATACTTGCGCGGCAAAGAACTCGCCGCGGCCTATGCATCGGCTGATGTTTTCGTTTTTCCGAGCACGACTGACACTTTCGGCAATGTCGTCATTGAAGCACAGGCCTCAGGCGTGCCGGTAATCGTGTCTGACAGGGGCGGCCCGAAGGAGCTGGTCGAATCGAATGTGAATGGCGTAGTAACGAAATCGCATGACGTCGACGATTTAGCGCGAGCCATTCGCGAACTGGTCAAGAACAAGCGGAAACGCGAGGAAATGTCGCGACAAGCGCGCCAAGCGGTGGTCGACCGCAGTTGGCCGGGTGCGTTTCGCAAATTCTGGGCTACCACCGAAATCTAACAATTCATGGATAACTCGATTGTTCGAGGGGCGTTGCTGCTTGGCGCCGGTGTTTGCATTGGGATAACAATCGGTTTGGCGATTTCGCCGGCGCGCCACCCCGAGCCAGGGGTCGCTCAAGGCATCACCGGTACTCCGGCCAGCGTCACGAGTGCGATAGTAAAGCCTCGCTCGAATTTGGAAGCGGAAACGGAGCATCCGAATATCCTGCTCGGCGATATTGTAACTGTTCCGTTTCAAGAGTTGTATGGCGTCCTTTCAACGTTATCGCCGCAACAGTTGAATGATTTAGCCGCACAGTTGAAGAGTTTGCCCGCTAGCAAAGATACCAATGCCAAGGTAGCCGCGTTTTTTAAAGCCTGGGCGCATCTTGATCCGATCGCGGCATTGCACGCGGCAGCGGGATTCAAAATTTCGGAGGCAAAAACGACGGCAGTGCAATCGATCATTGCCAGCGCCGATGCGACGCAGGCGAAAGCTTTAGCCAAGGAAATCCAAGAGTGGCAGGCAGACGCGATCAAGCGAGAGCAACGAAACGGATTTCTCAACTCTTTGCTCATGAAGTGGTCGGACCTCGATCCAATCGGAGCCGCGAAATTCTTCGATACGATGCAAGTGGACACGATGCGGTTTTATCCGGTGGCGTCGGTGATCGCCCAAAGCTGGGCTGCGATTGATCCAGCGGCCGCACTCGGGTGGGCCCGCGCCCATAGCGATGTACAGGGATTCCAGGGTGCGATCAACGGCGCGATCAACGGTTGGTGGTCAAAGGACCATGCCGCCGCGGAACAGTATGTGACCGCGCATGCGAATGATTCCTCCGGGCGTCAGATGGCAACGACACTGACCAGCTACATCTTTTCGAAAGATCCCGAACGGGCCAAAGAGTGGGTTGCTCAATTGGCAGATTTGGAAACGCGTCGGCAAGCCCAACATGCTTTGGTTATTCAGATGGCGGTGAATGATCCGGAAAGTGCGAGTGGGTATGCCGCAATGCTTCCTGCAGACGTGCGTGAAGGGACATTGACCGGCGCGATCAACTACTGGGCTGCGAACAATCTCACCGCTGCGGGCGAATGGATCAAAGGACTGAGCGGCCCGGCGCGCGATGAAGCGCTCGGCGCTTACACTTACAGTTTGCTGCGAAAAGATCCGAATAGCGCGGCGGCATGGGCAGTCACGATTTCGGATCCGAAGATTCGCGACAAATCGCTCAATGGGATTGCAACGTTTTGGTTGCACAAAGATCCGGCCGCCGCCAGCGCCTGGATTCAAAACAGCATTCTCCCCGCTGCGGATAAGAAGCGGCTGCTGGGGTTGACGCCGAGTGGCTGACGAGGAGCGCTGCAAAAAATTGTAAAGGCGTTCGCTGCGGCGAGCGCCTGTTTTGCAATTCGGCGTTTGACACAAACGCCGCTACAACCTCGCCGGGGTTGATGGAGAGCGTGTCTCTCCCTAGCGGTGGAATCGAGATGACCTTCCGCATGTTACCGTACAAATAGGGCGTAAAGCGGCCCGCGCGGGTTAAGTATCTCATGCTTGTGCTGAGAAACTGCGAGATAGACTTGCAGCGTCCACAGCATAATCAAAGTCACCCCGATTATCGTTAGCTTGCGTGCGGTAAGCGGTGCGCTTGTGTTCCAGTTCAGAATGACACGTCGGTTTGCCATCTCGATGACACAAACAGCAACGAGAAAAACGACCGCTCCCAGAAAAGGAAATGCGAGCCAGTTAAAATAGAGCGCACCGCCAAAGTCGCCTTTGAGCAACAAATGTAATGCCCGCGTCATTCCACAGAAAATGCAAGGCAATCCGGTGATCGCACCGCACGAGGTATGTAAGGGAAGCCAGTTTCCTACCGTCACAGGGTCAACAACACGCAGAACAAAAAGTGTGGTCGTCGCGCCGAGAATAAAGATCAATCGTATCGCCCAATACACACCATCACCCTCCGATCTTGTCGCATAATTGTCGTTAGCTAGAGTCTTCAAGCTTGGGGTGGCGGCAGTGATTCCGGTGGCTCATATGGCGAGCGCTCCGGTGGGCTCGGTGATTCCGGTGATATTGTGGAGGGCGGCGGACTTGTCCCCTGAGTTGGAGGCGGCGGCGCGGCTGGCATGACGGTCTGGACCGGTGGCGGAATTGTCGCCGTTGCAGCCGGAATTTTCGCCCACACGTCCCACTCGGGACCGAACTGTCGCAGGAACAGCAGCGAAAATGACCGAAACAAGACCGGAACCGGCAAGACAATGACGGTGCCGATATAGGGTAACGACGCCAGGCAACAGGTCCCGCACGTCACCAGGCAACCCACCATGATCCATCCGATCCAGAGGGCGATCATGAAGAGAATGAAAAGAATGAATGGCGCCGGGTCGTCGAAAATCAGTTGCAGGATCGCACGGGCCGCATCAACCGGGGAGCAACGCCGTGTGTACATGACCGGCGGCATGAAATAAGTAATTAAGTTAACCACAACGGCGAACGCCACCCACGCAAACACGGCGATCGGCACGAGAACAAACAGCGCCGGTACCTTTGAGACGTGATAATTGCGCCACAAAACGAGCAAGCCGAATACTAATCCGCCGAATAAGGCGAAAAGGACAAGCGAAACAAGCATCAACACAATGAGAAAAACGAAGAAGCGATTGCCTTCCTGACGGAACTCTCGCCATGGCTCGGCAATGGCGGCGCGATTGCGAACAAGGCAATCGATGAAAATAAAACGGCCCCGCGCGACGATCCACAGCCAGAGAATCAGGAATACAAGGATAACGAGGACACAAACGCTGATGGCAGTTAAGAGAATCAAGCCGGCGTGGTCCATATTGAAGGACCGGAATTGGAATGTCGGACCTTGCAGGTTGGACGTATTCCAGTTGCGAAACCCCCATGGATTGATACTGCCCCCGCCGCTGTTAAACCAACCGCTGAGAAAAGCGGCGAAGCCAATGACAAGCCATTTTGTGATGTCGAATGGGCGAAACAGAATTAATCTCGTTAGCTCAATCGCCTGATTAAAAGGCGTGAGGATTTCGATTTTGCGAGCCGGCCCGTTCACAACCGCATATCTCTAACCTGCCATTCCAAACGAAGTCGAGGAATCTCTAACTTATTATCAGCGTCCCTTTTCGCAGGCTTTTTTGAAGCCGACGCAACCGGCAGTAAATAATTCGAGATCCTTCGACTTCGCTCAAGACGACAAAGAGACGCGCAGCCCTCCATTTCCCGCGTCAACCCATATGCTGCACTTCCATTCGGACCGCGCAAACGTCGTCGAATGCTGTAGAGAGCGGGACCGGAATGACGAATCGATCGCGCCGAGGCTGCGCGCAATCTCGGAATATACTTGGCCCGAACACCGGTCGGTAACGGCCGTCCCGAGATCCAGCCGATAAAAGGGAGCAGGCACAGCGCAATTGTGAGCGATGCGCCGATCAACGGAATAATCCAGAAACTTCGACCTGAGGTGATTTTCCGGCCATTTACTCATTTTGGCGAAAATGGCTCCATCTGTCTACGGCGGCGGTCTCGAATTGTCTGGATTGCACGGTCAAACTCGCGATGAGGGCCGATATATTTGCAGGCAAATCATCGTTAGCCATAGGGCGAAGCGATTAACATCAGACGGGGTCAAAGTTATGAATAAAACGTTCGTTAGTTTGATATGCGCGGGCGCGCTTTTGCCGATTGTGGCAAATGGTCAAGTCTCGACTATAGGTGGCACGGAAGCCATCGGCAAGATCACCGACTATACTCCGGATAGCGCGTTGGTCCTGGACACTGGGTCAGGCGAGCCGGTCCATTACAAGTTCGCGAAGCGCGTCACCTATGTAGATAAGGATGGAACGACAATCCAAGCGCCTGCTTTAAGCAAGAATCTGCGGATTAAAGTCCATTACATTAAACAAGGCGGCGACCTGGTCATCGACAAGGTGACGCTGGCGGAATAACTTATTGAGAGGTGGCGACTGTTCCTCCCGATAGGGCGCGGCAGCAGAGTGTTCCTCGAGGCTTAGCGCATAATTTGTAAGCGCGGTCGCCGGCCATGACTTTGGACTAGCGGTTCTGACCTCGAAAAGCTCAGCCCTCCATCGCATTGTAGGCCGTCTGTGCCAGACGCCGCCATTTTAAAAGCCGTTTCGCAAAGCCACAATGGATTCCGAGGCAGCTGCTTATTTACAGCGTCCCGAAGTACCGATCACCCGCATCGCCTAATCCCGGCGCGATATAGCCAAACTCGCGATCGCACGCGTCGGCCAGTTTTTCGATACTTCGGTCAAAAGCAGGATGGCAATCTGCTCGAGCGCGCGACGAAATTCTACGGTCGCGGTTGTTTTATCGCGCAGCATCGACATCTTGGCCGCGACAAGAGAATGTTCGAGGACATGAACGTCACCGGCGGCGCGCGCTTGATGCATTGGGCTCATTTAAGTCGCACAAGCTTTACTGGAGAAGCGAAATCAAACACAACCATCGCACAATGGTCGGACGAAAAAACACCGGAATGCAACGGCGTTATCCGATAGGAGCGGAGATTATCGGCGAAAACGAAACGCATTTTCGCGTTTGGGCGCCGAAGGCGAAAAAGCTTGCGGTGGTGTCGGACCGCAAAAGTTATCCCCTCGCCCGCGAGGCGGGCGGATACTTTGCCGGGACCGCTCATTGCAGCGCGGGCGCGCGTTACAAATTGCAAATTGATGACGGCGCTGCCTTTGCCGATCCCGCGTCCCGCTTTCAACCGGAAGGTCCACATGGATCCTCATGCGTGGTCGATCCATTCTCGTTCCAGTGGACCGATGCGAACTGGCACGGAGTGAAACTCGCGAGGCAGATCATTTACGAGATGCACATCGGCACATTTACTCCCGCGGGAACGTGGCGCGCCGCCATCGACAAGCTATCCGAGCTCAAAGAAAGCGGGATCACCTTGCTGGAAATGATGCCGATTGCCGATTTTCCCGGCCGCTTTGGCTGGGGTTACGACGGTGTCAACCTTTTCGCACCGACGCGGCTCTATGGAACACCTAGTGATCTGCGGGCGTTTGTCGATCGCGCACATGCGCTTGGACTCGGCGTCATTCTCGACGTCGTTTACAATCATTTCGGACCGGACGGAAACTATCTCGGCGCGTTTTCGGATGATTATTTGCGGCGGGACCAGGAGAACGACTGGGGGGACGCGGTCAATTTCGACGGGAAGAACTGCGGGTCAGTACGGGAGTTTTTCATTACCAACGCGCGCTACTGGATTGAGGAATTTCATTTCGATGGGTTTCGTTTTGATGCGACGCAAAGTATTTTCGATAACTCGGAGGAATACATTATAGGTACAATCGGCCGCGCGGCGCGGGCTGCAGCGGGCGAGCGCGCAATCCTGTTATTCGCGGAGAACGAACGTCAGGAAGCAAAGATGGTCCGGAGTAGTGAGCAAGGCGGCGACGATCTTGACGGACTCTGGAATGACGACTGGCATCACGCTGCGATAGTTGCCCTGACTGGCCGAAACGAAGCCTACTACTCCGATTACACGGGTTGCCCGCAGGAATTCGTGGCCGCGGCAAAGTATGGTTATATTTATCAAGGCCAGCCCTACTCGTGGCAGGAAGCACCTCGAGGCTCCCCCAGTCTCGATTTGAAACCCGAGGCGTTCGTTTCCTTTCTCGAAAACCACGATCAAGTTTCCAACTCCGCTCGCGGCGATCGAACGCGCGTGCAGACCTCGCCGGGTCGTTATCGCGCGATGACCGCATTGCTACTGCTCGGTCCGTGGACACCCCTGCTCTTTCAGGGCGAAGAGTTCGGCGCTTCCACGCCTTTCTTCTATTTTAGTGACGTTGGCGACGAGAAATTACGCGAGGCGATAAAGAGAGGACGCTTCGAGTTTTTGTCGCAATTTCCATCTGCCGCATCAAAGGATGTGCAAGCGCGTCTGCCCGTGCCTTATGAGATCGAGACGTTCAACCGCTGCAAACTGGATTGGAATGAAGGCGAGAAACCGCTTTCTGATTTACATCAGGACCTGATCAAGCTGCGACGAGAGGATTCGCGACTGCGCCTTCAAAGCGAAGGGGCCATTGATGGGGCTGTACTTCGTTCGCAGTCATTTGTACTGCGCTATCTCAGCAGAGAAGACAACGATCGATTACTGGTCGTCAATCTCGGAAGCCGCGAAGATTTGACGCCAGCGCCCGAACCGTTGTTAGCACCGCCCTCCGATTCCGAATGGGAGATTCTTTGGACGAGCGAATCGCAACGCTATGGCGGACCGGGCGCGGTCGATATCGCAACCGATGAAAAGTGGATATTGCCGGCTGAATGCGCGTTAGTTTTTCGTCCGCGCCGACGATTAAAACCGCGCAGGCAGCCCAAAAAACGCTAGAGGGGGATGCTCATGATACGGGACATTTGTCGTCATTTTGTCTCAACCCGTACGAGCAACCTGACTGGAAGGGGCGACTTCCAAGTCGCCCATCCTGGAGAATTACAAGTTTACGGCGGCTTGGGAGGTCCGAGCCGGACGGGCGTTGTTGCTCCCAGTCAGAAGACTCCTCTGTGATAAACCCTAACGATTGTTAGATTTCGGACGAAATGGTTTTTACCTCCCGCACAGTCCCATGGGATAAAGCGGCTCATTCACGTGAGCTGCTGCTTTCGCGCGAATGGCTGGTGACAAATGGGCTCGGCGGTTTTGCCTCCGGCACCATCCCGGGCGCAGTCACGCGCCGATATCACGGCCTGCTCATTGCCGCTTTGCCCGCGCCGCATGGGCGCATGGTGATGTGGAGTTATGTCTCGGAATTCCTGCATTTCGCCGACGATGACGTCGTCTCTCTCGGCGCGGAAGAGCGCGCCGGCGGTCAGCTCAATCTCGGCGCGGCGGATTACCTGCACGAGTTCCGGCTCGAAAACGGATTACCGGTCTGGACTTATCACGTGCGCGATCTTGTCCTCGAGAAACGCGTCCTGATGCTGCACTTGCAAAATACGGTTCACGTCATCTACCGTGTTCTTGAAGGCGAGAAGCGTCCCCGTCTCGAACTGCGACCGGTTTTTTCCTTCCGGCACTATGAATCGCCGGTGAATGAAGGCCTTCCCGCGCCCTATCGGTTAAGTGCGATCGAAGACCGCTACGAAATCAGTGCCGCCGGCAGCGGTCTGCCACCGCTGCGCATGAAACTGGCAAACGATCACGCCCGGTTCACCGTCGCACCGCAAAGCATCCCTCAAGTCGTTTACCGCATCGAGCAAAGTCGTGGTTATGCTTACGAAGGCGAGCTCTGGAGTCCGGGATCTTTTCACGTGGATATGCAGGAACGCAATCTCGCTGCGATCATCGCGTCGACAGAAGCGTGGGAGATCATCGATGTCCTCGGACCTGAAGTGGCTCTGGCGGCGGAAGCAGAACGGCGCGCAAAAATGCTGGACGACGCGTTGCCCGAGGCGCGCAGTAAATTTGGGGCAGAACTCGTTTTTGCCGGTGACCAGTTCATCATCACGCCGGCTGGTCGTTCTCAAGAAGCGGCGCGCGCGCACGCCGCCGGCGATGAAGTGCGAACCGTCATCGCCGGTTATCATTGGTTCACCGACTGGGGACGCGACACCATGATTTCGCTGGAAGGCCTCACGCTCGTTACCGGTCGTTGTTTGGAGGCCGGATATATTCTGCGAACCTTCGCCCATTACGTCCGCGACGGGCTCATCCCAAACATGTTTCCAGATGGAGAGAAGGAGGGCCTTTATCACACCGCCGACGCAACGCTTTGGTTTTTTCATGCGCTCAGTCGTTACCTGCACTACACCGACGATCGAACAACTCTGCATCTTTTGCTGCCGGTATTGATCGACATCGTCGAATACCATTTACGCGGCACTCGTTTCAATATCCATGTCGATCCGCGCGACGGATTACTCGCGCAGGGCACAGAAGGTTATCAGCTCACCTGGATGGACGCGAAGATGGGCGATTGGGTCGTCACGCCGCGTCGCGGGAAAGCAGTTGAGATCAATGCTCTTTGGTACAACGCGCTTGAACTACTCGCGCGGTGGTGCCGCGAAGAAGGTGATGTTAACCACGCGGAGAAATATGGCGACGCTGCGAAACGCGCGCGCGATTCGTTCAATCAGCGATTCTGGTTCGCCGACTGTGGTTATCTCTTCGACGTCGTTGATTGTAATGGCCAAAGCGGGGCGAACGATTCAGCCTGTCGACCGAACCAGCTCTTCGCGATCTCGCTCGAGCATCCTGTGCTCGACCAACAACGCTGGTCATCAGTAGTCAAAGTCGCACAAGAAAAATTGCTGACTTCGGTCGGGCTACGTTCCCTTTCACCCGATCATCCCGATTACAAGCCAATTTACTCCGGCGACCTTCGTTCGCGTGACGGCGCTTACCATCAAGGCACCGTCTGGGCCTGGTTAATCGGACCATTTGTTGATGCCTGGCTAAAAGTACATCCCGAGGACAAGACCAGCGCCCGAAAATTTCTCGAGACCTTCCCGCAACATCTCGGCGACAACGGCATCGGCACCATCGGTGAAGTCTTCGACGCCCGCGAGCCACATTTCGCCGGCGGCTGCATCGCCCAAGCCTGGAGCGTTGCGGAAGTATTGAGAAGTTGGATCAAGACAGCGTAAGAAACGCTTTGCAGGTTCGTCTGACGCGCAGCACGGAAGTTTTCTAATTCTTGTCGACCGCAACAATCAAACGCACCGCGCGGCGCGAATTTAAAGAGATGGCAACAGTCGAGACAGCAGAGGAAATTTCTGCCAAACCAGAGGTTCGGCAGGCTTTGTCGCAAACGAGTGGGCCGAAACCAAGCAAGGAACCGGTTAAAGCGAAGACGAAAGATAAGTTCTGGTTCGTTACCCACGTTCTCGTTCTCGTTGGCTGCGCCATCCTGTATTATCTTATCGGATCAAAACTGATTCCGGTGCCGCAGAACACCGTCGAATTGGCTAGACGATTTCTGCGCGGCGCGGTGCTGGTCGTGATCGTGCTCGCGATTGCTAAAGCCATTTCCATTTATGCAATCGGCCGACTCGATGATGCTGCCACTCGTTTCACTTTAGGCCGTATCCTGCATCTGATCATTGCCTTGGTTATTGCCGTCATCGTTATCGGTGTTGTTTTTGTTAACTGGTACACGGCGCTGATTTCCGTAGGCATTGGTTCGGTCATTGTTGGTCTGGCGGTACAAACGCCGATGACGAGCTTCCTTGGCTGGATCTACATCCTGGTGCGCCGGCCCTACCAGGTAGGCGACCGCATTCAAATCGAAGATGCCACCGGTGATGTCATCGATGTGAGTTATCTTGACACCACTCTCTGGGAATTCGGCGGCAAATATCTTTCCACCGATCATCCCAGCGGACGGATTATTAAATTTCCGAACTCAAGGGTGCTCAATGAGATGGTGTTCAACTACTCCTGGCCGCTGTTCCCTTACATTTGGAATGAGATCAAATTCCAAATTGCTTACAACAGTGATCTCCGATTCGTGGCGGAAACGATGCAGAAAATCGCGCAAGAAGAAATCGGCGAGGAAATGATGGAGCGTGTCGGTGTTTTTCGGGAGTTGCTTGAGAAGACACCGGTGGATGAGTTGGAAGTAAGGGAACACCCGCGCGTAATCTTTCGAGTGAGCGATAATACCTGGCTGGAAGCCATCGTGCGTTATCTCGTTCCGCCGCGGGAAGCCGGCTCAATCAAGAATCGACTCATTCCCAAACTCCTTGCCGCCCTGAACGCCGAACCGAACAAGGTGATGTTCCCGAAAGGCGACGCGCGCTAACGTTTTGTAGCCACGGTCGTCGGCGCGGGTGGCATCGCCCCGAAAAATCGCCGCGGCCAGCGACCGCGGCTACAGACACGCTTAGTTGCACACCGGCCGTGATCGGTTGATTACTTCCGGCTTATGCGATTTTTCGCGGCCTTATTTTGCATCAGCGCAGTGGTCTCGGCTCCGGCGGAGACTCCCAAGATTTTGCCGCTGATGTCAGCGCCGCCCAAGGCGGAGAGAGCAGAGAAAAAGTCGGTCGTGGCGCTTCCCAACTATGATGAAATCACGGCCACACGGCTTCAGATCTTTCTCGATAACAACGATTTCGGCCCCGGCAAAATCGATGGACAAATGGGCGAATTTTTTCGCAAGGCACTGCTGGCCTACAAACGAGCGCACCTGATGCCACTCCGCGGAACAGTCGATCAATGGCTTGTTGATCAGGTTCCGGAAACGTTCACGAATTATACCATTCCGCCGGAAGCAGAAAATTTTGTCGGACCGACTGCGAGTAAACCGAGTGAGCAAGCTAAATTAAAAGCGTTGAAGTATGGATCCCTCCTCGAGTTCGTGGCGGAACGATTCCATTCGGCGGAGGACTATCTGCGCAAACTAAATCGCCCGATGAATCTGGATGAACTGAAACCGGGTGACACAGTGAAGGTGCCAAATGTCGTGCCCTTCAAGATTGAAGATCTGCATGCAGGTTTTGCGGAACCAAATCCTGGCTTCGCCAACCGCATTGTTTATGTCGATACCAAGGAACGGTTCCTTCTTATTTACGATAGCGGGCAGTTGGTGGCAGAGTTTCCGATCACGCCTGGTTCAACGAAGCTCCCGGCACCCATCGGGGTGTGGAAAATTGTCGGCATCGCGACTTTGCCTATTTTTCGTCATGATGAAGGCATCTTGAATTACGGCCTTAAAAGCGACACCGCATTCATTTTGCCGGCCGGACCGAATAATCCGGTCGGTATTTTGTGGATGGGTTTAAGCAAACCGCATGTCGGCATTCACGGAACGAACCAGCCCGAAACGATCGGCCGCGCAGCCAGTCACGGGTGCATCCGCACCGCCAACTGGGACGCCGCACGGGTGAAGGAACTCGTCACCGTGGGCAACATCGTTTCGATTTTTTGATTTGTAGGGCAGGCGCTCCGCCTGCCACTGCGATTTGAGGCCAGCCGACGCGGTTGCCCTACAATACAAGAGATGTGCGATTGTTAACCAATCTCGTATAAAGAATTGTCGGAGACGACACGGGGCTACCATGAATTTCCCGCATAAATTGCGAAAGCTTTTCGATCCCGACATTATCTGCAGTTTGCGCGAGCACATTCATCGTGCTTTTCATCCAATCAATGTGCACCGACTCCTGGAGGAGCTTGAAAAAGATCCCTCATGGGAAGAAATCCGTCGGAAATATCCGCCTGGGATTAAAGAGATGCATCGCTGGGCCGACGCCAAGTTCTGGATTAAACGCAACGTTGAACGTGCCCAGGACATTTCCCTCGACCGTGGACCGCGCCATCACATCCTCGATCTCGGTTGCGGACCCGGTTACTTCCTTTATGTCGCGCAAAAGCTCGGACATACCGGCGTTGGGTTGGACATCGACGAGCACGCAATTTTTCGCGATACTCTGCCGCTGTTGGGTGTGAAGCGCATCGTGCACCGCATTCAACCGCGTTTTCATTTACCGGCGCCGGAAAAAAAATACGATCTAATCACGAGTTACCTGACCTGCTTCCATCGCCTGGAACGTCTGCGCGATGGTAACTGGCAAACTTGGTCAACCGACGAATGGCAATTCTTTATCGACGATATTCGCGCTCATCAGTTGGCTAAAGGCGGACTGTTGCTTCTCGAATTTCACCCGCAAAAAAATGGTGAGCTCTACGCCCCTGACGTGCGCGAATTATTCCTGAAGAATCGCGCGCGCCTTTTCCGTTCCAGGGTCTTTTTGAAATAGCCCAAGAGGTTTTTTTGCACGAAGTCCGCAAAGAATCCCACAAGTCCGAGCCGGACTGGCGTCAGACGGCTGTGCTTACGTTCGTGCGGTGCCGGAGCCTGCGAAAGTCTCCAACAACGATGGAATCAACGCGGCCAGGCCTTGCTGATGGTCCGCCGTCGGATCGACTTTGCCGGTCGGAGTTAGTTTATCGACGACCTTTGGCAGGAATTCCGCCAATAGCGTCGACGCTTGCGCCGGATCAATTCCCATCTTCGCCGCCAGCGCCCTGACCTGATCGGACCCTAAACAGTTCTGAACTTGGTTGCTGGAGATGGTTTGGTTCTCACCGAGGCCGACCCAGGAAGCAAACACATTTCCACAGCCGCCTTGTGAAAACTTGTTGGCCAGACCTTGCAATCCCCCACTCTGTTGTAAAAGGCCACCGAGAACTCCGACCAGCGCATTCGCGCCACCGGAGCCTTCGTCCGTTTTTCCGC
>JBKPMO010000036.1:0-30845 GCA_046732175.1 Verrucomicrobiota bacterium
AACCTGAACCGATCAAAGTTTGATTTAGTCCGCGAGTTGTACGCGTTTTAATCCGCTGGCCGCTTTCCCGGTGAGAGGCGGGCGGTTGCGAGACTGACATCAGCTCGAGACATGATGTTTTATTGAAGGCGAGAAACAGGCCGTTACTATGGCGCGACTCTTGTGACGGCTTCTTTTTCCTCGCGCCCAACAAACCGGCGCCTGGCTCTGCTCGTGATCGCTGTGGTGTTTGTGGTTCTGAACGCCGATATCACAACGGTCAACGTCGCGTTGGTTACGCTGGGCAAGGATCTGCACACGGATTTGGACGATCTTCAGTGGGGACTCAACAGTTACATGCTTGCATTCGCTGCCCTAATCGTGGCGGCGGGACGTCTCACTGACATCTTTGGTCGACGCCGTTGCCTGCTTGCAGGCGCAATCCTATTTGCGGTGGCTTCGCTCGTTTGCGGAATCGCGCCCACCCTTTCGGTCCTGGTATTTGGACGGGTCTTACAGGGCGCCGGCGCCGCACTCATGCTTCCTGCGGGCATGGCTATCATCTCTGTTGCTTACGGTGCGGAGGAGCGAGTGGCTGCTCTCGGGGTTCTGGTGGGGGTGGCGGGTGTTGGTCAATCGGTCGGGCCGCTCGTGGGTGGCTTTCTGACGGCCGAGGTGAGCTGGCGACTGGTATTTCTGATCAACCTGCCGCTCATTGCCGTAATAATGTTCGTCACGCTGCGATCAATTCAGGAGTCACGCGACGAGAGGGTTTCGCATCGAATTGATATCGCGGGTGTAGTCATTTTGGCTACAGCCCTAACGAGTTTTCTCGTCGGTCTCGACGCGGCTCAAGGCAGCCGCGGCAACCCGAGAGTGGCGCTCAGTCTTATCATTCTGTCCCTGGCTTTGTTTGTGTTCTTCGCAATTTTCGAGCGGCGCACAGACAATGCCATTCTCGACGAGCGGCTGCTTCAGTTACCACCGTTTCTCGGTTCGTGCGTTGCGAGCGGGCTCCTTGGATTCGTATTCTTTCTCTTCCTGTTTATCAGCGCTGTTTACTTGCAAGAAGAACTTGGCTACAACGCGTTGACCGCGGGAATCGCGCTAGTTCCGTTTAGTCTTGTTCTAGCCGTATCCGGAGTCATCTCGGGACGCCTAACGACGCGTTTCCAATTGACGACTCTGCTAATTGCGAGCTGCGTTTCCATGGCCTTTGGTCTGGCGATCCTTTCGTTTGTGCCAGCGTCCTACGGGTACAGTGGAATGGTGTTCCCGTTTCTGCTTGTTGCCGCCGGAGCCGGTCCTGGCTTCACATTGTTGAACACGGCAGGTCTCGCGGCAGTTTCTTCAGAGCGCTCCGGCCAGGCCGCAGGGATAATCTATATGTTCCGCTTTGGCGGCGGCACAATAGGCATTGCCGCCGCCAGTGCACTCCACGCCGCGCTCTTTCACCGCCAGCTCGTTTTCAGATTAGCCGAAACCCCGTTATCGGTCGCGCAACAGAAGCTTTTGGAACAGCCCGGTGCAGCCGAACGCATCGGCCAACTCGACAGCGGCCTGGTGGCGAATCAGGCGGAACAAGTCCGCCAGGCATTCCACGAATCATTCGTTGCAGCGTTCACAGGCACGCTGCGCCTTAATGTGATATTCCCAATCGCGATTGGCATCCTTTCAGTCCTGTTGATGGCAAGGACGAAAGGAAGAACTTAGGAAGAGAGTGAAAGTGTTCACCTTTGCCCGCGACGAGGGTGTGATCCCGCGAAGACGCGCCGTCGTTCGCCTTCATGATTTAACTTTTGGGATTCCGTGAGCGGCCATGAACTTGCCGATCTCGTCGGCAATTGATTTGGCAACTTTCTTGGCCTCCTTTTCTGGCTGCCTTTTACTCATGACGAACTTCGCTGCGGCGACGTAAGGATTCCTCGTGACTGCTGCGCCGGGCATGTGTCCGCTAGCACCCTGACTATCGAAGGTAAGAAATGGAGTCTTCATGTCCGCGGCGGCATATACTTTTGCCCGGACCTCCAAGTGACTCTCTCCCGCGCCGAGACCAACGCCTGCCTGTAAAGTGCGGTTTCCAGTATTCACCTCAACGAATTCACCGGTAATGATCCAGCTACCTGGCGAGACGTGAGTGCTATCCCCATTGGCGCCGGGCGCGATAGACTTGCCTAAATCTTCGATAAGTGCGCTTTGTAAGATCACGGGAACCTTTGCGAGTGTATTTTCCTGTTGGGCTTCCCGATGCTCACCGATTGCCGTGTTCTGCTCGCCGCCCCGTAAGGCTCCGAGCAAGTGCGGCCGTCCTTCTCGCTCACCGTTCTCTGACTTGGATGCCGCATTGCTGATAGAAAAAGTCTTGACGTAGATCACCGTTGGAGATTTGGCCGCAGGCGTAGCCGACGAATTAGTCTTTACGTCACTGACCTTGGCGGGTGTCAGCGCCGCAACGAAGAGACTAGGCACAATCGCAATAAGAGAAATCGGCATCATAGAAAGCACTCCTGACATCCAGCCCATCAAAGTTATCGATCTCGGTCAACCCTAATTCGTGCCAGGAGCGGGGTTAGAAAAAGTGACAGGATTTTTTGCTCTGAACACGAATGTTGGGGCGGCCGGAAATGTCATCGCCGTTCTCTTCCGCCACGGCGACTGCCGCTAGATTTAGCCCCGACTCCCTCTCTACTCCCGCCGCCGCGCTGCGATTGTTGGAACCGGTTATTCTCCTGGCTACCGCGCGAGCGGTTCTGTGCTTCGCGATCAAGATTTTGCGTCTGAGAGGAGCGCTCTGAGTAGCCATTGCCGGATGAAGTCCGCTGTTGTGCGGATTCGCTCGATCGGTTTTGCGCACTTTGGCCTGCTTGGGTTTGTGTCGCTTGGGAAAAGTTGGGACTAGGCTTAGTGACCGGATTCCAGCTTCCGTTATCGTACTTTTCCCAGCCATCACCTGTGTTTTTGTAAACATTGCCGTCGTGGCCTGCATACATGTTACCACTGGCTGTTTTGGCGACGGCGCTGTTTCCCCACGCTGTGCTGGAAGCGGCCGCTTTACCTCCCTGTGAGCCGCTTATTGCGGCGACGGTTCCGTTTGCGGTTGAGTAATGCCCCATCGTGGCGCTCTCGCCGCCGCGCGAGACATAGGAACTACCCCACTGCGCCGTAGGACTCGAGCCCTGCCTCGTTTGCGCGTACGTTCCGGTGTAAGGGTTGTATGCCTGTGCGACAGTTCTACTACCATCAGGAGTCGACACCGAAGCCCCTCGGGCGTACGTGCCAGTGTAAGGATTGTAGCCAGCTGCTCGCGTGGCCGAGCCGTAGGGCCCGTAAACGGTCTGTTTCCAACCGTAAGCTCCGGTCGCGGGATTGTAATAAGCCGTCCCGTAGTGATAGCCGTACGTAACCGCATAAGGGTAATAGACGGGCCAGCCGTATGGCGGATGATAGACGTACGGCGGGTACCAATATCCAGACCCTTCCGCAATGATGGCTCCAGTGGCTGCACCGACAATGAAAGCGCCTAGATAGCCCGCCGTGTAGCTGGATTGAACATATCCCTGTGGTGTAGTCGTCTGAGTGACATAGGTAACGTTGTAAACCGGCGACTTCGGCGGAATCGTGTAGATCTCCTGTGGAACAGAGGTCGCCGTCGTCCAAGGTCCTTGCGGATTCGGCGACAAGAACCAAACTCCTTGCAGGCAAAGGTAGTAAACGTCCCCAACTTTAATTACTTTGTCCCGAGTGTTCGTGGCGTAAGACATTGTTGTTCCTTCGATCGGCTTGAACTCGGGTTCACCTCCATACTCGACCTTCACTTTGGCTTGAGCCTCCTTGGGATCGATCGTCATGGTTGTCGGAACCTGCGCCAGCAAAACTGCGTCTTTGGCTTCATCAGTTCCCGGAACTGACGCGAGAACTGCGGAAGCCGGGCTGCTGGCAGGTATTTTTGCAAAATCAGCCGGCAAATCCATTGTCGCGAAAGTCCATGGTCCCTCGAGTTTACTTGCCCGAAACCATCGCCCAGCGGTTAAATAATAAAACTCCTGTGTCGGAGCGTTTTCGAATACGACACTATCCGTGTTCGTGGCGTAGCTAAGCTGCGTATCGGGAATTTTGGTATAAGCAGGCTGACCATCAAACAGAATGATTTCGGCGGGGCTGTCGCTGTAGAAAACGGCTGGATTGACGTCTCCCGATTTTGCTGGCGGTGGAACGATCTTTTTGAGCGCGCTCCACTCTTTCTCCTGTGCCACCTTCTTCATGTCGGCAGGTAATTTTGTGGTCGGCGTCCATTGCCCCTCTAGTGTGTTCGCTGTCAACCATTGCTGGCCGACCGCGACATAATAAGCTTGTCCGTCGAAAAATAGTGGCCACTGAGTATTTGCGACGAACTTTAAACTTGTTTGGGGAACGGAAGCCAGGTCTGGCTTACCATCTGTACTTAGGAGGATTGAAGGACGGTAAGCAACGAAAATTTTTGGTGGGTCGTTGTTCAATTGGACACCAGCGGACGGCTCGCTTTTGGGTGTAGAGGCAACTAGTCGAAACAAAGAAATTGAAACGCTGGGTGGAACAAAGCTTTTAAACGTTTGTTCCATTTTTTCGGTTTGTGTCGGATCAAGCGACGGAAAGTAGGTGCGAGTAACCTCGGGATTTGTAATGAGAACAAGCTTGTTATCATTATCCACCTGAGTCGTGCCCTTCATTTCGATGACGCCAACCGCTTCTTTGCCCCCTTTTGGGGTGAGTGAAACGGCCATCCGCCAGGTCAAATCGTGGAAATTCTTCCAATCATCCACTTGTGGTTGATATACGAGCAGGCGATTTCCGTTCTGCAGATGTTCGCGCGGCCAGCCTGGGTCGCCAGCTCCATCCGTCTTCGCCAAAGCGGTTCCTGAACCGACTACAACCAGGACCCAAACCAGACATCGAACGAGAAAAAGTCTTCGCACTCTCATTATGGGCCGATAAGACATGTAATCTTCGATTCTTGCAAGTTAAACCCGAACATCGGTTGCAAAACGCTTGTTTCGCACCAGCGAGACCAATAGATTCGCACCTTTCATGGGATCGGTAGCCTCGCCAACGAGCAATCCAGGAGGAATGACAGATTACAGGCGCGATATCGTTGCAGCCTTGGGCCGGTTGATTCTTGGATTTCTGCTGGTGTCACTCACGAGCTGCATGGTCGGACCGAATTACAAGACGCCCAAAGCCAGCGTAGAAGCACAATGGATGGGTGTTCCTTCTACAACGAAAGAGCGAACAAAAATTGCGCAAGCGTATTGGTGGAAATGTTTTCGGGACCCCGTGCTGGATCACCTGATCAAGATCGCTTACGCAAACAATCCGTCGCTCCAGGCAACGGGTGTCCGCATCCTGCAAGCGCGCGCACAGCTCAATCAAGCTGTCGGCAATCTATTTCCACAGCAGCAGGCCATATCCGGCGCAGTGAACTATACCAGGTTAAGCACACCGGAGCGGGCCTTTGTTCCGGCGGGCATCACTTCGAACTTTATCAAGGACCAGATCTTGTTTTCCTCCTCCTGGGAAATAGATTTTTGGGGAAAGTATCGGCGGACCATCGAGTCCGATCGCGCTACATTTCTTGGCACGGTCGCGTCCTATGATGATGCGTTGGTTACCCTCATTGCGGATGTGGCGACCAGCTACGTCAATATTCGGACCCTGGAAGAGCGAATTCGCGTGGCCCAAAGGAACGCTGAGTCACAAAGGCAAAGCTTCCAGCTGACTGAAGCACAATTTAAATCTGGCGAAACTGATGAGCTTGATATGCGCCAAGCCGAAACTCTAGTGGGTCAGACCGAAGCCCAGATTCCTCATCTGCAAAATACACTGAATCAAACGAAGAACGGTTTGGCGGTTCAGCTCGGCGTAACACCTGATGAAGTAGACCGCCTGTTAGCAGGACCGAGCCACATTCCGGCTGTGAGCGGCGAGGTTGCTGCAGGTATTCCGCACGATCTGTTGCGGCGCCGTCCAGATGTGCGGGCAGCCGGGCTGACAGCGGCATCGCAGAGTGCCTTAATCGGCGTCGCAAAGGCGAACATGTTTCCGGCTTTGTCGCTCGCGGGAGAATTCGGGTTTCGCTCCAATAACGAAGGCCATCATTCCCTGTCTGACATGTTCTCGTGGCAGAGCAGAGCGGCGCAGGCTGGAGCTTCTTTCGTTTGGCCAGTTTTCAATTATGGCCGGCTGGTGAATCAGGTGCGGGTGCAGGATGCGCAGTTTCAACAAGCTGTTCTCAACTACCAGAACACGGTTCTCACGGCGCAAGAGGAAGTAGAGAACGGGTTGTCCGCTTTTTACACCGAACTTCAGGCTTTATCGAATCTTACGGCAGCGGCAACTGCTGCGCACCGTTCCACCGAACTCTCTCTGATTCACTATCGATCGGGTGAAACGACGTACACTACGGTACTAAGTACCCAACAAGGACAGCTTAGTGTAGACGATTCCGTCGCAAGCTCCCGCGGATCGGTCGCTTTAGGGCTGATTTCAATTTATCGAGCCCTCGGCGGTGGATGGGAATTGAGGCAGGGGGGCGACGTAATCTCGGATGCAGTTAAAACTGAAATGGCTCACCGAACTAACTGGGGACGGATGCTTAAGCCCGAACACCATCTACCAGCAACATCTCCGGAACAGAAGCCTGAATAGATTTTTCATCATGAGGAAACGATCTCCCTGTTACACACTTCTCTGCGTTCTTCTTCTGGTCTTGGGTGGTTGTCGACGGCACGCGGAAACAAATAATTCTCTGCCGTCAGTTACGATCAGCCATCCCATTTTAAAGCCCGTGACCGAGAACCTGGATCTTACCGGAACTGTCGGTGCTTCATTGAGTGTGAATCTCGTGGCACGCGTTACTGGTTACCTGGAGTCAGTGAATTTCAAGGACGGTGACTACGTCGAGAAAGACCAGCTGCTTTTTGTTATCGAGCCAAAGCCGTACGAGGAGCAGGTCGCGCTAAACGAGGCCACTTTGGTGCAGGCTCAGGCGGAGTATGATCGCCAACAGGCTTTGAGTAAACAAAATGCTACCGCTGCATCTAATTTGGAGAAGCAGCTAAGCCTGCGCGATCAGGCCAAGGCTCAGGTTGAGTTGGCTAAAATCAACCTGGATTACACCCGCGTGACGGCGCCTTTTGCCGGTCGGATTGGACGGCGTCAGGTTGATCCTGGCAATCTCGTGGGCGCCGGCGGTCCCACCACTCTGGCGAAGTTAGAACAGATGATCCCGATCTATGTGAATTTTAACCTGAACGAACGTGACGCGCTGCACCTGCGCGAGATGATGGAAAAGGCCGGCCTCGCTCCTAAATCGGCCGTAGGAAAAGCGACTATATTGGTTGGCCTGAACAATGAAACCGGCTACCCGCACCAGGGTGTACTCGATTTTACCGACAATGATATCAGCGGTTCAACCGGTACGATCGCGCTGCGTGCCGTTTTCGAGAACAAAGACAAAACTCTGTTTCCGGGATTGTTTGCGCGCGTGCGTATTCCTTTGGGCCAGCCGCAGCAGATGTTGATGATTCCCAACAGTTGCATCGGGAATGATCAGCAGGGTGATTACGTTTTTGTCGTGGAAGCCAACGACATGGTGGCGCGGCGCTCTATCGTAAAAGGACCGCTTACCCCCGATGGTTGTGCAATTCGCACGGGACTTACTGTCGAAGACCGTGTGGTGGTCAACGGTCTTCTAAACGCACGTCCAGGCTCGAAAGTACAGCCGATGGAAGCCAGCACACCGACGCCTACCCCAAAGTCCTGACCCGCGCGCGGGCTTGCCATGTTCGCCAAGTTTTTCATCGAGCACCCGGTGCTGGCGAACGTGATCGCATTCGTCATCATCCTGCTTGGCGGAGTAGCAGTATTTCTTCTTCCGGTATCAGAGTATCCACCCATTACGCCACCGACGGTCCAGGTATCTACCACCTACCCTGGCGCGAGTGCGAAAACGCTCGTGGAAACGGTAGCGCTGCCGATCGAGCAACAGGTCAACGGTGTTGAGAAGATGCTTTACATGCAATCCAATTCTACCGGCGATGGTCGTTACACGCTCACCGTTACTTTTCAGGTCGGCACTGACTTAGATTTTGCGCAGGTGCTCGTGCAGAACCGCGTTTCGGCGGCGATGGCACAGTTACCGATGCCGGTACAGCAGCAGGGCGTCATCACCAAAAAAAAAGAAACGTCGCCGCTCCAGATCATCACCCTTTCCTCAAAGGATGATCGCTATGACGCACTTTTCCTAAGCAATTTTGGGACGCTACAACTGCGGGACAAGCTTGCGCGCCTACCCGGAGTCGGTGACGTAGTGGTGTTCGGCATTGGGGAATACAGCATGCGGGTTTGGCTCAATCCGCAGCAGCTCAATCAACGTGGCCTCGTGCCACAGGATATCATCAATGCCATTCAACAGCAGAATGCCTATGTCGCAGCTGGTCAGCTTGGCATGCCACCGACACCAGCGGGGCAGGATTTTCAGCTCACCGCCAATGTGCCGGCAGCGCTTTCCGAACCTGCGCAGTTCGAAGAAATCATTCTGAAAACCGATAGTGGCCCGGGCGGGCAGATTACCCGATTGCGTGACGTCGGGCGAGTAGAGCTGGGTGCGCGCAGTTATAGCCAAATATTCAAGGTCGACAGCAAACCAGCGGGTGGCATCGCTATTTACCAGCTTCCTGGAGCAAACGCTCTCGATACTGCTAAAGGCGTACGCAAACTTCTGGACAGTCTCGCTCCGACGTTCCCCGCCGGCCTTGTTTATCAAATTCCATTCGATACCACCACGTTCGTTCGGCAGTCTATCAGTGAAGTCTATCGCACGCTATTCGAAGCCGGCGCGCTCGTTCTCCTCGTCATTATTGTCTTTCTGCAAAACTGGCGCGCGACGCTTGTCCCGGCCACGACGGTGCCGGTGACGATCATCGGCGCCTTCGCTGCCATGGCAGTGATGGGTTTCAGCATCAATCTGCTCACGCTTTTCGCGGTTGTTCTTGCCATTGGCATCGTGGTCGACGACGCGATTGTGGTGGTGGAAGGCGTATCACAGCATGTCGAACGCGGCCAGTCGCCGAAGCAGGGGAGCATCGATGCCATGCGTGAACTGTTTGGCCCGATTATCGGAATCACGCTTGTGTTAATGTCGGTGTTTCTACCGCCGGCCTTCATGCCAGGAATTACGGGGCAGATGTATCGTCAATTTGCCCTGGTCATTGCCGCAACAGCATTGATTAGCGCAATCAATGCGATCACGTTGAAGCCAACCCAATGCGCTCTTTGGTTGCGCAGTGCCGATCCGAATCGGCGCAAGAATATTTTCTTTCGCGGTTTCAACTCAATTTACGACCGCGTCGAGAGGGCTTATCTCCGGATCATTCACGCGATGGTGCAACGCAGCCGCGCGATGGTCATGATCGCGCTGGCACTGGTAGCGCTTGCGGGATGGGGATTAACTAAGGTTCCCAGCGCCTTCATTCCGGCGGAGGACCAGGGATATCTCATGGTTGCCGTGCAGGCGCCGGACGCGGCATCCCTGACCCGCACCGAGAAAGCCATGGATGAGATTGCTCGCATCGGTCTGAATACTCCGGGCGTGGAACGTGCCATCGCCATTGGGACCGGAGGGCCTTCACCGCTAGACGGCGACATTTCGTTAGCTAATGCCGGTATTGTTTACTTGATGCTGAAAAATTGGGATGATCGCGGCAAAGGTCAAGATCTTCAGCACATCTACAATAATTTGGCACGCCAGCTCGCTACCATGCAGGACGCCCGCACACGCCTTTTAATTCCACCACCTATTCAGGGTCTTGGCGCGGCCAATGGTTTTCAAATGCAGGTGGAACTGAACGACGGGAGCTACGATTTCGGGAGGCTTCAAGCTGTTACTGATCAAATCGTGCAAGAAGCGCACACCGCGCCTCAGGTCGACGACGTCTTCACCGCCTTTCGCGCGGCTGTTCCTCAGCTTTCCCTCACTGTGGATCCTGACCAGACTGCAACTTTGAACGTGGACGTGGGCGATGTTTACAACATGCTGCAGAGTTCGCTTGGCTCGAGCTACGTGAACCTGTTCACGCGCTTTGGCCATAACTACATGGTCTATGTCCAGGCGGATCCGTTCCATCGCCTGAACAGCGAAGGAATCAAACAACTCTTCGTCCGCAGCCAGAGCGGAGACATGGTGCCTATTGGTGCACTCGCCGACATCAAGCCATCACAAGGTCCTACCGCTATTTCACTCTATAATCTATTTCCGTCCGCCACCATCAATGGCGCACCCGCTGCTCACTTCAATTCCGGTGAAGCGCTGGCCGCTCTCGAATCGATTGCCCGTAAAACACTGCCACCAGGCGTGAGCTTTGAATGGACTGGTCTCGCCTACCAGGAAAAAATGGTAGGTAGTTCAGCCTACTTTATTTTCGCGCTAGCTATCCTGCTTGTTTATTTCGCCCTGGCGGGGCAATACGAAAGCTGGATTACACCGGTTGCAGTAATTTTGGCAGTGCCGCTCGCACTGTTGGGAACGGTGGCGGCGCTATTAAGTATTGGTCTTGCTAACAATATCTACGTACAGATCGGGTTAGTCCTGCTCATCGCCCTGTCCGCCAAAAATGCAATTCTTATTGTAGAGATGGCGCGCGAAGCGCGAGCGGCGGGAAAGGAAATTATCGACGCGGTAGTTAGCGCATCGAAAGCTCGATTTCGGCCAATCCTAATGACTTCCTTTACCTTCATTCTCGGCGTTTTGCCGTTGGTGCTGGCGAGCGGCGCCGGGGCAAGTGCGCGTCGTTCCCTTGGCATCGCCGTTGCCAGTGGGATGCTCGCATCCACATGTCTGGCGGTATTGTTTGTCCCTGCATTCTTCGTCGTGCTGCAAACCTGGTCCGAACGCAAAGCAACGAAACGGAGCATGATCACCACATAGGACGCGCAAATCTCGTGTTTGCGAAATTCTTTATCGAGCGCCCAGTCCTCGCGAACGTTCTCGCGCTCGTCATCATGTTGCTAGGTGCAGTCGCGCTCTACAATCTGCCGGTCGCGCAATACCCCCCGATTACGCCACCAACGATTCAGGTAACGGCCAACTATCCGGGCGCGAACGCCAAGACGCTGGTCGACGCGGTTGCTCTGCCTATCGAGCAGCAGGTCAATGGCGTCGAGGATATGCTTTACATGCAGTCGACCTGCGCGGCAGACGGGCGCTACACGCTGACAATCACATTCAAAGTTGGGACGGATCTGAACTTCGCGCAGGTGCTGGTGCAAAACCGCGTCTCTGCCGCGCTGGCTCAACTACCGCAGGCCGTGCAGCAGCAAGGAGTCGTAACGAAGAAAAAATCGACCGCGATTCTGCAAATTATCACCCTTACTTCGCCTAACGCCGAATACGATGCGTTGTTTCTGAGTAATTACGCCACCCTTCAACTACGGGATAAGCTGGCGCGTGTAGAAGGCGTATCAGACGTTAATGTTTTCGGAATCGGTCAATACAGCATGCGTGTCTGGCTCGACCCGCAACAGATGCTGCAACGTTCACTTATGCCGCGCGATGTGATCGCCGCGATCCAGAAGCAGAACGCTTTCGTCAGCGCAGGCCAAATCAACATGCCACCGGCGCCGCCTGGTGAGGACTTTCAGCTAACGATAGATGTAAAAGGCGATCTATCCACCACAAGCGACTTCGAGAACATTATTGTCAAGTTTGCTCCAGACAATGGCGGACAGATTACGCGCATCCGTGACATTGGTCGGGTAGAGCTAGCTGCCCAAACCTACAGCCAGTTCTTCAAGATGGATGGAAACGTAGCCGGGGGCATCGCGATTTATCAACTTCCTGAAGCAAATGCCTTGGATACGGCAAAGCGGGTGCGAGCAACCATGGAGGAACTCGCTGCGAATTTCCCGAAAGGATTGATTTATACAATTCCGTTCGACACCACCGTGTTCGTCAAAGCCTCAGTTAACGAGGTTTATCACACGTTGTTCGAAGCCGGCGCGCTCGTGTTAATCGTTATTATCATCTTCCTGCAAGACTGGCGTGCCACACTTGTGCCGGCCACCACCGTCCCAGTAACGATCGTCGGCACCTTTGCGGCAATGGCGATAATGGGTTTCACCGTCAATCTGCTCACCCTTTTCGCAGTCGTGTTGGCCATCGGCATCGTGGTGGATGACGCGATTGTGGTGGTAGAAGGAGCGACGCAGCACCTCGAACGCGGCAAGACTGCAAAGCAGGCAAGCATCGACGCAATGAGCGAGCTCTTCGGCCCGATCCTGGGGGTCACGCTAGTCCTGATGTCGGTATTTGTGCCTCCGGCGTTCATGCCCGGGATTACCGGTCAAATGTACCGACAATTTGCGCTCGTGATCGCGGCGACTGCCCTCATCAGCGCCGTCAACGCCGCCACCCTAAAGCCGACACAGTGTGCACTGTGGCTGCGACCGCGTGATCGGAAGCGCCGTGCGAATTTTTTATTTCGCGGTTTTAACGCGGTCTATGCGCACCTCGAAAATTTTTACGTCCGGCAAATCCATCGAATGGTGCGGCAAAGCGGGCGAATGGCCGTGCTTGGACTGATTTTAGTCGCGGTGGCCGGTTGGGGCTTAACTCGAGTTCCAACCAGCTTTATTCCGACAGAGGACCAGGGCTACGCCATGGTCATCGTGCAATTGCCGGACAGCGCGTCACTGGAACGGACCGAAGCGGTCATGGACAAGCTTGCGCAGATCTCCAAAGAGCATCCGGCAGTCGAACGCACGATTGCTATTGGTGGTTTATCCCCGCTGGATGGCAATGCTTCGCTGGCTAATGCGGGAATCATCTACCTGATGTTTAAGGACTGGAGCAAGCGGCGCAAAGGCGAAGATCTGCGTTCAATCTACAGCTCGCTCTCGGCGCGACTCGCTAGTTACCAGGAAGCGAAGACAATGATCATTGTTCCACCACCAATTCAGGGACTTGGATTATCCGGCGGTTTTCAAATGCAGGTGGAGCTGACGGATGGTTCATCCGACCTCGCACGCTTGCAGACGGTAACGGAGGAGATTGTCACGGAAGCGCGAGCTAGTCCCGTGATTCGAATGGCGCTTACCCCGCTGCGCGCTTCTGTTCCGCAAATTACTATCGATGTAAACCAGACCCAGGCAGAAACGCTCGGAGTAGCTATCAACGATATCTATCAGACCATGCAGAGCTATCTCGGCTCTAGCTTTGTCAATCTATTCACGAAATTCGGACATAATTACATGGTTTATGCCCAGGCTGACGCGCCTTCTCGCCTGGAGCCTGAGGATCTTAAGACTTATCATGTGCGCAACCAAAACGGCGACATGATCCCACTGGGCACCGTAGCGGTGATCAGAGCTACCCAAGGAGCGGCCGTGATCCCCCTCTATAATCTGCTTGCCTCAGCGACGATTAACGGCAGCGCTAACGATTCCTATAGTTCAGGCCAGGCACTGGCGACAATGGAAGCAATCGCAGCAAGGGTATTACCCGCCGGCATGAGTTATGAGTGGACGGCCATGTCATATCAGGAAAAGCTGGCGGGGAACTCTACTTGGTTCATCTTCGCCCTCGCCCTTCTTCTGGTATATTTTGTTTTGGCTGGCCAATACGAGAGCTGGATAATTCCTGCCGCTGTTATTCTCGCAGTACCGTTGGCGCTGCTCGGAACTGTAGGAGCTCTTCTCGCTCTGGGTGTGGCAAATAACCTTTATGTGCAGATCGGTCTCGTCCTTCTTATCGCCCTCTCGGCCAAAAACGCGATCCTCATCGTTGAACTGGCGCGCGCCGGCCGAGCGGCCGGCAAAACGATCGCGGAAGCGACCGTAGAAGCTTCGCAAATGCGCTTCCGCCCTATCCTGATGACCTCGCTTACCTTTATTCTTGGTGTTCTCCCTCTGGTGTTCGCGAGCGGCGCGGGCGCCAGCGCGCGCAAGTCTCTCGGATTGGCAGTCGCGACTGGCATGCTCGCTTCTACCTGTCTGGCCGTCCTCTTCGTCCCAGTGTTTTACGTTGTGTTACAACGCTGGGTGGAGCGTCGGAAACTCAGCGCTGCCGTACCTGTTTCGGCCGGCGCGCCAGTTTAAGCTAAAATCCAAAAGACCTCCCGGAAGCGAGGCGCGCGATTACCTGGCGGATCGCTTTGCCGCCATGGCCTTCTTGATCTCCTCCTCACGAATCGCCTGTAGCTTCTGGTACTGCGCCGGAGAAAGAATTTGCTGAAGCTGAGGAGCCGTTTGACTATGGATAGCCCGTAACTCCCGCATCTTTTGGAATCCAGACATCGAAGTGTTACTTTTGATGGCTTCCAGTTTTGGCGCCTCTTCTTTGAGGATCGGTATTACTTTCGCTTCCTGCTCCGGGGTAAGCTTCAGTTGCTGCGCCACCGCTTGAATTTTCGCCAAGCGATCAGCATTTTGTGCCGGCGCGACCGGCGCGGTGATCAGCAACATAATCAGAAGTGGTATGATTGTCAGAATTTTGCTCATAGCGTTGTTATAGTTTGAACGGACAGGTTTATTGATTAGACGAAAGTCCTATGGTGTGAAAAGAGTGGTGGAAGGCAAGTCTTTTTCGAGCAGGTAACTTCACTTTTCCAGGTTAGAAGAGGCGGCACCGACTGGCGCCGCCTCTTCTTCTGCTAGCTACCTGCCGTAGGCAAATACAGTCAGGCGCCATTTTACGGCACCTTGATCGGGATTGTGCTGCGCGTGATCCTCGGGCGGCAATGGATCGCCCGTATTACAGGCATCCTCGTGACCGCACGCTTCGCAGCGGTAAATGCCGGTAAATGGCGTTCTGTCGCCGGGATCGTACAACTGATCAAACGCTGTGAGATCGAGTTTGCCAATAAACCCGACGTATTTGTATATGGCCATATCAACCTCCTTTCTAATCCAACCCCGTGATAAAGCAGTTTCTGCGCCCCATTGACTAGATATTGCGTCACGCGACGAATATTTACACAAAATAGGTTGACAAATCGCCAACCAGGGCATTACAGTTGGCGAAATGATAACCAACGATGGCCTGGTAACCATTCCATCTGCCTTCGAGCATTTAATGGGTGTCCCGGATGAGGGGACTCGAATCTACCGGGCTCAAGGAAATCACTCGCAGATGCGTGGGTGGTTCGATGGTTTGTGTCAGCATATAGGACCATGTGTTTCGCCAGGCGGCGCGGCTGTATATGCGAAAGTCAGTCGTGCGGCCGTCTATAAACGGATGAAAGCGGGGGGTCTAACCGCCTTTTGCTTTAAAATGACGGCGAAGACGCGAACTCTGTTTGGTAATGAGAAAAAACTTAAGGAGCTGCCGCTTATCTATATTCCTGTTGAAGAGTGCAAAGCGTGGAGCGTTGACTTAGATCGGCGCGCAGCTCGAGTAGACGCGAACTGCTCGTCTTAGGAAACCGTTGTTCTATCCTTTGAACTACGGGGAGGAAATACGTGGTGGAAGAATACACGGCTTGAATGCGGCTGAGCAAGTTACTCGCTTTCGTATAGACCTATCTGAGAAAACGGAGATAATCCGAGCTGATACAAGTGAGGGCGGCGTACGCCATCCATGTCCACAGAGAGCAAGAAAGAGATCGCGCTGGAGATCGCGCATGTCTTGTTCATCGACATTGTTAGCTACTCGAAGCTCTCGATTAACGACCAGAACGCCGCAGTTGAAGAATTAAATCAGGTCGTCCGCGCCTCCGAACAATTTAAACGAGCCGAAGCGGCGGATCGCTTACTGAAGATCGCGACCGGCGATGGTATGGCCTTGGTCTTTTACACCAGCCCGGAAGGGCCCCCGCGGTGCGCGGTCGAAGTCGCCCGGACGCTCAAGGAACATCCGCTCCTGCAACTGCGCATGGGAATTCATAGCGGACCCGTCAGCGGAGTGATCGACGTGAATAATCGGCCGAATCTTGCAGGAGCCGGCCTTAACATTGCGCAGCGGGTGATGGATTGCGGTGATGCCGGACATATTCTTGTCTCCAAACGCGTCGCTGACGATTTAGGAGAATACGAACAGTGGCGACCGCTTCTGCACGACCTTGGCGCGTGCGAAGTAAAACACGGAGTGCGTGTCGCGATGGTGAACCTCTGCTCGGATGAAGTTGGGAATCCGCAACTACCCAACAAGTTTCTGGCACTGAAGAAACGCGCAACGGCGCTGGGTCGCGACAACGACAGGGTTGATCGCATTCGCGGCAATTGTCGCCGGTATCATAATTTTTTCTCGGTATCGCGTGCGATCAACCCTGACTGCACCGGAAAAAAGCATTGCCGTTCTGCCATTCGAGAACCTGAGCCGCGATCCAGACAACGCTTATTTTGCCGACGGCATTCAGGAAGAAATTCTAACGCGATTGTCGAAGATCCGTGATTTGAAGGTGATTTCGCGCACGTCAACGCAGAGGTACAAGACCGCTCCGGCCAACCTTTCTCAGATCGCGCACCAACTTGGTGTGGCGCACATTCTCGAAGGCACTGTTCAGAAGGCGGCCGATCAGGTCCGCGTCAACGTGCAGCTGATTAAGGCACAGAATGATTCCCACCTCTGGGCTGATAAATACGACCGCAAGTTGACCGACATTTTTGCCGTCGAAAGCGAGATCGCCACCAACATTGCTTCTGCCCTGAAGGCGAACTTGAGCGGATCGGAACAAGAGGCCCTCACTGCGCGTCCAACGGAAAACACCGAAGCCCACGAGCTATACCTGAAAGGCCGCTACTTCTGGGGAAAGCGGACGGAAGAAGGATTCAAAAAGGCGCTCGATTATTTTCAACAGGCTGTCGCCCTGGATCCAAATTATGCGCCGGCCTATGTGGGCATTGCTGATTGCTATGTTCTCCTGTTTGCGTGGGGCTATGCTTCAGCGGACGAATGTTTCCCGAAAGCGAAAGCGGCAGCCAGCAAAGCTCTCCAGCTTGATAATCAGCTCGGCGAAGCACATGCTTCGCTCGCAGAAATTTTCGCCAACGAGGTGAATCTGCCCGAGGCAAAACGTGAAGGTGAACGCGCCATCGAATTAGCTCCGAACTATGCGACGGCACATCATTGGTTCGGGATCGATGTCCTCTCGCCGCTAGGCCAGCATGACCGCGCGATTGCCGAACTAAGGCGCGCGGTCGAACTCGATCCGTTTTCCCCAATCATCAATACAAACTTGGGATTCGGCTACATCGTTGCGCGACGGTACACGGAAGCCATTGCTCAACTCCGAAAAACGGTTGAACTCGATCCGAATTTTGATTTCGCCCATAGTATGTTGGGTGACGCGCTGGCTCTCACCGGGCATTTCGATGAGGCAATTGCCGAGCACGAAAAAGCGTACCATCTCAGGGCCCCACATGACCCTCCGACACCTTTGGTTAGAATGGCGTATACCTATGCGATGAAAGGTGATCGAGAAAAGGCATTGGCGCAGCTTAACCAGGCGATTGCGTCTATCCGTGGTCCCTACAACTGTGCCTTCGGACGTGCGGTGGTGTACATGGTGCTCGGGGACAAGAATGAAGCCCTTAATTGGCTCGAGCAAAGCTACCGAGACAAAGAAAGCGCTTATATCAACATGATCAAAGTTCACCCAATTCTCGATCCGCTGCGCGGCGACCCGCGCTTCGAAAGACTCGCCAACCAAGTAGCGCCGATGGATCTGAAATAGAGTCTCAAATCGTCGTCGTCAACGTTCCATTAGGTCCCAGCTCGGGATCGCTTTATCGCTGTCCGACAGGTTTATTGATTAATTCTTCCACTGATCAGAATTTTCCTGCGCAATTTCGCAAGACGTCGTCGCAGACGAAATGCGTCATCGATATACATTGTGACATCGTGTTTAGATCGTATATGCCCAACTCCCGGCGGATGGATGCTGGTAACCCGGCATTTGCCGGAGTCCGCAGCCTTATTGGCAAAGTGAATCTGCTCAGCGCCTTTCAAATGAGCGAAGAAAGGCTTGCGTTGGGCAGACGAAAAAATCTTTAGGCGCAGCCCGGTCTCCATTCGATCGATCAACGGATCCACCTGTTTAGGTCGTGTGATGCCATCTTAACTTGGCTGAGTGAGCAGTGCCTAGAATTGCAATTGGCCAGTAAAAGTCCCAGTTTTCTTAACGTCTTCGAACCACGCGGCAATCTTAAAACTGGCGATGCGCCCACTACCGGCGAGCGCTTCATCATAACGAATCTGCGTCGTTCCGTTAAGAAAAGCTGATTTGCCGGTAAAACTTCCGACGAACTCGCCGCTGCCGCCACCTCCAGCGAGCTTCAAATCCGCGCCCGGAGCGTAGACCGTTCCGTAAAAGTCCGAGTTTCCGGCTAGAGTAAAGGTCTGAGTCGTTCCATCCGGGGGGCTAATTCCATAGATTTCCAAGCTCGATGCCTTGTTGTTGTAATTAATCAATCCATTGCCAGAGAAGTTCAGATCCCCTGCCACATATATTTTAACGTTGACTCCATTTACGATAACAACCGAGCCATCGGTTGTGCCCGACCCTCTTGTGGTAAAATCTCCGGTTACATAGAGTTCGATGTAATTTTTGGTTGGATCGGGACTACCCCTTGTGGTGCCAAAATCAAATGTCACCTGCTTTCCACCTGAAAGTTTTATATTGCCAATACTTGCCGGGGTACCAACCTGGTAACGAGCAGGACTTGTAGCGGTCCCTCCAGTGTAAGTCTTGGAATTATTAACCGAATTGCTTATAGTTGCGTCACTCCATTGCGGGGCATAAATGGGTTCAAGCGGTTCGTAATAATCGCTGATAATCTGACCCTGAACATTAGACGTGTTCGTAACAGTGGCCCCATTTGCATCAGTGGCGCCGCCATTAGTAAGGACATCGCCGTAAACAGTCGCGTTACCGATATTGGCGAATGGCGAATTGGTAGCGATATTGGCTGCTAGGGGGACGTCAAAATTAGGAGCATCAAACTGTCCGATGTTAGTCAGAAGATGTCCGTTGGAATCTCGAGAATCTGGGGCACCGTTGACGGAACGAGTGGGATCGGCGGAGTTAAAAGAATCAACAAAGATGTTATGGTTGTTTAAATTGATGGGTTGATCCGTTTTCAGCGGGCCCTGTGTGGTGTAAACCGGTCTGACCCATGCCTCAATCGTGCGGGTCGCGGTTCGGGTGTCGGTTCGCAGATTTAGCTTCCGCAATACAGCATCCGCGCTTTCCATGCTGAGAGATTTACCTCCCGGAAGTCCCACCGTTCCAACCGAGACGATACAGTAGTAAGGTCTCGGAATCGTCTGCGTAGTGTTTTCATTCAGAGTCAACGTATAGTCGGCATAGCTGTTAGACGCACCAGATGGCCCTTCACCAGCGTGGTTTAAGTACACCCTTGTCGATGTAGATGTAGCCGTGCCGCCTGGAAATGGACTACTCCAAGCTATTGGACTCGGCCCTGCTAAAGGTAGAGAATTTTGGACCAAGCCTTGCTCCAATTGAGCGATTCCCTGATGAACGCCCGCCTCGGCTACAGCCAATGCTTCCTGCCAGGCCGATGCCTGGCTGAGCGTCATACGGCGATTGTTCACATTCATAACAAGAGAGCTGGCCAGTAATGCCAAGACCGTAATAGTGATGATCACCGCAACGAGCGCGGACGCTGTGTGCGATTGCCTATTGCTTTGCATTTTCATAACGTGGTCAGAAATACTTCGTCATTTAAAAGTTGCCTCTCTAAGAAATATCGTGTCATTCAAAACTGATTTGTTTTCGGGGTGATTGGAATCGGGACTCGCCTCAATTCTGACAACGACGGCGGTATCGGAAGAGCTAATCAGTTGCATATCCTGGTTCGTGAATGTCACCTTTAAAATATTGTTGGGGTCGGAGAGACTTGCACTTGAGTAGTTCGTAAACGTCCCAACTTCGCGACTAGCGGTGTTGGCGGCCGCGGGTAACGGCGAGGATAAGGCTAATGTCGAGTTCGCTGTTGCGGTGTAGGGCCAGTCAATCTGGCGAACAATTGTTCGTTTGGTTCCACTCGCACCATATTTATAAGTCACTGCTATTGCTACTTGCTGCCCACTATTATCCCTATATTGCATACCTCCGGTCGTCGAATAGACTCCTGGCTCAAGCGCGAGAGCGGAGCGAGCGGGATCGCCTGCGAGCGCTCCGGTGGTCTCGTAAGCCGAAGCGGTACTTGGATTCGCTTGATATCGCATGGGGATTGTCAACGTCAGTGGAAGCGTGTTCGTGAGACCATCCGCGCTTATCGTAAAGGATTTGGCAGTCGCATTGCGGAGATCTGCTGCCAAAGAATCGAGCACGCGCAGCTGATTGGTTCGGACGTCGGTCCAAGAAGTGGTTGAGGCAAAACCCCGTTGCAGTGCGACGGATGAAGTGTAGCACACAGAAAGAACAAGTCCGAGAATGCCCAAAGCAATCATTATCTCGGCCAGCGTCATTCCCCCACGGCCTCTTTGCTTGTTGGAAGCAGGGCGCGTGATCATCGGGTTTTGGTTCCTGATTTACTGATCAAGGTCGACATTTGACGCTGATGGGTTGTCGCCGAGGCAACCCACTCAGTCGTAACTTCCACGCGGATCAATTTCTCACCGAGGATACTGGCCGGAGCAGAGGGACTGGTGGCGGGCGTTCCTGTGTATGTCTTGGTCACGGAAAAGAATGGGGTAGAACCCGGTGTCGGACTTGGAGTGGGAGTCGGTGCCGGAAGGGGCGAAGTCTGCGGAACAGCAGCGGGGTAAATGCTTATGATTTCTTTGGAAATCGCCGAAGCATTATCTGAGGAAGTGGGCGTCGTAAGCAGCGCCGCGATAGAGGATGGGCTGGTTGTGTTATTCCAAGTGAGATCTCTCATTTGATCGATTCGTGCGATGCTATTTTGTTCCGCGATCGTGGCGGCGTCGCCAGCTTTTGCCTCTTTTACGGTAGTTCCGTAAAGAGCATATAAACTCGTCAGCCCGAGCACAAGCACTGCTCCTGCCACGGCAATCTCTACCAGCGTGGTTCCTCGTTCGTGCTGAGCCGCCATTTTTCCAAGGCTCTTGAGCGGGCTGGAATCGCTCGTCAGAATCTTAGCGTTCTCATCAAATTTTACCTCAATTCCCATGAAATATTTACTGGCATATGCCATAGTTATGGAAATTAGACCCCAGCAATACTGGTGCCATTTGGGAGGACCGCTTGGTCCATTTGTAATTGCAGTTTCGAGGTAAAAGCGACTCACATATGGAAAGATTTTAGGAAAACAATAGCTTATCCGGTTCTTCCTCGTCCTTCGTGATCAAGCACATTATAATCGGCGTAATCTTCCTCGCGCTTGGAAGCGCCTTCTTCCTGCAAAAGCAACATGAGAAGAAACAAGCGTTGGAGCTCGCCCAGCGGCAACGGGAAGCGTCTCAGAAGGCGCACGCCTCGGCTTCTATCCCCCAACCTGCGTCGCAGCATTTGCCTCAGGCAACGCTGACCCCAATGCTGGCTCCGACTCCAAAACCGAAGCCCACGCCGATGTTGCCCAAACCTACGCCGATGCTCCACCGAAGCCCTGTGACTCGTTCCAAGGAGGCGCACCTCAGCGGAGTCGCCTTGGCTCTACACGAATTTTCCAGGTAAATCTTAAATCCGCAATTCGAAGTCGCCGCGCGAGCGGGCGCGCAAGTCCGGTCGGACCTCGATGCCGGCAATTTGGCGGCAATGCCGCACCTATTTTCATCGCCCGACGGGGCGCCCAGTTCATCTTTATACGTCGAGCGGAGGGTGTCTCAGCAGCTTTTGGTGGCTTTAGCGGATCTGGCGGACATCAGTGACATTACTTCGGCATAGAACTTTCTTCACTGCCAAGCCGTGCAGTTTTTGCGGAGACAAACGTTGATCCGGACTGCACCTCGATTAAGGTTGCCACTTTTCCGTAATTTAGATGCATCGCACCGAAATAACTGACAGTCCGGAACGCACTTCTGCCGCTCACCTGCCTGCCGCGCACGGCGGTGAGCTGCTCGATCTTTATGCGAATCCGGAGCGGCGCGCAGAGATCAAAACAGAATCGAGAGAATTCCCATCGTGGGACTTAAGGCCGCGGCAACTCTGCGATCTGGAGCTTCTCCTCAACGGGGGTTTTTCGCCCCTGCGAGGGTTCATGACCAAGGCCGACTACGAGCGTGTTTGCCAGGAAATGAGATTGGCAAGCGGTGTTCTCTGGCCGATCCCCATCATTCTTGATGTGACCGAAGATTTCGCGAAATCGCTCACGCCCGGAAAGAGCAAGATTGCCCTCCGCGACGCCGAAGGAGTGATGCTGGCGCTGTTGCATGTGGAAGAAGTTTGGAAACCGGATCGTAGTGAAGAAGCGCAAGCCATATTCAACACCACCAGTCTCGGTCATCCCGGTGTCGATTATCTCCTTAATAAATCACACCCATACTACATTGGCGGTCGTCTCGAAGGAGTCCAAACGCCTTCCAGTTATGATTTTAAAACCTTGCGTTTATCGCCGGGTGAATTGCGTCGTCAGTTCGCGCGGCAAGGCTGGCGCCGCATCGTCGCGTTCCAAACGCGCAATCCCATGCATCGCGCCCATGTCGAATTAACCTTCCGCGCGGCCAAACAAGCCGAAGCGAGCTTGTTGATTCATCCTGCGGTGGGACTAACCAAGCCAGGCGACGTTGACTACTTCACGCGAGTCAGGTGTTACCAGGTAATCCAAACGAAGTATCCCCGCGGAACCGCAAAACTTGCGCTGTTACCGCTCGCCATGCGAATGGCCGGGCCACGAGAGGCCCTCTGGCATGCCATAATCCGAAAGAATTGCGGTTGTTCGCACATGATTGTCGGGCGCGATCATGCCGGGCCGGGCAATGACACAAATGGTGCACCGTTTTACGGTTCGTACGCGGCTCAGGAATTGTTCAAAAAACACGAACCTGAGGTCGGCGTGACCATGGTCCCGTTCCACAACATGGTTTACGTCGAAGACCAGGCCAAGTATTTGCCGGAAGACGAAGTTCCCCGTAATGCGCGGGTGTTAAAGATTTCGGGCACGGAACTGCGCCAACGGCTGAACGAAGGGCGGCTGATCCCCGACTGGTTTACTTATGCGGAAGTTATACAGGAGCTCCGGCGAACTTTCCCGCCTCGTCATCAACAGGGGTTCACCATTTTTTTCACTGGTCTTTCCGGTGCTGGCAAATCGACCATTGCGAACGTTCTGGTGATCAAGCTCCTCGAAATTGGCGGCAGGCCGGTCACGCTTTTTGACGGCGATCATGTTCGCAAGCATTTGTCGTCCGAGCTTGGTTTTTCCCGCGAACATCGCGACCTTAACATCCGTCGCATCGGATATGTTGCTTCCGAAATCACCAAGAATCGCGGGATAGCGATCTGTGCTCCCATTGCTCCATACGACGCAACGCGGAAAGAAGTGCGGGCCATGATCGCGCCGCTAGGCGGGTTTATCATGGTGCATCTCTCCACCCCGGTGGAAGTTTGCGAAGGGCGCGACCGCAAAGGTCTTTATGCCAAAGCGCGTGCGGGTATTATTAAGGAGTTTACCGGCATCTCAGATCCGTATGAAGAACCGACTGATGCCGACGTCACCATAAACACGGCCGAACTAACTCCCGATGAGGCAGCGCAGGAGATTGTCCTTCATCTGGAAAGCGAAGGTTTCATCGGAGACGGAAGCACCTCGCGCGTCAGTTAAGGCGAAACTCGTTTTCTCGGGTGAAAGGCCCGCAGGGCGGACGCCTATTGGGAACCCGTTCCCTTTGTTGGAACTAACCCTGAACCGCCCATACTTTTGAGCATCCGCCCTAGATCACTGTTAGTCGAAATCACGGCAGTGGTATCCTTCTCGAAGGCCGACCGCGCAACATCCAGACTGCGCAGGAAAAGGTAAAGATCCTGCGCGTCGGACGCGCTGTAGGCGCTTGCGTAAATCCGCGCCGCTTCGGCGTCGGCTTCTCCTTCAATCTTCAATGCATCGCGATTGGCGCTGGAAATGATCGAGGCCACTTCGCTTTCCTTTTGTCCGCTGATGTTGGCAGCTTCGCCGTGGCCTTCGGAACGAAAACGTGCCGCGATTTGATGACGCTCACTCGACATCCGCTCAATAATCTTCTCCGCAACCGCCGGATTATACTTACTCCGTTTGAATCGTTCGTCGAGTAGTTCAATTCCGAAATCGGCGATCTTTTGCCGGGCTCGTTCGGTAATTTGTTTTTCGATCTCCCCTCGCCCGAGTTGGATATCGGGGATGTTACTTGGCAAAACCGTGCCGCTCTTCTCCAGCTCGGGATCGCGCAACGGTTGTCGGCCTTTCGTTACCCGAATAATCTCAACCAAGTCATGAGTAGCTACCGCGGTGCGTGTTTCGCTGCCAAGAATGTCGTCGAGTCGAGAGAGCGCGCTCCGCTCGTCATTTAACCGGTTATAGTACAACAGCGGATCGCTAATACGCCAGCGCGCGAAGCAATCTACTATCAAATAAAGCTTGTCCTTGGTCGGGCACTCCGTCGGCGGGCCGTCCCACGCCAGCACACGTTTGTCGAAACGGTTTACTTTATCGAAGAACGGCAGTTTGAATTTCAGCCCCGGCGTAGTCTCGGTCCGAATAGCTTTACCGAAACGAGTGATGATCGCATCCTCATATTGGTGAACGACAAACAGCATCGAGCCCCATTTCAATCCCGTTAGAAGAAAGAAAACCCCGAGGACCGCCATGGTGCGTGACTGAAGGAAGCGGATCGGCGCCGGAGTCACTGAGTAAGTCGACTGTTGCATGTCAGTGCGGTGAGTGACTCGAATCAGGGCTTGTCAGCGGCAAGGTTTGCAAAATGTTTTTGAGGCTGTCGTCGACAATGACTTTCTTCTGTAGCGCCGGTAGAATCGCCTGCATTTGCTCCAAATAGATGCGGCGGCGGGTAATGTCGGGAGCCTTGCGATATTCGGTCAGCAGAAGTGTGAACTTCTCAGCATCTCCTTTGGCCTGGTTTACCCGATGAAACGCGTAGGCTTCAGCCTGTTTCAGGCGTTCCTTCGCTTGTCCGGCGGCATTCGGCACCGCGTCGTTGTAGACAGCCCAGGCTTGGTTGATTGCCGTCTGCTTCTCCTGCTGTGCCTGGTTAACTTCATTAAACGCCGCCTGCACTGCCGGTGGCGGGCGCACCGTCGCAAGCTGAACCTGCTGAATTTGCAATCCAAGTCTGTAGTCCGAGCAAAGTTCAGCCAGTCGCTTGAGTGCTGATGTTTCGATGTCATGGCGTCCGATGGTGAGGACCTCATCCACCGTGCGATCGCCGATCACTTCGCGCATTACGCTTTCCGACAAGTCGCGCAAGGTTTTTTCCGGCTCGCGCACACCAAACAAATACATTTTAGGATCGGTGATTCGATATTGCACCACCCAGGGGACAAGCGCGGTGTTCAGATCGCCCGTGATCATCGTTTCGGTGTCTTCGGTTTCGCGATCGTGTTGGTAAGGATTGGTTGCGCCAGAAGTGGAAAAGCCGAATTCGAGTTTCAGAAGTCGCTGCGTTGGCACAATCGTAAGCTCGTCCACGTGTGGGATGACGTAGGTTAAACCCGGTCCCTCGATGCTCGACAGGGCGCCGAAGCGAAGCTTGACGCCGACGGAGTTGGTTGGAACCGAACGAAAACCGAACAGGAGTGAGAAAAAGATAAGCGCTATTCCGATAGCGCCGAGAATGCCAAGAATGAGGCGCAGCGGTTTGATGCCCAAGCTGGGAGACGCGGGCCCGGAAGAGCGAACGATTTGCATGCCGGATTTCGACTATGGAACCGCCGACGAGGCGCAGCAAGTTTTTCGCGGTAGTGCCCGGACGTTTGAATCGAGGTGGACCAATCGGGGAAACGGCTTCTCGATTTCCTAAACGCTGCATCTAAGCGAAAAAGAATCGCCAAAATGAGAAGAGCGGGCCCTACCGGTTGACATTCTACCTGGGTACGGCGCGGACTGAGGATCATATCGTCCATCGGCATGTCCGATGCTGCAAAAATTCATCTCTAAAAACAATGAAGACCCCACCACCAAACCAAAAAGCATTTACTCTCGTTGAAATCATGATCGTCGTTGCAATCATTGCATTGCTCGCGGCCATCGCTGTGCCTGGATTCTTGCGCGCGCGTAAGCGCTCCCAGGCTAGCCGTATCCTGACCGATCTACGGTTGATTGATTCAGCGATTGACCAGTACGCGATCGAGAACAACAAAAAGACCAACGACCCGGTTGCGGTGGCGGATTGGACTGCCTACATCAAGAAAGGCTCACCGCTCTACAACACCGGCAACAGTATCTTCGGCACGGCATATGGTCCACAGACGGTAGATCAAATTCCACAGGTCCGTCCCAGCGATTACGACGTACTGTCTGACGTGGCTGGAACCAGCTTCTGGTCACCCTACGGGCCGTAAGAAATATCGTATTTCGTGCCGAGGGTTTGGCTACATCACGAGACGCGCCGAAGTGCCTGGCTGTGACGAAGTGAGACGCTATGGCTCCGAGTAGGACTGGCGATTTGTACGCGAGAAGCGCCTGTTACCCGCCGCCGAGCCTGACGCGGTCGTGCTCGCCTGTGAGATTGAGGATTGGCCCAATCGGGACGATGCGAGTCGGATTTATTTCTTCATGCGTCATATAGTAATGACGTTTGATATGGTCAAAGTTTACCGTCTCGGCGATGCCATCGTGCTGGTATAAGTCAGTCAGATAGCCCTGGAGGTTGTGGTAATCGATAATACGGCGCAGACTACACTTGAAATGGATGTAATAGACGACGTCGAAACGAATAAGGGTGCAAAATAATCGCCAGTCGGTCTCGACTATCCTAGTTCCGAATAAATAACGGCTTGTCGCCAATCGATCTTCCAATTGATCAAGTGCGTCGAATAACTGCTGGCAAGCGTGTTCGTACACGCGTTGTCTGGTCGTAAAACCTGCCTTGTAAACGCCATTGTTGATCTTGTCGTAAATGAAATCACTCAGTCTTCCCTGTTCCGCCGCAATGTCTTTTGGAAAAAGATCGAGCTTCTGATTCTTTGCCAAACTACGAAAGGCGTCGTTGAACATCCGGCAAATATCGTCTTCGCAGTTATTGACAATGCATCGCGTTTCCTTGTCCCAAAGTACCGGGACAGTGACGCGACCATCAAAATTCGGATCGGTCAGTTCGTAAGCCTCGGCCAGAAAATGAAACCCATTAATTGGATCCGCGGAGGCAAAGGAAGCAGCGAGCTGTTGGCCAGAACTAAGATCGGAATCGCGAAAAGCCCATCCGCGCTCGTCACGGACTGGGTCGACAATGGTCATTCCGATTACTTCCTCAAGGCCGAGCAGCTTGCGGGCAATGATTGTGCGGCTCGCCCAAGGGCACGCTAAGGAGACATAAAGATGATAACGATTTGGAACCGCAGAATACGGCGTGGAGTTATCGTTTGAAATCAACCCGCGAAAAGCATCTTCCTGGCGCTGGAACTCGCCGGAAGCTGATTCCTCCTTGGGAAATTGCACCATCAGCAACACTTAGCGCGTAGAGCGCGAATTGCCAACCAGCGCTAGCTAGTGGGCCAACTAACTAGAACTGGTAAATGATGACAAAACTTGCGTTGTGCTCAGTCAACCTGGCATCGTGATGGGAACGAAAATCCGGACTAGCATTAACGTGGGCGTCGAAATTCGCATGTTCAAGATCAATGTATTGATATTGGACCCTTGCTCTCGGAAAGAGGTGCAGCCTTTTGCGGGTCTTCAGGGCCAAGATCAGGGGAGGCTAAAATAGCGGCAAGGGGGCGCTCCTTCTGGTCTCCAGCCGGCTCCGGTCAGCTCGATATACCCCTAGAATCCATGTTAACGAAAGTGGTATCGGCGGGAACCTTCAATTCTATGGAATCAGTCCCGCTGATCCCGCGGTTACTCAGTCTATCGACATTGCGTCGCCGGGAAATTTTTCTGCGACATTCTATGCGCCGAGCGCGGATTTTCAGATAAATGGCAATCCTGACGTCACCGGGGCGATTGTTTGCAAGACATTCTACGAAAACGGCAATGCCAGCTGGCATTATGACCGTGCGCTAGCTAGGGAGGCGAACGGATTGATTACAAGATTGTCAGCTACGTAGAGGACATGCGCTAAGCCACACGTTTCCATCTATGTCCGAATACGCCAAGAACTTATGAACATTCGTGATAACCCAAGAAATCGACGCATTCCAGAAACAAGAAACGCGCAACGTTTTGCGCCGCGTGCCCGAGGGCCAGCAGCAGGTGAGGTAGGGCGACAAACCGGGATCCTCCGTGATAATTTCCGGGCCTGATCATTCCATATAATCCTCGTATCCAGCGTGATACGCTCTGTCCAAAGGGGAGCGTACAATGCGTGGATACGTACTTCCCACAGGGCAGCTTACGTAGTCATCTGGCTAGTCAGGGGCGTGCAAAGAGCTTATTATAGATAATATGAAAATTAGACGTCGCCAGCTCGAAGCGGCTGCAACCCTAGCCGAGGTCTTCAATGTTACTAGGTAACCAGGGATCTGCCAAAGCCGGGTTTACACTTCCAGAGATTGTCGTCGCGGCAACTCTGGTGGCGGTATTCTTTTTATCCATTTTCGAAGTCAACGGTCTCTGCTTGCGCTTTATCTCGGCAAGCAAGGAAAACGTGGGCGCAACCGAAGCCGTTCACGATCGCCTGGAGCAGCTGCGCAACGCAGACTTCACCACCCTCACTACCGTAAGCTCGATGAAAAGCCTGCTCGCTCAGCCGGCCAATCCGTCGCCGCTTGCGAAAAAGGCCATCGAAACCGTGACGATTACCGACTATCCCAGTGGCAGTCCCACCATCACTTACACCCGGGCAATTAACGGAACCGTTAGCTCTGTGCCGGCGACCGCGAATTTCTCAGGCTCCACGCTCGTCCGGGTTGACGTCGCGGACCAGTGGTCAGCCACATTCGGCAATCGGACGGGTGCGACACAAACATCAACTGTAATTGCACAAGGAGTTAAAAAGTGAAGCTTATCAAAAATCAGAACCGGCAAGGATTCACACTAGTCGAGATCATGGTCTCGATGGGCTTGGGAATGATTGTTCTGGGCGCTATCATCGCGGCCTCTGTTTCACTGAATCGGACCTTCGCCGCTGTGGACAACTTTTTCTCCACACATCTGCAGCAGGTCCGGATCATTGATTACCTGAACCGGGACGTAAAGCGGTCCAACATCGCCGAGATTTCCGCCAATGCGCAGACGATTTATTGCTGGGTCCCGAAATACGTGGTCGATGCCGGAGACACCGACGCGACATCGGACAATATCAACACCCGCAGAACACCCACCATTACAAAAACAGGATATGGTTATCAGGTGAACTACTATCCGGGGACCGTTCAAAACGGCCCTGGAGGTACGAGCACCAACAGTTCGGCGGTGGTCTACTCGATTAATGGCCAATCCATCTTGCGAACCGAAGACGGCGTGGTTACCACTATCGCGTCGAGCACGGATCAGCTCGTCGACCAGGTCACCGATGTGAACCTGGCAAGCAGCGGTTATCTATCCACGGTAGTTAGTTTTCTTCCTATCTTCACCTCGAACAACGCGGCCATGGAACGCGCTGGCACTACGGTGTATTCCACGGCTTATCTGCGCAACCTGCGCCGCGGCAACTAGGAACACACCAACTTTTGCAATCATTTTATCTATGAAAATATATGTACGGAACCAGAACGGAAGTGCCATCGTCTGCGCGATGACCACGATCCTGATCATCTCAATAATTGGCGCGAACGTGCTGTTGAATTGCACGACACGCTACAACATTACAGCCAAGCAGGTGAGCGCATGGAGGGACGCTCTCGCTGCCGCCGAAGCGGGCGCGGACATTGCCTTCGCTGAAACACGCAAAACGTTTACGAATCCAGCGACCCAATTCACCGCAACAGGCTGGAGCAGTACGGACGCTTCCGTTGGACCATGGACTTATACCATGCCAACTCCAATCGGCCCGTCCGGCAACCTTTCCGCCATAGCCACGGTCGATAAATTCACGACTGTGGATGGCTACCGCTGCTATCGCATTCGTTCTGTAGGCACGGCCCGCGTATTTGGATTGCGCCGTACGGGAATGGATGACACGCCGGCACGCGTCGGCGCGAGCTTTGGAACGTCCGGTGCGAGGGGCGCTGGTGATAGTCTGGTGCGGAAGATCGACTTCAACTTCGATCACTTCCTCGCCACCTACGGTGACGGTGATGGAAATAACAAGCGAATCGTTGCTGTTCCGAGCGATGCCAATGGGCAACCGATCGCCCAGATTGCCCGACGGGTGGAACTGATTGCCGTTCCCGTCATGACGATTAATGGTGCCATCAAGACCAGTGGTTCGTTCTACGGGCCCGGTTCCTCCGGCTTGATCGATAGCTTTAACTCGAAAAACGGCCCTTACGATCCCACCGTGGTATTGGGCGGAAATCCATTGCCTCAATACTTTTCCGATTCGCGCGATGGCAATGTTATTTGCGGCAGTTCAGATTTCACCAGTCTGACTGGTGACATCTATGGAACCGTTACCACCGACGGAGCGACCCTTCGCACAACCAGATATATACATGGGACGGTTGATAACAATGTACCGGTGTTTATATCGCCCCAACCTGCGGTTACTCCTCCGCCCTCAAGGGTATATGAGTCGAGTTCGCCCGCCACCATCACCCCACCTTTGAATAATCCTAATTGCGGCGGCAATTCACCTGATTCGTGGGCAAATGCGCCATGGTATCTTTATAGTCAACTTAAGGACGTAACCATCAATCCAGTGACGGTCGGTTCCACTCCGCGCG
>JBKPMO010000037.1:0-9902 GCA_046732175.1 Verrucomicrobiota bacterium
GACTGGTAGAGATGCCGTTAACGTAGACTTCACTAGAATGACGTCCTTCGGGTTCGAGGAAGATGGGGTGGGAGGATTTGTGGGAAAAGCGGACAATCTTGTCTTCTATGGAGGGGCAATAGCGGGGTCCAGCGCCCTTAATTCTACGTTGATATAGGGGTGATCTATGGAGATTTGCGCTAATTATCTGGTGGGTTTTCAACGTTGTATGGGTGAGCCAACAGGGAAGTTGTTCCACATGGAACATTCCGGCCTCATTAAAATTCAAGGTGAACGATTCGTTCTCCTCCCCAACTACCCTCTCCAAAAAGGAAAGACGTGGTGGTGGCTCGTCTCCGTCCTGCACCTCCAAGGAGGCGAAGTCGATCGAATTGGCATTGAGTCGGCATGGCGTCCCGGTCTTGAACCGCCCGGCTTCGAATCCCAACAGACGAATACTGTCGCTTAGGCTCGAAGACGCGTCTGCCATCCGTCCCCCTGGCTTCGACTGTTCACCTACGTGCAATAACCCACGCAGGAATGTGCCGGCTGTGATCACTATCGCTTTCGCTCGGATCGCCATCCCGAGATCTGTGGTCACACCAACCGCTCCATCTCCTTCAACGAGCAGCTTAGCAGCTGTTCCCTGCAGCAGCTGGAGATTTGGTGTCTTCTCCAACGTTGCCTTCATCCGAAATTGATAAGCCTTTTTGTCGCATTGAACCCGGGTCGCCCAGACTGCTTCACCTTTGCTCCGATTCAAAACACGGAACTGAATCCCAGTGGCGTCGGCATTAATCGCCATCGCACCGCCCAGTGCATCGATCTCCTTAACTATATGGCTTTTGGCGGACCCACCGATGGCAGGATTGCATGACATCTGACCGATCGTATCGAGATTTTGCGTCAGCATCAGGGCGCGACACCCCAATCGTGCCGACCCCAAGGCGGCCTCGATCCCAGCGTGGCCACTGCCAACAACCAAAACGTCGATTGGATCAGGTAGTGTCAGCACTTTTTAGAATTCCTCTGGTCGGATCGGGGAGAAGACGCGAACGACTATCGATCTTTCGACGGCCGCGTACGGCGGCGCCAACGATAGTCAAATCCGGATTGAATTCAGCCAGAAATTGCCGGTACACTCCGCAAGGCACGATCGGTTCATCCGAATCCGCCGTAACCGCAATTGCGACAAAATCTCGTTCTCCTGCCGCGACTGCGGCACCCATCGCGACTCGTTCGGCGCAAATCGTCAACCTAAAAGATCCGTTTTCGATGTTGGCCCCAGCAAAGATCGCCCCCGCCTTGCATTTGACCACCGCTCCGACAGCCAAGTTTGAGTACGGCGCATATGCCTTAGAACGCGCGGCCAATGCCCGTACGACCAGATCATCAAATTGCCTATCCATCAGAACATCAGTCAATTATGTTGTTCCCGTTCCGCAAAACGCGCAGTGCAATCCGACCCATCAATACCAGGATTGCCAATGAAACCAGCAATCCACCGCCCCAAGCCCAATATTCGTACGCTCGCGGATGAGTTTCCCCGCGGGCTAGTCGCAGCCCCAATTGTCCTAAAGTCCCTAGATAGGCGTAAAGAAACAGCCCCGGCGCCTGGCCAATTGCGATCCAAACCATGCATGTGCGAAAACGAATTTTGGTTAACCCGTACAGGTAGTTCATCAAGCTGCTGGGAAACAGCGGGTGCAGTTGACTGAGCAAAATCAGCTTCCAGCCTTCTCGTTCCACTGCCGGTTCCAACGCATGAAGCCTCCGTGATTTTTCCAGACGACGCTGCAGCCACCGGCGCCCGACGGTCCGACCAATGAAAAATGAAATCGCTGCACCGGTCACGTTGCCGATCAAAACAATGAGAAATCCCCACCATAAACCGAAAAAAAATCCGCCACCAATGCTCAAAACACCGCCCGGCAGCAACAATACGTTACAGCACGCGTAAAGAATCGGGTAACAAATTGCACTCCAAACGCCCCAGCGCATTACCCGTTGCTGGATCATCTCCAAAGCTTCCGGGACCGGAAAAATGTTCCACAGCGCGACTATTATCCCGATCACGCCGAGAACAGCGAAAAGTTGAAGCCAGACGACGCGGTTTGGTTTTTTCAAGCGCGCCAGACCATCTGCGCGTCACATCTTGCGCGCAAATCGGGCGAGTTCGCACGTACAATCGAAATGGAGAAATGGCGTAATCAAATAGACGCCAGGAAATTCCGCGCCGAAATAGAGGGGCGAGCTCTACAAGCCCGGCATCGCAGAGCTCTGCCCTCCAGATTCAGTTTCATTTCTGAGATCGCTCTAAACGGTCTGCGCCTGTGCCTTCCGGCGACGCGGGATACCGAGGCTATCAAAAATTATCCGCGTGGCGTCGGAGCGATTGAGCGTGTAGAAGTGAATGCCGGCAACGTTGTTATCCAAAAGATCGTGACATTGTTCCAAAGCGAAGTGAACACCGACCCGCCTGACCATTTCAGGATCGTTCTCGCATCGCTGTAAAGCACGCAGAAGCCTGGCCGGGAAGCGTGCGCCGCCCGCCAACTCGGCGATCCGCTTGCATCCACCCATAGAGGTGATTGGCATTATGCCCGCGATAATCGGGACATGGACGTCGGCCAGGGCACAGCGTTCGCGGAAATCGTAGAAGTCGCGATTATCGAAAAATAGTTGTGTAACGATGTAGTCGGCGCCAGCGTCCACTTTCGCTTTGAGATGCTCCATTTCGACTAATCGATTCGGCGTTGCCGGGTGTCCCTCGGGAAAACCGGCCACGCCGATCCCAAAACCGCGCTGGTCCGGATGTACGCCCGATTTATTGAATCTGCGAATGAACTTCACCAAGTCGATCGCGTGTTGAAACGAGTCGCGCGACTTGTCGTACCTGATTTCACGCGGCCTATCGCCCCCGAGCGCAAGAATGTTTCCAATCGCCGACTTAGCGTATCGAATTAGAATTGCCTCGATATCTTCTTCGTTGTGGCAGACACAGGTCAGGTGAGGGATTGGATCCAGTTTTGTGGTGTGTTGAATGCGCTCGACAAGATCATGGGTTAAATCGCGCGTTGAGCCACCTGCACCGTAAGTAACGCTGACAAAGTGGGGCATGTACGATTCGAGATCGCGAATCGTATGGTAGAGAGTTTCGGCCGCCTCCGGCGTTCTCGGAGGAAAGAACTCGAACGAAAACGTCGGAGAATCCCCTCGCATGATGTCCGTGATGTGCATTTTCCAAGTCTATCTTCGTTCGTGCCGCGACTTTCGGTCAACTGACCAAGCACATTTTCGACCACGGCGGAAAGAGGCGGATTAACGAGAGGAAGGCGTCGCGTCAATTCGCCGTCAATTCCCATCGCCAGACGACCAGCCCATCTTCGTCACGCGTTTCGCCAGCGAAATCGAATCCCAATTTCTGCAAAATGCGGTTGGAAGCGTTTTTCTCAGGCAAGGTAAACGCAAAAATCATAGTCCCAGGCTCCGTATCTTTCACGATTTGGATCAGATGACGCGCCATTTCTGTGGCAAAACCGCGACCCTCAAACTCTGGAAAAGTGAAATATGCGATCTCGACTTGACCGTTCCGTGGGGGCGAACGAAATGCGCACGTGCCAACTATTGTGTCGTTTTCGAGAACCAGATATCCCATCCAGGGCGGGGATAAGCCTGCTAGTTTGTAAAGGTTGGCCGTTTTGTCACAAACATCTCTCGCGGTATTGGACAGCGCCCCGACCGGCCTTGTCGGCTCTCCATTTGTGCCGATTTCGACAAAAGACAGGCGGGAACGCTTCAAGGCAAGATCGCAAATACCCGGGCGGGAAAGCCGGAGGCGCCTTTTGGCTTGGGGAAACTGACGAAGACAATCGCGCCGGACTCTGGCACTTGATCGAGGTTAGTTAGCAATTCGATTTGATAATGATTGGTACCCAGAATGTAGGCTTCCAGGGAATAATCGTCTTTCGTTGTCGCCAATCCCGGATCGGTATCGGTTGTTTCATGTCCGGAGGCAGTAATTTTTCGTTCCTCGTAAAGATATTTCAGCGCCGGCAAACTCCACCCCGGGTAATGAGCAATGCCCTGGCTGTCTTTGTTCGCCATTTTGGTAGCATCCGGCCACCGCTTCGACCAATCGGTTCGCAACGCCACAAACGCAGCTGCTGGAATTGTTCCGTGGTCTGCTTCCCACTTTTTCAAGCGATCGATCGTGAGGGTGTAGTCGGGATTCTTTGCACACTCCTCATGAACATCGACACAGACAAGCGGCAGGATCATTTCCTTGAGTTCGATTTGATCAACCGTGCGCAGACCTTTGTGAAAGTGCGCCGGCGGATCAATATGCGTGCCCCATTGGCCGACGTGGGTAAAAACCTCCGCGAAAAATCCGCTGCCCATCAGGCCGGGTTGTTTCTCGTACCAGTAAATTGTCTTCTGTTGCTCATCCGGAAAACCAGGCCAATGCGGAATTCCCGGAGCAAACTCATGCGTTAGATCTATGAATTTCTTGCTGACGAGAACCTTCTGCAGCTCCAGCAACGACAATTCTGAAGCCGGCTCACGTCCCTGGGCCGCTGAACCTGACCAAACCAGGCTAACTAAAATTCCGACAGTAAATACAAACCTTACGCATGAAATTTTCACATCGACGCTGTTAACTCATCGTGCAAAAAGAAGCGAACAACTTCGAACAAGTTGTGATAATCGGCGCCCGCCTTTCGTCGTACGGCAGATTCGCGTAAATCTTACCTATTTATTCACATTGGCCTCAAGCAAAATTCGACGAGGCGTGCCACCCACAAAGGACCAACGTTGTTCCCAACTTGAAGATGAATGGTTTAAGGAAATCAAAGGTTCGATTAACAGACTGGTTGTGAACAAGTCTGGAGTGAAAGGCTTTGATTTGGTCGTTCGTTTAACGCGGTAGCGATGCATAATGTTCTTGATCCTCGACGAGACCACTCGGTTGCGTCCAAGCTTTGCGCGCTCGCAATCATGACCAAAGCACCACGAGCCGGGGCAGTGAAGACACGGTTACAACCACCCTTCACGGCTGATGAAGCTGCTCAGCTAAATATTTGTTTCTTGCGCGATATTGCCGCAGCAATCGTCACTGCAGGAGGCGAATCAAAAGGTGTCGGTGTTTTTACGCCCGTCGGAAGCGAGGGCGATTATGTGGACGTTTTGCCATCTGATTTCGTTCTGGTTCCGCAACGTGGCGACAGTTTTGGTGAGCGATTGACGAACGCCGCGACCGACCTGCTACGCCTCGGTTTTGAATCCTGCTGCCTGATTAATTCCGATAGCCCTACTGTGACCGCGGACGCGTTTCGCCAAGCGACGGTCGAGTTGCAAGGCGCCGACAACCGCATTGTGCTCGGTCCATCCGATGACGGCGGTTATTATTTGATCGGGATGAGGAAAGCATATCGTCATCTTTTCGAGGACATCGATTGGAGCACCGAGCGGGTGTTTACTCAGACGCTGGAGCGCGCGCGGGAATTAACACTAAACGTTCATGTCCTGCCTAAATTCTATGATATCGATGATGCGAAGGCATTCCGACGTTTGTGTGGCGAGTTGCTGAATGAAAAGACCTACGATGTCGCGCCAGCAACAAGAGAGTTTCTAACCAAGCTAGTTGCGCGTGATGGACGCGAGCGGTTCTGGCCCGAGTAGAGGATGAAATTGTTGTAGCGGCGCTTGTGCCAAGCGCCGAATCTAAACCTAGGCGTTTGCCACAAACGCGACAAAATGAAACGCGCATTAGTCACCGGCGGAGCGGGCCTGATCGGTTCGCACCTCGCCGATTTGCTCGTGCGCGAAGACTGGCGGGTGCGAATCCTCGACAATCTCGAACCAAATACGCACAAGCGAGGAAAACCAGCGTGGATCAATCGGGATGCCGAATTTGTACAAGGCGATCTGCGTGATCGCGGGACCATTGAGAACGCTCTGCGAGATATCGACGTAATTTTTCATCAAGCAGCGTATGGCGGTTACATGCCGGAGATGGCGAAATACGTGCACGTGAATTCGCTCGGCACGGCGCAAATGCTCGAGATTATTCGCGAAAAAAATCTGCCGATCCGAAAAGTGATCGTTGCCAGCTCACAAGCAGTTTACAGCGAAGGTGCGGGCGAGTGCTCGAAACACGGTCTCGTTTTTCCCAGGGTACGACCGGTGGAACAATTGCAACGCGCGGATTGGTCGGTGCGGTGCCCGATCTGCAATGAGCCAACTACAAGCGTGCCGACGCCGGAAGAGGCGCCTGTTGGTGGCGAAACAGTTTATGGCTTAACCAAGGTCGATCAGGAGAAATTGGTGCTGCTTTGGGGAAAACAGGTCGGAATCCCAGCAGTCGCCCTTCGTTATTCCTGCACCTATGGGCCGCGACAGTCGATCTTCAATCCCTACACCGGCGTGATCGCGATTTTTTGCACGCGTTTGCTCAACAGTCTGCCGCCGGTGTTTTACGAAGATGGAGAACAAACCCGTGATCTTTCATTTGTGGAGGATATTGCACGCTCCAACCTCCTCGCTGCGAAAACGGATGCGCTGGATGGGCTGCCAGTGAATGTCGGCAGCGGTAAAGCCGTTAGCGTGCGCGAAATTGCGCAGGGAGTTTCTGATGCACTCGGAATAAAGGTCCCGCCGGAAATCAACGGCGAATTTCGGCCCGGAGAGATGCGGCATCTTATCAGCGGGACCGAACGGATCCGGGCTGCGGGTTATGTTCCGCAGGTGGGTCTGGAAGAAGGACTCGGCCGTTATCTCGATTGGATTCGTTCACAAAACGACGTCCGCGATTACTTCAGCGAAGCCGCCGAAATTTTGCGCAACAAAGGCATTGTCCATCGCGTGACCGCGTCATGACTCGGGAGGAAATTATTCTGGCGCATATCAAGCGCGACGGTCTGGGCCTGGAGATTGATGTAGGTTGCTCTCCGATTGCGCCAAAGAAACAGGGCTTTCGCGTGCACGTGCTGGACTATTGCAACAAAGAAGCGTTGATCGAAAAATATCGGCCGCATGGGATTGCGATGGAAAACATCGAAGAGGTCGATTTCGTTTGGGATGGTCGGCCTTATGGCCAGCTGATCGGCTGCCGCCACGTTTACGACTGGATCGTTGCCTCGCACGTGCTCGAACACACCACTGATCTGATCGGGTTCCTCAACGACTGCGATTCACTCTTGAAAAAGGACGAGGTCCTTTCGCTGGCAGTCCCCGACAAGCGTTATTCTTTCGATCACTTTCGCCCGATTACTAGCATCGGCCGCGTCATCGATGCCGCGAAGAATCCGTCGAAAGTTCATCCAGCCGGAACGGCAGCAGAGTATTTTCTAACGGTGGTGAGCCGGGATGGGCGCATCGCCTGGGATGCAACCGACAAGGGTGAGTTCAAACTTGTCCATTCATTGGAGCGGGCGAAACAGGCGATCCGCGATGTGAGCGAGCAAGAGATTTACCTTGATGTCCATGAATGGTGTTTCACTCCGGCTTCATTCCGGCTGATGATGCGGGATCTCTTTGAGCTCGGTCTCATTCAGCTCAAGCAATTGGCGTTTTATCCAACCACGGGAAGCGAATTTTACATCGCTCTTTCGCGCAGCGGAGAACTACCGGCAGGCACACGACTGGAATCGCTCCAGCTAGTGGATCGCGAGCAATCACTCTCGTAATTGTCGACGTGTGGATTTCTGTTGTTATCCCAGCGTTGAATGAGGAGGAACCCATTGCGCAGGTCGTCCGCGAGGTCGTGGCGACGAAAATTCCGAGCGAAGTCATCGTTGTTGACAATGGCAGCACGGATCAAACGACGGAACGCGCCAGAAACGCAGGTGCCCGAGTGATTTCGGCGGTGCGGGGATACGGACGTGCCTGCGCCGCAGGTGTAGCCGCGGTTTCTGGCGAATGCGAACTGATTGTGTTTCTGGACGGCGACGGGAGCGATGTCCCGGAATTCATGCCGGCGCTGGTGGAACCGATCATCAATGGCACACATGACTTCGTGATCGGCTCGCGCACACGCGGAAAACGCGAGCCCCGGAGCATGAACGCGCAACAGGTATTCGCCGGTTATCTGGCCGGATTTTTGATCCGCGCACTTTATGGCGTGCGTTACACCGACATGTCGCCGTTCCGCGCGATTCGGCGCGATGCGCTGGAGAAACTCGCAATGCGCGAAGAAACCTATGGCTGGAATCTGGAGATGCAGATGAAAGCGGCCCGCTCTGGTTTGCGGGTTCTGGAAATCCCAGTTGACCATCGCTGTCGCACGGGAGGGGTGTCGAAAGTTTCCGGGACATTGCGCGGCACATTCGTCGCCAGTTTTCGAATTCTGGCGACGTTTCTGAAGATCGCGTCTGCATCCTCGTAGCACAGGGTCCGGGCCGGACTGGCATTGGACGCGTGTGCTACAATCGCAACGTATGAGTCGATCTAGAGCAATGCTTTGCGGTTTTTTCGCCGGCGTTGGGGCGGGCATCGCCATGACCTTTGCCATGCTCCTGTTGGCGTGGGCGTTCGACATTGCCACGCCGCTGGTCATCCTCGGCGATCGTCTCAGTGTTTTCATTTCGCCAAAGCCGTTCTTTTGGATCATGGGTCGGGTCGGCGGCTACAATCATTTGAAACAGCTCGGCGTCGGCTCGTCCATGTTCGGCCAAATTCTGGTGGGCGCGACTGGCGGAATGATTTACGGAATCGTGCGCCGCAAGCATCAGAAAATTCGATATCGCTGGACCTTCCTCGTTTTTGTTGTGCTGCCCTTAGTGGTTAGCGCAATTCTGTTGGGGCCCGTCCTTGGGACCCATTACGGCGGAATCCCGATCGACGCTGCGCGGTTGATCACGCTGCTTGGGCTGGCGATTTGTTTTCTGCTCTTCGAACGCGTTCTCGTCCTTGGTTTCGATTTTTTAACAAATTGTGGACAAGCAAAGACGGCAACGAGCGCTGAATTCTTACCGCAGCTTGGCCGGCGCGCGTTTTTGTTTGGAACGCTCGGCGTTTTAGTCGCTGGCGGAGGCGCTGCCATTGCACGCAAGCTCTTTCAAATCGCGACTTTTAGCTATGATGGCACCCAATATAAAGGCGAAGGCGTCCAGCCGATCACACCGAACGATCAGTTCTACTGCGTGACCAAAAATGTGGTCGACCCCCGCGTGGATGGTGGCCTGTGGCATCTCGAAGTCAGCGGCCTGGTCCGGTATCCACGGACCTATCGGCTTTTGGATTTCAAGACCATGGAACTGATCGATCAGGAAACGACCTTGATGTGTATCAGCAATGGACTCGATGCCGGACTGATGAGCAACGCGGTCTGGCGCGGCATCCGTATGGCAGACCTGCTGCAAGCATCTGCTCCATTGCCTGGTGCGGAAAGAGTGCGGCTTCACGGCGTCGATAACTACACCGATACGGTTCCGTTCGAGAAAGCGATGAACTCAACCACGCTCGTTGCCCTGATGATGAACGGAGTAGAATTACCGGACCGGCACGGGTTCCCCGCGCGCGCCATCGTCCCCGGTTACTTCGGCGAGAAACATGTGAAATGGCTCACCCGCATCGAAGTAACAAAAGCGAACGCGAAAGGTTTTTATGAAACCCAAGGCTGGGGTCCAAATTTTATCGTGCCCACGCGATCGCGCATCGATATTCCATATAACGAGACGTGGATGAAATTGGCGGATGCGGCCAAAGGCGTGCCGGTGAAAGGCGTCGCGTTCGGCGGCGACCGCGGCATCTACCGGGTGGAATTCAGTTCCGACGATGGCGAGAGTTGGGATGACGCAAAGATCGACTATCCCGGAACAAAATTAAGCTGGGCGCTCTGGAGTTTTGATTGGCGGCCAGACGATGTCGACGATTACACCCTTGTGGTGCGTGCCATCGATGGCGACGGCAAGGTGCAGGAG
>JBKPMO010000038.1:0-22432 GCA_046732175.1 Verrucomicrobiota bacterium
ACGGCCCGGCTGGCGAAATCGTACATGCTTTGGTTCCTTCCCGCGCTGCTGCTGCAATTTCCGTTGGTGGCGCTCGGGTCGGCCCTGCGCGCAACCGGTATCGTCCAACCGACCGTCATCTTGCAGGTGCTCAGTGTCGCGCTCAACATCGTGCTCGCGCCATTTCTCATTTTCGGAACAGGACACACATGGCCGGCGTTCGACGTGATTCGCGGAATTGTGGTAACCTTCGTTTCTCTTCCGAGTCTTGGCGTGACCGGCGCTGCGCTCGCCAGTTTCATCGCCATCCTCATCGCCGACGTGTTGCTCATTCTCTATTTCAAAAAAAGATATCAATATCTCCGATTCCGGTTGGCATCGATGCGGCCGCAACTTAGGACTTGGAGTAAGATGTTGCGCATCGGCGTGCCGGCAGGCGCCGAGTTTTTTCTTCTCTTCGTTTACATCCTGATCGTGTACGCGCTTATTCGCGGTTTCGGCCCGGCGGCGCAGGCCGGGTTCGGCGTGGGCGCGCGCGTCATGCAGGCGCTGTTCCTTCCGGTAGTGGCGTTAAGTTTCGCCGCTTCACCGGTCGTCGGACAAAACTTCGGAGGACGTAAGGCAGACCGCGTCCGGCACGCTGTCTACTCCGCCATTCAGATTGCGATCGCCATGATGCTTGTGCTCGCGTTGCTCGCCTATTTCTTTCCCGCGCCGATGATCCGCGCGTTTTCAAACGATCCGAAGGTGATCAATTTCGGCGGCGAATATTTGCACATCGTCGCGCTGAACTTCATCGCTGCCGGCATCGTCTTCACCAGCTCCAGCATCTTTCAAGGCCTCGGTAATACGTTGCCGCCACTCTTCAGTTCCATGACGCGACTTTTTCTTTTTATTCTTCCGGCCATTCTCCTTTCACGGACGCCCGGATTCCAAATCAGGTACGTGTGGTATTTGTCCGTCGGGTCGCAATCAATCCAGGCTTGCATCAATCTTCTGCTGCTCTGGCGCGAGCTGCATCACAAACTTCCCAAGGTATTCACGAATGACATCATTGCTCCGGGTGGCGCCGTCGCCAGCTAGTTTGGTCTCAAATGCCCTTTTTGCTCTGCTAGGAAAAATGCTAGATTTGATAACTTCATCGTGGCCCAAGAGTATCAGCAACCAATACAAAGCGAGGTAACCCCCCGCAGAACAGATGGCGGCATGGACGAGGCCGGCAAAGTTGACCGCATCCGCGACATTCTTTTCGGCCCGCAGATGCGTGATTACGACGGGCGTTTTCAGCGTCTCGAAGACAATCTTGCCCGTGAAGCCAATGAAATCCGCGCCGACGCGCAAAAACGACTGGAAGCGTTGGAACGTTTTATCAAGGGCGAAGTGGACTCGATTAACATCCGGGCCGCTGCCGAACATGGCGAGCGTTGTAATGCCAACGATAAATTCGGCCGAGACTTGGCTGAAACGTCGAGAAATTTGGATACCAAAGTTAGTAACCTGAGCGAGCAAACCGCCAAGAACCTTGGCGAACTGCGCGAACTCTTGCTCGAGCAATCCAAGATACTAAGCGCCGAAATAAAAGAGAAATACGATCAGATGAAAGCGGGACTCGAACACGAAGCGGCGCAAATCCGAAGCGCCATGACTGGTCGCGAAGCTTTGGCAGAAATGTTGAGCGAGGTTGCGCTGCGGTTGAAAAATGAGTTTCGGATACCCGGAGTATAGCCGGGCTTGCCGCTATGCGCGGACATCCGGGTGATTCAGCTTTCGAGGAGCTTCGTGGCATAATCCTAAGCGCCGAGCGCGAACAATTGCGCGACCTGCGCGATCGTGTCTCCAATAAGGAACGTCGGTCGCAGGATGTCGCCAATATCCTGCCGCAAGCGGTGAAGCTTAGCCGAGAACGCGGCGATGAACTGGCTCAGGCGCTGCGGCCGACGGTGGAAGGTTCCCTCAAGGAGTCGATCGAAAAGAAGCCGGACGCATTCGTCGATGCGCTTCATCCAATCATTGGACCAATGGTGCGCCGATCGATCGCAGAAAGTCTGCGCCGCTTGATGCAATCGCTCAATCAGGCGCTCGAACATACATTTTCCTGGCGTGGTCTGAAGTGGCGTTTTGAAGCGCTGCGCACGCGAAAAACCTTTGCCGAAGTACTGATGCTGCGGAGCCTGGTTTATCGCGTCGAACAACTCTTCCTGATTCACCGCAAGACCAGTCTCTCGCTTCTGCATGTCGCAGTTGATCCCGCGGTGGCAAAAGACTCGGACATGGTGGCGGGAATGCTAAGCGCGATCCAGGATTTCGTGCGCGATTCCTTTTCCCCGGACGGCGATGCCGGGTTGGAAGAATTTCGGGTTGGTGAACTACAGGTTTGGATCGCGCCAGGGCCGTACGCGTACCTGGCGGCCGTTATTCGCGGTGATCCACCGCGCGAACTGCGGACAACGCTCGAAGATACGATCGAGAGCATCCACATCCTCAAGAGATCGGCCCTGGCCAACTTCAAAGGGGATGCTGCCCCATTCGAAGCGGTCCGGTCCGATTTGGAGGCTTGCCTTCGTTCCCAATACACCGCTGCCAAAAAAGGCGGTGGAAGAAAAGTACGCGCCTGGATCGCCATCACGATGGTGGCGGCATTCGTCACCGCGCTTTTGATTGTTGCAATGCGCGAAGAATCGCGCTGGCGGAAATTTGTCAGGCAGCTTAACGCCCAGCCTGGTCTTGCCGTCACGGCCGCTCATAGGAGATGGTTTCGACCATCCGAAATCACGGGGTTGCGCGATGCCTCCGCTTCGGATCCCAAAGAGGTCGCGCGTAGGTCTGGCATTGATCCGGAGCGAGTGCAGTTTCACTGGAAATCTTTTTTCGGCCTCGATCCCGTCAGTATCGTCGAGCGTTTCAAAAAACGCTTCAGTCTGCCTTCTACGGCACAGGTTTCTTCGAAAAATGGTGTCCTCATCCTGACCGGATCTGCCCCTTATGATTGGCTTGAGCGGGTCCGCGGAGAGGCAAAGTTCGTCCCCGGAATTTCAACACTCGATGATTCGGCGTTAGACGTGACCTACGATGCGGCGTCCGTTCTCCAGCGTTTTACTGAAAAATTTGATCCGCCAAATACAGTAAGCGCTGCGTTGATCGAGAACACGCTCGTCCTGTCGGGCGAGGCGCCTCAGCAGTGGCTGGCGCGAGTGCGCGCAGACGCGTCTGTCGTGCCCGGGATCAAGTCGGTCGATACCGGGAAAGTTATCAACATCGATGAGCGAACATTTCAGCGGTCGAAATCCATCATCGAGAACGCATTTGTCTACTTCCTCACCAACGAAGACGACATCGCCACCGAAGGGTTTGCTGCGTTGTCCCGCCTGCCCGATGAGATTCGTCGCTGCGAAACCGCTGCAAGGCGCATCGGCCTGACAATTAATCTCGAGATTCTTGGTTATGCCGATGCTGTCGGAGACGAAGCGAAGAATGTTGATTTAAGTCAACGCCGCGCTCACAGGGTTGCAGATTTCCTTAGCCTTTGTGGATTTGAATCAACTGTTCTGAAACCGATCGGAATGGGAGAAGCGGTCAAACCCGCGGCGAGGGAAAAAGCAGTGCCGGAACTGGCACAGCGTCGAGTCGCGTTTAAGATAGTCACCGAGCCAGCAAGCGCGGAGCGATGATCCAAAAAACGTCTGCATGATTGGAACTTCCGGAGTGGGGAAGACCAGTCTGGCGCCAAAGTTCGTTCATAGTATTTTTTCAGTTCGAATTCGCGAGCACGTGCTGCGTCCGAAGGTGCTGAGATCAAGCACGCGCGTACTGCGAAGTAGAACTCATCAGTCTTAACTAACCTTGGCCGCGTTACCTCACGCGTTGCTGTCATCCTGAGCCGCGCAGACGGCGAAGGATCTCTCATCGGATCGAGCACGTTACGAGTCGGTTGAGAGATCCCTCAGCCCGCAGTCGCGCGATTTGGGATGACACGCGTGAGCGGCCCGAGGAGGCGGAACTTAAATTCCCTGTTGATGGGCTGGTATAACAGGTTCGTAGGTCTTTGAGGTCGCCGTTATTTGGCGCGAGATTCGGCTTATGGCGTCGTCGTCTTCACCGCGCGCGATCATTCATCTCGATATGGATTGTTTCTATGCCGCGATCGAAGTGCGCGACCGGCCCTCTTTGCGAGGTAAACCCGTCGGTGTGGGCGGCGCGCGCGATCGACGCGGCGTCCTCACCACCTGTAACTACGAAGCGCGAGCCTTTGGTATTCGCTCGGCCATGCCGACCTTCATGGCGCTGCAACGTTGTCCAAACTTGATCGTTTTACCGACACGTTTTGATGTCTATCGCAAAGAAGCAGGAATCGTTCGCGAAATCATGCATCGCTTCACGCCGCTGGTGGAAACACTCTCCCTCGACGAAGCTTACCTTGATGTCACTGCGAATGTGCGTCCGCCAGGAGCATTGGCACGGCAAATTCGCGATACCATTTTCAAGGAAACGAAATTGACCGCGTCCGCTGGCGTTGGCCCAAACAAACTGATCGCAAAAATCGCCAGCGAAATTAACAAACCCAACGGTCAATACGAGGTAAAGCCGGAAAAGGTTTCTGAGTTCATGCATTCCTTGCCGGTGGGCAGGCTCTGGGGGATCGGCGCGGTCACTGAGGAAAAACTCGCCCGCACCGGCATCATTACCTGCGGCGAGATGCAACGGCTTTCGCGTCCGGAGTTACATAAGCTTTTCGGCAAGTTCGGCAGCGAACTCTACCATCTTTGCCGTGGGATGGATGATCGACCGGTCGAGCCGAACCGCGAGCGCAAATCGTTAAGCACGGAAGAAACCTTCAGCAGTGATCTAACGACAATTGAACAATGCGACGAGAAAGTGGCTGAGTTATTTGAAGAACTTGCGGCCGAACTGGAACAGAAAGAGCCGACCAGACGAATAACGAAAATATTTCTAAAACTGAAGTTCTCCGACTTCACACGCACGACAATCGAGCGGGCCGGGCTTGTTCCGAACGTCGGCAACTATCGTTTACTACTCGAAGAAGCGTTCTCCCGGACCGGAAAGAAAATCCGCTTAATTGGGATCGGCGCTCGTTTTGCCGAGATCGAACAGGAAGTCGCGCAGCTACCGTTGTTTTAGTTGAGGGCTTGGCATAACCCGACCCGAGGTCGGCGCGATAATCGATTTCGCTCGCTGGAGGTGCCCAAAATTTTGAGATACGACAGCGCGTGTCCCTCCACTAATCGAAACAATCGCAATTGCTCACGCCCGCGAGAAAACGGACGGCAGAATACCGATGCCACGATTTTCGATCTCTTGCGTTTGCGATTCGGGCCGATTTACGTTGTTGCCATGCGCAAAGTAAATACCAACAACATGGAGGAGCTAGTTTGGTCTTCGCCGAAAGGCAAATTCGCCGGCGCAGGCAAACAGGTTTCCGAGGCGCTGGGACGGAAGCCTTTTTCGACCGATCTAATGGAACGTCATCCCTTTGATATTGAGATTGCCCGGATCCCGCCAGGAAAAGCGGCTTATCCTTATCATACCCACAGCGCGCAGTGGGAGTTTTATCACATCATTTCCGGTCGCGGAGTTGCGCGACACCAGGGTGGGAAAGCATCGATCGAACCTGGCGACGCCTTCATTTTTGCGCCAAATGAGCCGCACCAGTTAATCAATGACGGCGATGAAGACCTGGTAATGTACGTGGTAGCCGATAATCCGATCGGCGAGTCGGGTTATTATCCTGATAGTAAGAAGTGGATTGTTCGATGCCCGGAGCGCGCGATTCTGCGGTCGAACCCACTCGACTATTTCGACGGCGAGGAATAGTTGTAGCACAGCCATCTTGGCTGTGAGGCCAACGGGCATCTTGCCCGTTGTTATTTCGCGCGGGGTTGTGCGCTGAAAAACAAAGGGGCGGCGGCCGGACCGTTTTGATAGTCGGCAGGTCCGAGCCGGACTGGCGTTGGAGACAGCCGTTCCTTGATGCAGCAACGGGCAAGATGCCCGTTGGCCCTACAGCCAAGATGCCCGTGCTACTTACCCCATGTAGTAGCCGCCGTTCACGTTTAAGGCGTGACCTGTGATGTAGGAAGCCATTGGCGATGCCAGAAACAGAATCGCGTTCACGATCTCGTTAACGTCACCGAGGCGACCGAGTGGAATCTGCTTAATGAAATTTTGTGTTACTTCATCCGGCATCCCTTTGCTCATGCCGACGTCAATGAACCCCGGCGCAACTGCATTAACGGTAATTTGATTTCGGGCAAGCTCGCGCGCGCTCACTTTCGTCAATGCGATGATAGCGGCTTTGCTCGAAGAATAGTTGGCTTGGCCGAAGAGTCCCATCTGGCCGCTGACGGACGAGAGGTTGATAACGCGACCGCCGTTGCGCAACACCGCGGCGGCCTTCTGAATGACATTGAACGTACCGATCAGGTTTACACGTACGACGCTTTCAAATTCCTCCAACGTCATCTTCTTCATCGTTCGGTCGCGAATGATTCCGGAGTTATTGACGAGAACATCCAGGGCGCCGCGCTTGTCGCCAATTTCCATCATCATCGATTCGACCTGAGTAGGATTGCTGACGTCGCATTCGATGACGAGCGGATCTGTCAACGCTTGGGCCACATTCTGCGCGTCGGCTTTGTTCTTTCCCTCGGAATCCGCGACGTAATTGACCACGCATTTCGCGCCCCGTTGCCCGAAGGCTTTGATCGTTTCAGCACCAATGCCCCGTGAGCTGCCGGTCACGAGCACGACCTTGCCATCAAAATTGAGAAGATCAGGCATTTGACGATTTAACGATTTAACGATTTAACGATTCAACGCTAGATTTTTCCAATGCCGTCCCCGATTCGTATTCTCACCGCAGTTCCGATCTGCGATGGGCACGATAGCGCTATTAACACCATTAATCTGGAGTTCATCAGGCATGGGATTGAAGTGGTTTATCTTGGGTTCCATCGTTATGTCGGCGACATCGTACGTGCGGCCATTCAGGAGGACGTGGCTGCGATCGGGATTTCCAGTTACAACGGCGGCCACATCGAGTTCTTTGCCGACGTCGTTCGCCAGTTGAAGAAGAAAGGGGCGGACGATATCGCGGTTTTTGGCGGCGGCGGCGGTACCATCACCCACGACGACGCCAGGGAAATGAAACGCAAAGGCGTCGATCAGATTTTCTTTGCCGGAACCTCGCTCACCGAGATGGCGGATTATGTGCGGAAGCACTATGAGAAAAGGAAAAATCGTCGCGCGAATTCGAAGCCCGATCTGGCACTCGCACGCAAATTGAGCGAAATCGAAGACGAATTTGCAAACGACAGCCAGAAACGTCCAACGCCCAACGTCCAACGCTCAACGCTCAATCGGAAAATCCGCAATCCGCAATCCGCAATCCGTAATTGCAAGGTCATCGGTTTCACTGGTCCAGGTGGTGCAGGTAAAACAACGTTGATTGATGAACTGGTTTTGCGTTTTCTCCAGCAGCAACCTAAAACGCGCATCGCAATCTTATCGCACGATCCGAGCGTAATTGGCGAAGGCGCGTTGCTTGGGGATCGTGCCACGATGATCAACTCGCAGGACGATCGGGTATTCATGCGCAGCATGGCAACGCGCGGCCAGGCCGGGGGACTTTCGCCGGCGACCGAAAGTTGTCTCGCGCTCCTCGCGCGTTCCGGGTTCGATTACGTGATTATCGAAACCGTTGGCACTGGTCAGGAAGCACTGCCATTTCGCAACAAGCTGGTCGATCAAACTGTCCTGGTGATGAATCCCGATTACGGAGCACGGTTGCAGTTGCAGAAAATTGTGATGCTGGATGTGGCCGACATCGTCGTGGTGAACAAGACGGATCTGGAGCGGGCAAAAGCGGCGTTGTCGGAGATCGAGCAGCGATTGACCCAGAACAAGCGCAAACAGCAGATCGTGGCCACAGTTGCGAAACGCCATCGTGATCCTGGCGTCGACGCATTGTTCGAGTTAATTACGGGATGACGGTGGTGGATTTGGAGGTCTAGTATGAGCAAACTTGGAGCGGTAGTTGAAGCAGTCGAGAAACACGGGCGGTTTGTACTCGAACAAGTTAAACGCGCGCGGAGCGACGAGAGGTTTGCAAAGGCAGTAACCGGGCGCTGGAACAAGATCAAAGCCGAAACGCCAATTGCGAAAGCTCCAACTGGGTTGCCCTTGCCTCGCCTCGCCTTGCCCGAGATCGACGAGCCGGGCGAAATCGCGCGTTACCTGTTTGGCGAGGGTTTGCCGGGCGAGTTTCCTTATTTGAATGGCGCGTATCGCGAAATGTATCTCGAGCCGTTGTGCGAAATCGAAACTGGAAGTTACGGAAACAGGAAATCTTCAAACGGTGAATCCAACGGTGCTATAGGGGCAAATGCCAGTCCGGCTCGGACCGTGTCGCGCGCAAAGACCCCGGAGCCGGCGACACGCCCGCCTCTACAGGAAGAACCAACCCGACTGTTTTCCGGTCTCATGTTGGCCGAAGACACGAACAAGCGTTTCCATTTCCTGAGCGCGCATCAGCGCTCGAAACGTCTGAGCACGGCATTCGATGGCCCGACCCTCTATGGAATCGATTCCGATGCCGATGGCGTGTTCGGAAAAATCGGGGAAGGGGGCGTTGCGGTCGACACGGTCGAAGACATGGTGCGGCTCTACGACGGTTTCGAGCTCGGTGCGCCGAATTTTTCGGCATCAATGACAATCAGCGGGCCAGCGCCGATCATCATGGCAATGTACATCGCGGCGGCGAAGCGTCGCTTTGGTTCGAAAGTGGTGTCAAATCTGCGCGGTACTATTCAGGCCGACATTTTCAAGGAAGTTCAGGCGCAGAACGAAACTATTTTCCCGACCGAAGCGTCACTCCGCTTTCTCTGCGACATGATCGAATGGACAACCGCGAACATGCCGCGGTGGTATCCGGTCTCGATCAGCGGTTATCACATTGGTGAAGCGGGCGCGACCCCGGTGCAGCAGGCCGCTTACACCCTCTCGAATGGATTCGCCTACGCGGAAATGCTGACCGCGCGCGGCCTGCCGGTGGATCAGTTCGCACCGCGGCTTTCCTTCTTCCTCGATTGTGGGCTCGACGTTGAATACATCGCGCTCGCCCGGGTTTCGCGAAAGATTTGGGCAATCGGCACGCGTGACGTCTTTGGAGCGAACGCGCGGGGACAGATGTTTAAGTTGCACACGCAGACGAGTGGGCGTTCGCTCATCGCGGCTGAATTCAAAAACAACCTCACCCGGACGGCGGCGGAACTGATGCTGGCCTACATGAACGGCACCAACTCGTGTCATTCCAACAGCGCCGACGAACCATTCACCACGCCGAGCGAAGAATGGATCCGGCTCGCCGCCCATGGACAGGCAATCCTGCTCGAAGAATCTGGAATCTTTAAGCATACCATGAACATGTTGAGCGGCTCGCCTGGGATGAAAGCGGTCGAGCGCGCGGTTGAGAAAGCAATTCTCGATGAATTCCGGGAGATCGAGTCACTCGGTGGCGTCCTCGCCGCGGTGGAAAATCGGTATCAACGCAGCCAAATCCAAAATTCCGCCCATCGTTACGAGCAGCAAATCTATGACGGGACCCGGCCGATTGTCGGATTGAATCGTTACCGCAATGGTGCCGATCAGATGCCCGAGATCGAGTTGGTGCGCACTCCGCGAGCTAAGCAAAAATTGCAGGTGGAACGCCTGAAGAAGTTCAAAAAGAAAAACGCGGAAAAATCGAAACGCGCGCTCGACAAGTTGGCCACGGTCGTTGAGCGAGGCGAAAACTGTTTTCCGGCGTTGCTTGAAGCGGTGGAAGTTTGCTCACTTGGCCAGATTACCGGCCGCTTGCAAGAGATCGTGGGGAGGTTCCGCCCGATGGTGTAATTAAGTCGGGGCGAGGCCCCTCCCATGTTGGCTTGTGCGCCGCATTTGGTTTTAATGCGAGCTCGATGTGGGATCTAATGTGGGAGAGGCCTTAGCGTCCCCCAACAATTCATTCCTCGTCGTACAAAAAAGGCCATGGCTCAGTAATAAGATCCCGCCTGCTCGCATTGCTCCCCTCCCATTGTTCTGGCCTTTCAACTAATCCCTTCGTTACGGGATTCAGTTCTATATACTCTGCGACATGCTCTTAACGAAGGTATCATAGTAGCTGTCTTGCCATGACGTTTTGTGATGGTTCAGCAGCTTTGCTGTCTTTCCGGCAATGTGGCTCATCAGAGCGTGCATGAATTTCGGTAATGTCCATGGCTCCCGCAGCGCGAACAATGCATGCCAATGATCGGGTATTACAACAAAGGCCCGCAAAGGATGCGTTGCTTTTGAGCCGCCAACTCAAAAGCTGACACAATAGCATCGGTCGCTTCCCGATTGAGGATTGGCTTCTTAGGAAAGAGGCACTTTGTGATGAAAAATGTTGCGGGCTCGTCCTTCAGACGATTCAGACGCAGATTCCGAGAATGGGACCCTGAGTTCACCAGAATTGTCGGGGCGCTAAGGCCCCTCCCACATTAAGAGCCCTGCGGCACACTGGGGTCCTCCATATCATGGTTGGTGTAGCGACGCGCTTTAATGTGGGAGGGACCTCAGGGTCCCGACTTTCCCGTCCGCTTTAGCTTCATGTTCTGGCGATAAAATGCCAGGCAGCTTGAATTGGCGACGTGCACCGCTTTCATCGACACCACAATATCGTCGCCCGCGAGACTGATCGTACCAGTTCCGGTATTACCGTAGCTGTCTTTCCAGGTGAACTGCGCGGTGTTACCGTTGACCCTACCCGCTCAAGTGGCGTCAGGGGTAGCGCTGTGCCAATCGGAGTAGGCGGCATCGAAGGCAATATCGAGCGCGTTGCCACTTTGATGAACGCTGAACTCAAACACGCCTTGCCCGTTCAGAAATCTTTTGTCTACGAACTCGCCGTCGAACTTTGCAGGTCCGGCTGCCGGCGCCGTTCCAATCATTGCTAGTAGGATTACCGCAGATTTACAGAGCCAACGTTGTATAAGAAAACCTCCGCCCCTCATTCAAAGCGGTTGAAGCTTTAAAATCGATGAAATCTTTCGGGCCTAGATATTCGGCCCGCGAGGTTCGCGGTGCGCGAGCTTCAGCGGCTTGGCCTCTTTCAAAACATGACGGGCAATGACCAGTCTTTGCACCTGCGAAGTTCCTTCGCCAATTTCGCAAAGCTTTGCGTCCCGAAGGTAGCGTTCGATCGGCAAATCACGGCTGTAGCCGTAACCGCCGTGAATCTGCATCGCTCGATCGCAAATTCTGACCGCCGATTCCGAGGCGAACAATTTTGCCATGGCGGATTCTTTGGTGGTGTTCTTAGCCTGGTCCTGCAAATTCGCGGCGTGCATGGTCAATACTTCCGCGGCCTCCAATTCCATTGCGGAATCAACCAGCATCCATTGCACGGCTTGGAAATGGCCAATCGGATGACCGAATTGTTTACGTTCGTTGGCGTAGGAATTTGCGCGATCAAAAGCCGCCTCCGCGATCCCGACCGCCAGCGCAGCGATGCCAATGCGTCCGCGATCCAAGACTGAAAGCGCCTGTTCGCGCCCGCGCCCGCGCGCGCCCAGGAGTTCCGCTTTCGCGTTTTCAAAACGTAATTCGGCGGTGTCGCTGGCCCGCATTCCATAAGTGTGAATTTTGCGGACCGGCGTCACCTGATCCTTCATCATAATGAAAGCGCTGATTTCGTTCTTTCCCGTTTCGGTCTTTCCGGTCGTTGCCATCACCACCAGCAAATCGGCGGTGCGCCCGCTGGTGATGAACTTCTTCAGTCCATTGATCTGCCAGTGATCGCCATTTTCCTGAGCGCGCGTTTCGATTCCGCCCGTGTCGCTGCCGGCGTTCGGCTCGGTCAAGGCCCAGGCGCCCAGCCATTCGCCACTTGTCAGTTTGGGCAAATACTTTTGCTTTTGCTCCGGGGTGCCGAATTGGTTGATCTGCCCAACAGCTAGCGAGTTGTGGGCGGCGATATCCATCGATAACGCGGCGAAAACTTTTCCCAGTTCTTTGATGGCGAAGGCAGCAGTCACATAGCTCAAACCGCGACCGCCAAATTCCTTTGGCGCGATCATTCCCATCAATCCGATTTTTCCCGCTTTACTAAAAATTTCGCGGGGCAGTTTCTCATCGTGATCCCATTCGTCGGCGAAAGGCGTCACTTCCTTCTGCGCAAATTCTTCGACTGATCTTAGAAAGGCGCGGGATGCCTCATCGAGCGGATGTTCCAATGTAATCATATGTAATTGCTTTAAATCCTGCCGTTTTTCTTAGTCGCGTCGATGGCAGACGGCCTTCCAATGCTCTGGCGTCGCGAAGATTTCGCGACAGGATTCCAATTGTGAGTGTGACGCACCATCCCGTATCCTGCGCGAAATCATGGCTTATCCACAAATGAGCATCGAGGCAAGCGCGCGCGCTCGCATCGCCCGGCGGCTCCTGCCCTTTTTGTTTCTGCTCTACATCACTAACTATCTCGATCGTACTAACATCGCCTATGCCACTCTTGGAATGAAGGGCGAGTTGGGACTAAACGACTCCGTTTTCGGCGCGGCCAGTGGAATTTTCTTTATCGGTTATATTGCCCTGCAAGTTCCCGGCGCCCTTTTGGTGGAACGCTGGAGCGCACGGCGTCTCCTGGCACTTACCCTGATTACCTGGGGCGCATTCACTGGTTTGACTGCTTTCGTGCATACGCCGCTGCAGCTCAAGGGCGCGCGCTTTTTGTTAGGTGCCGCTGAGGCCGGGTTTTTTCCAGGCGTGATCGTTTATCTTTCGCATTGGTTTATCGATCGCGATCGGGGGAAGGCGGTGGCGCGTTTCATGGCCGCCATTCCTATCGGTTTCATTATCGGTGGACCGATCGCCGGCAGTCTGTTGCAGGTCCAATGGCTCGGTTTAGCGGGCTGGCGCTGGCTCTTTTTGCTCGAAGGGGCGCCCGCGATTCTTTTCGGAATGGCCACGCTCTTTTTTTTGCCGGATTGGCCAAGGGAAGCGCGCTGGCTGACACGCGAGGAGAGCGACTGGATCAGCACTAATCTTGCGCAGGAGCGGCAGGCGAAAGCGCACCTCGAAAAACTCAGTGTCTGGCGGGCCTTGCGTCATCCGGCCGTCCTGATTTTGACGGCTGGACTCTTCTTTACCTATTCGGGGGGATACGCCTTCTGGTTTTTCGAACCAACCATGCTGCAGCGGCTCACGGGCTGGAGCGTGCAGCGCGTCAGTTGGATGGGCCCGATCGTTTTCGGCGCCGGGCTGGCCGGCATGCTCTTCTTCGGCTGGAGCTCGGATCGGATGCGCGAACGCCGGTGGCATTTTGCCATTCCGCAATTGACGGCTGCGCTCGCGTTGGGGGCGTGGTTTTTCTTGCCGCGCTCCAACGTTATACTGGTAGTAATTTTCGCCCTCGTCGGCTTCGGGACGATTGCTTATCTGCCGTCGTTTTGGGCGTTGCCCTCCGCAATTCTGAGCAGTTCAGCGGCGGCCGCGGCGGTCGGGTTCATCAACTGCATCGCCAGCGTCGGTGGATATTTCGGGCCGAAGATTTTTGGGGAACTGAGTCAGCGCACCGGTTCATTCAATTCAGGATTCATTTTAATGATCGCGTCCTTTGTGGTGGCGTCAGTACTGGTGCTCGTCTGCCCGCGAGAAAGTAGGGGCGTTAATTAGCCTTTAGCGCGACCTCAAACGGTACGCCGGTCTTGGCCCGAATTTGATCCACCGTAACCGAACCGCCGGGGTGCAGCTCGGTCAGGACGAGCCCGCCGCCCGGCTTCACCTCAAATACACACAGGTCCGTGATGATGAGGTTAACGACTCCTAGACCCGTAATCGGTAGCGTGCATTTTTTCAGAATCTTCGGCCTGCCATCCTTCGAAGTGTGCTCCATCACCGCCACCACGCGCTTCACTCCCGCCACGAGGTCCATCGCGCCACCCGGCCCTTTGATCATCTTGCCGGGAATCATCCAATTGGCAATATCCCCATTGTCCGTCACCTCGAAGGCGCCAAGAATTGCAAGATCGATGTGACCGCCGCGAATCATGGCAAAGGAATCGGCGCTGGAGAAATAAGCTGAACCCGGCAGCGCCGTAATGGTTTGCTTGCCCGCGTTGATCAGGTCGGCGTCCACCGTGTCCTCGGTTGGGAACGGACCGATGCCAAGCAGGCCGTTCTCGGACTGAAGCGTGACGTTCATGCCTTTGGGGATGTAATTGGCCACGAGGGTCGGGATGCCTATGCCGAGATTGACGTAGTAGCCGTCACGTAGTTCCAGCGCCGCGCGCTTCGCCAGCAGCTCCCGAAGGGGGTTTTCTTTCTTCGAGGTCGCGCTCCCCTGAACGGTTTGAAACTCGATGCGTTTCTCGTAGCGTTCGCCCTGGACCATGCGGTCCACGTAAATACCCGCGGTGTGGATCTGATCAGGATCGAGTTCGCCGACCTCGACGAGTTGTTCGACCTCGGCCACGCAAACCTTGCCACAGCTGGCGATCATCGGATTAAAGTTCCGCGAGGTTTTTCGAAAAATAAGATTGCCCGATTTGTCGCCCTTCCACGCTTTCACCAGGGAGACCTCGGCGGTGATGCCAGGTTCAAGCACGTATTCCATGCCGTTGAAATTTTTCGTCTCCTTGCCTTCAGTGAGTTTCGTACCGAAGCCGGTCCGGGTGTAGAAGCCCGGTATGCCCGCGCCGCCCGCCCGCAACCGCTCCGCCAGTGTGCCTTGGGGAATCAGCTCAAGTTCGAGTTCGCCCCCCAGTACCTGACGCTCAAATTCCTTATTCTCGCCAACGTACGACGCCATCACCTTTTTCACCTGCCGAGTGGTGAGCAGAAGCCCCATGCCGAAATCGTCCACGCCAGCATTGTTGCCGACGATGGTGAGACCTTTGACTCCGCTGTCGCGCAATGCCGCGATGAGATTCTCCGGTATGCCGCAGAGGCCAAAGCCGCCGGCGGCGATCGTCATATTGTCGTGAAGAAGGCCATCAAGCGCAGCCTTGGCGTTGGGAAAAATTTTGCTCATGTGGGGCGAAGTTTAACCACAGATTTTACGAATGCACATGAAGGAAGTTGCCGCATTGCGTGATGTCGTCACATTGCTGGTTCTATCTGCTATGACCAAATCACTCGCCCATCAGTTTGCCGAATACACCTGTGCCCTTCGCTTCGCAGATTTGTCACGGGACACCGTGCACGAAGTGAAACGGCGCATCATTGATTCGATCGGATGCGCGCTGGGCGCATGGAAGGAAGAACCGTGCCGGATCGCTCGCGAGGTGGCATCGGAGTTTTCCGCGAAAAATGGCGCCACCATTATCGGCACCCATCATCAGGCGCCACCCGATTGGGCGGCCTTCGCGACTGGATGTTGTATTCGATATTTCGATTACAACGACACTTATCTTTCCAAAGAGCCGGCGCATCCAAGCGACAACATTTCCGCGGTCCTGGCCGTAGCCGAAAGTGTGGGCGCGAGCGGACGCGATGCTATCACGGCAACTGCGCTTGCCTATGAAGTGCAATGCCGTTTGTGTGACGCGGCCAGCATCCGTGCCCGGGGTTGGGATCATCCGACCTACGGATCGTTCTCAACCGCTCTGGCGGCGGCGATGTTGATGAAGCTCAATCCGGAGAAAACGCGGCACGCGGTTAACATTGCGGGTGTCGCGGGAATGGGAATGCGACAATCGCGCGTCGGTGAGCTTTCCCATTGGAAGGGCGTAGCTTTTGCGCACGCAGCGCGGCATGGGGTCTACTCAGCACTGCTCGCCCGCGCCGGAATGACCGGGCCCGCTCCGATTTTCGAAGGACAAATGGGTTTTGAAAAAGAACTCGGTGTTTCACTCGGCAACGTGGGCGAAAAATTCATGATCCCGTTCGCGGAGAATCCACAGGGACCGGCATCGATGATCTTGAACACGAGCATCAAATATTGGCCAGCGGAATATCACAGCCAGAGTGCGATTGAAGCGGCGCTCTTTTTGCGTGAGCAAATCGATGATCCTTCGCAGATTGCGTCGGTTCACATCGAATCACACGATGCCTCCGTCGATATCATCGGGAGCGAGCCGGAAAAATGGAAACCGGAAACGCGCGAGACCGCCGATCACAGTTTGCCATACATCACGGCGATTGCGTTGATCGACGGCGATGTGACGGACCGACAATTTGAACCCGGGCGATTTACCGACCCTGCGATCTGGAAGTTTTTGGAAAATGTGAAAGTCACGCGCAATGCCGAACTCAGCGCGCTTTATGCGGTCGCGGTGGCAAACATCGTCCACGTGACGCTGAAGAATGGGAAAACCCTGACGAAGCGAGTCGATTATCCGTTGGGTAACGCGAAGAATCCAGTCTCGGACGGGGAGCTTGAAAGAAAGTTCCTGCGGCTGGTCGAGCCCGCGCTAGGACGAGATCATTGCGCCAAAATTTTGAACCACGCCTGGTCGCTCGACCAGCAGAAGGGCGTACATCATTTGATGAAGCTGCTGCGAATGCCGCGATGAAAAAGAACACGGCCGTCCGGCTCGGACCTGCGCGATTGCGCGAATTGATCGGGAAGGATTGCGTAGCCATGCCGGGTGCGCCGAATGCGTCGATTGCGCGGCAGATCGAGCGGGCCGGATTCGACGCCGTTTATATTAGTGGTGCAGGGCTAGCGAATTGCACCGCAGGTTTGCCGGATATCGGGCTTCTCACGTTGAGCGAAGTCGTCTTGCTCGCAGGCTTTATTGCGAAAGCGGTCAAAATTCCGGCGATTGTGGACGCCGATACCGGATTTGGCGGCGCCGAAAACGCGGCGCGCACGATTTGTGAGTTGGAAGCTGCCGGTCTGGCCGGTTGTCACTTGGAAGACCAGGAATTTCCGAAGCGTTGCGGACATCTCGCCGGCAAATCGCTGATCGCCTCGGCTGACATGGAGGAAAAAATCAAGGCCGCTGTCAACGCGAGATGCGATCCGAATTTTTTGGTGATTGCGCGAACCGATGCGCGGGCGATTGAAGATTTCGCCGGCGCGGTCAAGCGCGCGCAGGCTTATTTTGCCGCTGGAGCCGATGCGATCTTTCCCGAGGCGTTGCAATCGAAGGAGGAATTCCGCGAATTCGCCAGGGCAATCGAGGTCCCGCTGCTGGCGAACATGACCGAATTCGGCAAATCGCCGCTGCTCCCATTCGAGGAATTGCGCGATCTGGGTTATCGGATGGTCATTTTTCCGCAGAGCGCATTTCGTGTTTCCATGAAAGCCACGGGAGAATTTTTGCGCGATTTGAAAAGGCGCTCGAGCCAGGTGGATTGGCTGGAGAAAATGCAGACGCGGGCTGAGCTTTACGAGTTGCTCGGCTACGATCCGGCAAAAGATCGCTGGGAAGGGCATCGCGCGGTATGACAAGTTTGAGAATGATTCTCTTTGTGTAATTTTAATCTGACGCTACCTCCGAAAATATTCAGGGCTCAAAACCACGAGAAAAACGATGGCAGCTAAAGAAACCAAGCCAGCTTACAGTCCAGGTCTCGCCGGGGTAATCGCAGGAGAGACAGAAATTTGCTGGGTCGATCCGAACGCGGGTCTGGCATATCGCGGTTACGACATTCACAAAATGGCGGAAGACGCGAGCTTCGAAGAAGTCGCGCACCTTTTGCTTAAGGGCGAATTGCCCGATGCCGAGCAGCTGAGCAAGTTTACCCGCGAAATTGCCGCGGCTCGCTCTATCCCGAAACAGGTGCTCGACGCGTTGCGCCTGATGCCGAAGGACGTGCATCCGATGGATATGCTTCGGACCGGAGTCTCAATGCTGGGCGTGTTCGATCCGGAACTCAACGACCATTCGCATGCCGCCAACATTCGTAAGGCTATTCGGTTGATTGCGAAGGTTTCGACCTTAATCACGGACGGGTACCGCATCGCGCACAATGAAGATCCGTTGCCGGAACGTGAGAACCTGACGGTGGCCGGGAATTTCTTCTACAAGCTGAGAGGCGAGGTGCCGCAGGATTGGCAGATCCGGATGATGGACACGATTTTTATTTTGTATGCCGACCATGAATTTAACGCCTCGACTTTCGCGGCACGGGTGACGGCGTCGACGCTGGCGGATATTTACGCGGCGGTAACGAGCGCATGCGGCACGCTCAAGGGGCCGCTCCATGGCGGGGCGAATGAGCAATCGATGCGCATGCTCGATGAGATCAAGACACCCGATCGCGCGGAAGCATGGCTGAAAGAGAAGCTTGCGGAGAAAGCCAAGATCATGGGATTTGGCCATCGTATTTACAAAAAGGGCGATTCGCGTGTGCCGATCATGCGTGAAATCGGGCGCGATCTGGGTAAACGCACTGGAAAGGAGAATTGGATTCCAATCTGCGAGAAGTTGGAGCAAACGATGGAGCGCGAAAAACATCTTTGCGCCAACGTTGATCTCTACGCCGCGCCGGTATTCACGATGCTGGGATTCGATCCCGCGCTAAACACACCGATCTTTGCCGCGTCGCGTGTGGCAGGCTGGTGCGCGCATGTGGTCGAGCAACACGATCATAATAGACTCATCCGGCCGACTTCGCTTTACACCGGTCCGGCGATCCGGCCTTACACCGGGATTTCGAAAAACGGTAAGACGCAACCCTAGTAGCTGAAGCGGCCGTCTACCTGTCGCGCCGAAGCTGCGCGAAGGCGGATGACCGCCAACCCTTAGTTCCGACGCTCATAGAGCGCCGCTGCAATGATGAAAGAACAATCGCTTCAGGAAAAATACGCTCCGAATAATTCATGCTGGGGTTGCGGGCCGGCCAATGCCCAAGGCTTGCGCATTCGCAGTTTCCCGAAAGGCGATGAAGTGATTGCGGAGTGGACGCCGGAAAGGAAATACGAGGCGTTTCCGGGGGTGCTGAACGGAGGAATTATCGGCACGCTTCTCGATTGTCACTGCAATTGGACAGCAGCCTGGCATTTGATGAAGACAGCCGGCGCCGACCATCCTCCATGTACCGTGACGGCCGATTACGCGATCAAGCTGCTGCGCCCAACGGCGACGAAAGGGCCGGTCTTTTTGTCGGCAAAAATAGTCGAATCAACCGATGATCGTGCCACAGTGGAGGGCACCTTAACTGCCGGGGGAAAGGTGTGTGCGACCTGCCGCGGTACATTTGTCGCTGTAAAGGAAGGCCATCCTGCGTTTCACCGCTGGTGATTTCCTAACGAAAGAGCACGGGCACGCGCACCAAGTGTCCTCGTTTAGAGGTACTGCTTCGGCAGAGGCTGCTGCGTGCTTTCGTGTTGCCAATAGATTGACAAAATCCACCAACGCTTTCCATCATGGAAAAGTTGGATGCTGTTGATCCCGCGCATGAACGGCTCGGGATCGCTGGGATCACGGCGTGATTCGTACGTGCTCCAAACGTGCGCGATGCTCCCGAAATGTTCGACTCGGCGCGCGATCTCTTTTTCGTAAAAACCGCTTTTCGCAAATAGCGGCTCGACCCGCGCGATGTAGCCCTCCACATCCAGAATTAGCGGCGCAAGCTCGACATCATTTCTCCCGGCAACTGTCGCGGTTGGAATCAATCGAGCGCCCGGATAAAACAGTGACCGCTCGCGGTCCCAATCGCGCTGTTTGCCCGCGGGTCCTGAAATCACGTCGTACGTCGCTGCTATGATCGCATCGATCGATTCGACATCCGAGGCATTTACTTTCGTCGTCATATTAAAACATTTTCGAGGATGCGCGCCAGGGTGACTCGAACCCCCCGACCCGCGGACTAGAATTCCGTATCTTTACTAGGTTGCAAGATTCGTGTTGCCATTCCGTTGCCGAATCTGTCGTCGGGAATTGGGCGGGCCGAGACGGGAAGCGTAAGGCTCGGTGCGAAATTAGGCAAACTGCAGGCAGGCGAGAACTACGAAGACAACGTCCAATCGAAATCCACTTCCTCCGTTCGCGGGGTTACCTTGTCGCTTTTGCCGCCGTTCGTCGCGCCGCCTTTGGGGTCGCTCTTCGGTTTCAGATCGCGCACGGCGAGTGCGCGTTTCTTTTCCGTTCCCTTCGGCTCGCAAGTTTCGTCAGGCATGGTCGAATCTGTAGTATTCGGTTCCGATTTGTTCGGTTAAAGATCAATGGGCCTAAAAGTCTGACAGTCCCTGTTGATGCTTGTTCATAATCGAAAGTTCAAGCCTGTGCGCGAACTTGCAAAAATAGGCTTTTTGCAGACGTCGAGCGATTTCCGAAATCGAATCAGTTGTTGATTACGCCAAAGCCCAGGTCGAGCGTTAATGGGAACGCTATATTCTGAAGCATGTTAGTTTATAAGGATGCGCCGATTGGCCGAGACGCGGCTTTGAAGGCTGTGGTTTGGCTAAAAAGAAACTTCGGGAGAGAGATAGAAGAGGCGGTGAAAGGGACTGCTTACAGCGTCGACACCATATGCGGCATTGCCTGCCAGGAGACGGCGTATTTCTGGGTGAACATGCTTGATCGCCTGAGGCCTGAGGAAGTGTGTGCACGATGCGTGCTTGATGCGTGCGGAGACGCTCCCGGCACGGTAAGAAGAGCGTTTCCGCGCAACACGAGTGCGTTTAGAACAGAGTATGGAGATCAGCGCACTCAAATGCTGATCGACGAGGCGAATAAAACACGCGCACTCCGAGGATACGCGCGCAAGAACTGGGTCTATAAGGGATACGGTATCTTCCAGTACGACTTACAATTCGTGAAGGCCGACCCTGACTTTTTCTTCCAGAAACAATGGTACAATTTTAGTGCCTGCCTCGACAGAGTTATGCGCGAGCTTCGTAGCACATGGATGCGACACGGAAAGCTTTTCGAGGCAATTCGCGCGTACAATGGCTCAGGCCGCGGAGCAGCGATTTACGCGCAGAATGTGGTGGCTTATTCCGGGTTCGCCGGTGAGATCACCGAGACTATGCTTGCCTGACCGGTGCATTTGAAAGCTCACGCACGATTGCCTCCGTGCATGAAATGCCGGGTAAAAATAAACTTCAATCGGTGACGCAGGCTCTCTGCCGCCGACGCGCGAAAATCGCGCCGACAGCAAAGAGTAAAATCGAAATTCGACGACCAATAATAGAGACAAACCCTTATTGATCGTTAGCGGCCAGTTGCAGGCTAGGTTTGCTCGTTTCGATTTGTTTACTCACCTTCTGCACGGTTGCGCTGAGAGCTTCAATTTGCTTCTCCGGTTTCTCTACCTTGTGATGCTCTTTCAGGAACTCGTTGAGCAGCATCGCGTTTACGGCTTCATAACGCACGGTGACACGAACCCTAAGTAGTTATCGATCGAGGAGTGATATCGGTCACCACAGCAATGACTTTCGTTCGCTGAGCTAACTGAGTGACCATCGCTGAAAACTGTGGATGGCCGACTATACCGGGTCGCCGGTGTCTACCGAGTAATATTTTTATTGACCCGTCATCCGCGAGATCGTAAAAAGGCATGACCACGCCAGCGATGTTTGACGGTTGGGCGAGCTTAACCGCTCGAGGGGATTCCCGCATTCGCCCGGACACTGCCAGACGGGGTTTATTAATCGAAACAATTGCGCCTCTCTGCAATAGCGGAGCTGGTGAGGCCATGAGAATACTAATTAGTGCAATAGTACTGTCAGTTTTTTCTGTCTCGGGCGCAACACTACCACCTGGTTTTATTGAGACTACTGTCGCCAGTGGGATCGCATCGCCTGTAGCAATGGCAATTGCACCGGATGGCCGCATATTTGTTTGCTCACAATCAGGAGCATTGAGAGTAATTAAAAACGGAATTTTACTAACTACTCCCTTTGTGACCCTCTCCGTGGACTCGACTGGAGAGCGAGGGCTTTTGGGTGTTGCCTTCGATCCAAATTTTACTTTGAACCATTATATTTACCTCTATCATACGGTTCCGGGAACCCCCGCACACAATCGTGTGGTTCGGTTCACTGCCAACGGCGATGTGGCTTTAACAGGCAGTAGGGTAACCCTGCTTGAACTGGACCCCCTCTCAACCGCCACTAATCATAATGGCGGCGCCCTTCATTTTGGACCCGATGGCAAACTTTATATTGCCGTGGGAGACAATGCCAAGGGAAGTAACTCTCAGAATTTGAGTAATCTTCTTGGAAAAATTCTTCGAATAAATTCCAACGGTTCAATTCCTAATGACAACCCATTTATACAATCCACCACGGCCCGCCATGAGATTTGGGCGTTGGGCCTTAGGAATCCATTTACGTTTGCATCCCGAGGGACGACAAATTTCATGTACATCAATGATGTCGGGGAGTCGACTTGGGAAGAAATCGATCGAGGGCAAGCCGGTGCAAATTATGGCTGGCCTGCGACTGAAGGACCAACGACCAATCCGGCATATAAGAGTCCAGTTTACTACTACGGCCATGATCAAGGCTGCGCGATCACTGGTGGAG
>JBKPMO010000039.1:0-81041 GCA_046732175.1 Verrucomicrobiota bacterium
ACGTTCTCTTCATTCGGCTGCGGATTGTTGCCGAGGGCAAAAATGATGTCCGCCCAGGAAACAGCGGGAACGTGAAGCGCAATACCAGTTAGAAGGAGAAGTCTGGTCGTTTTCATGATGATTATGGTTGAAGAGGCACGGTTATAAAAATAAGGGCAGAGCGCAACAACAAAAATAATGACAGGTGACAACTGACGAAACACGGAACCTATAACGCGCGAAGGACAGAAGACAGAAGGCAGAGATCCGAGAGCCGTTAAATCGTTCCAGCGTTGAAGCGTTAGAAAGCAGGACGGAAACGTCAAACGCCCTACGCCGAATCGGGGAAGCAGGAAGACGGAAGCTGAAACGCTGAGGGGAATTCGAGAGGAGCCTAGAACTTGACTGGTTTAACCAGTCAAGTTCTGATTATCCTTTATTCCGTTAGTGGTAAGGGAAACGAACGGGGTCTGACCGCGGGAATCGTCGGGCCTTTGTTCTTGAGCGATCGCATTCTCCGCCGGCGGTGCTTTGGCAGTTTGGGATGCGGCAGGCGGGAGCTTTTCTGGATAATATTACGCAAATCGGAAAAAAGCGGGTGATCTCGATTCGCCTTATAGAAGCGGTGATATCCGTTGGACCAGCTCGTGATCACGCCGGCCGCGCTCAAAGTGGCCAGTTCCTCCTGAATCGTGCGCAGGGCGAGGCCGCTCATCAACATAAGCTCGCGGACGTAGCGCTGAGTTGTGATGTTCGAAAAGAGCAGGCGCAAGATTGCCGCACGTGCTTCCGGAAATAGCAGATCAAGAACCCCGGGCTTCGCTGTCATATTGTTATCATTAATTTTTTCTGTTGGTCGATAAACTTGACTGGTTTAACCAGTCAAGTTTGAACGGGCTCGCGCCGTGGAAAAATCAGAATCATCCTAGGAAGAGGCGACGAGAACACTGAAATAACAGACGCCGCCATTAGGAATCAAAGCATTGCATAATGGCGATCGGCGGGGCCAAAAGTCCTGGGAGGTGCGAATTACTATATGGAAGGAGAAGTGTATGAAAATCCTGACAATCACAGGAATAGTAGCGTTGGCGTTACCGTTTATGGCAATAGGCCAGACAAGGGAAGAGCCACAACAGTCGCCAGCGCAGGCAAATGAAACGCAGACGACAGCGCCGGCGAAAGGAAAGAAGACGACAAAACCTGAAACGAACACAAACGTAAGTGGACAGACGAATGTTCAGGGTCGCGCTCAGGACGTGAACAAGAGTGAAACTGGAGCGCGTTCGAGTACGAGCCAGAAAACGACTGTGAACAAGCAGGAGTTCAGGTCGCGTCACACTGAAGTGTTCAGTCTTGGGCGGCATCCGAAGGAGTTCTTCGTCCAAAAATTCGGAGCGAACCATTTCCGGTTGATCGGCAACACGTATTTCGTGTTTGTGGACAGTTGCTGGGTCGCAGTTGACGTGGACGGTTTCGTATATACGGAGCGGATAATCTGCCCGGGCGATCCGGACTTTATTGAAGTTAACGTTGACTAGCGCATCCACTGCGTAACACAAAAGCGCTCCGCTGGAAATGCGGGGCGCTTTTTTTTGCATCGATCGCCATCACGCGCATCGAAAATCTTGAATGGTCGACGACAGCGACGAGTCAAGAAAGGTCATCCGGGAATCTGTGGCGATTCCGCTCGAGTGCCTGCAGCAAGACACGGGTTGGCACGCCCTAGAGTCTTGCAAGATCAGCATCAACCATGACTTTTTCACCGCGTATTCAAAACACGAGTTCAGCAATGTTTTCCTGCTTCGCAATCATGCTCAAGCCGACACTAGGAAGCTGACCAAAAATTTAGAAGTCTAGAACGGAAACGAAAACCCCTTCGCGCGCAAAAGTTGGATCCGTTTGCAATAATTACAACCTGACATGATGGCAAAGTTGTTGGGCTGCACTATTGAGAGCATATTGTCTAAATGAAGGATTCTGTTGTCAGAGGGGAATTGTTGCAGTTCCTCTACCGACATCGTGACGAGGGCGCGATCTCCTTCGGCCGCAGCAAGGAGGCGACCCTTCCACCGCAAGGCATAAGCCGGCGTGACTGGCACGGCGCCGTGGCACAGCTGGCAGAATACGGACTGATTGATTGGAAGCCCACTGAAGACCGAAGCGGGCGCGGTTTGTTAGAAGGTTTTGCCAATATCAGTGAGTTTGGAATTAAAGTGATTGAAACCGGCTGCGAACCACCGATTCGGATCGCTTTCGATCGTGACCGAACTACTGCGGCCAAGCCGCAACGACAGGTCGCGTCGGCGAGTGCAGCAGAGCAGGCGAGCGTAATCGAGGCGATGGAAAAGGTGATCGCGGCAATCGAGCAAGCGCAGGTCTCAGAGCACGAAAAAAATGAAGCGAGATCTTTGTTGCGAACATTATTGACTGGCCGAGCCGCTGCCAAGGTCCTAGGCGCTGGCGCGCGCTCGTTGCGGACAAAATATCTCGCCGAATAGCCGTCGAAAGCGAAGAGCGAGGCTAGACCACTTAAGCGTTGAAGGGTTAAACGGTTAAAGCGGTCGAGCGCTCGCCACGGGCGAGGCGGAAGGCTTTGACATGTTCGTGCCGCGGCTCCTATGATCGCCGGCCTATGAAAAAAGCCATCCTTTTTAGCTTTGCAGCGTTAGTAGCAGCCCCACTGCTCGTTCTGGCCGCGGGCGGCGATGACAACAGCATCATGGAGTTGGAGAAGAAAACCTGGGACACTTACAAGAACCGACAGGCCGATGCCTTCAAGGCATTGTGCGCGCCGACTTATACCGGCATTTATGACGTAGGTATGAAGGATGCGCAGAAAGAGGTCGCGGACATGAATGACGTCGAACTCCGCAGCGTGAGCTTCAGCGACATGCATGTGACGCACCCGAGCAAGAAGGTGGCGATTGTCATTTACAAAGCCGATGAACAGGGCGCGTACAAAGGGAAGGATTTTTCCGGTACGTATAATTGCTCCGGCGTCTGGATGAACAACAAGGGCGGAAAGTGGCTTTGCGTCTTGCACACGGAAGTTAAGGTAGGAACGCAGTAGCCAAGGGATAGAGGGCAGAGTTGAAGGGTTAATGGGTTGAAGCGGTAAGGGAGCGAAGCAAACCAATGCCCAACCCCGAACGTCCAACGACCAAGCAGCCTCCAGCTCAGAGGCGGCTGCCCCGCCGCTTCATTCCACAGACGACGTTCGTCATTTACTCTCCTTGGAGCCGATCTCTACTAATCGTTTGGTGAGGAAGACCAAGCCCGCCATCTGGACCCATTCGGATACGATGTTGCCCACGACCTGGCCCCACTTGCTCTCGACATTCATTCGTAGAAATAAAATCGTCCAGGCAATGCCGGTCACGATGATAAAAATCAAAAGAGAATGCCGACGCAGCGTATTTAACCATGGCGAGCGTTCTTTGCCTCTGACAGGCCGGCTCTCAGCCGAGCCCACTTCGTAAAGAAACTTTGTCCCAAGAATAATGACAACCGAGCCGCTCCAGTCGGCAATGGCGTTCCCAAAAAACGCGCCCAAGTGTGTTTTCGGATCGAGCAACCTGTAACCGATTATCCAGACAATCAGGAGACCGACCGCGACGAAACTAAGAGAGTGGCGGTAAAGAAAACTACTTTTGCGACGGCGAGACATCAGTCGTTAGCTCATCGTAGTGAGCGAGAAAATCGGCGGGATCGCGGTAGATAGCGATTGCACCCGCTTCGCGCAATACTGATTCGGATGTTCCGCCGCAGAGAAAGGCAATCGTAGTCAATCCGGCTTTGCCGGCCGCTTCGATGTCGAATCTTGTGTCGCCGACCGTCACGGCATCTGCAGGTGAAATGTCGCCAAGGTTTTTCAATGACGCGGCAAAGATGTCCGGCGCCGGTTTAGAATTGTCGGTATCGTCGCCCGAGACGTAGCCGTCGGTGAGATTATCAACCCTAAGCAGGTCGATGTAATATTTTGTGTCGGCCTTTTTGCCGGAACTGGCGAGCACGATGTGTTTGTCATCGTCACGGATTCGCTCAAAAAGTTCCTGCACTTTTGGGAACGCTCGGACCTTTGGGAGATATTCTTTTCTGAACAGATCGGACCGGTAATCATCCAGCTCTTTGCCGAAACGGTCGAGTTCGTCCGGCGTAAGAAACTCGGGTAGATATTGGTCGGAGCCTTTCCCAATCTGCGCGCGTAACTTTTCCCGAGAGAATTGTTTGCCGAATCGCCGAAATGCCCGATCCCAGGAATCGACGTGCAACTCATTGGAATCGACCAGAGTGCCGTCAATGTCGAAGATGAAAGCGCGCATGGGAGATCAGATTCTCGAATTAAATCGCCTTTCGCTAATAAAATGCGCTGAACTGGACGAGAGGAGATAGCAGGGAGCCCGCGTGAGCACCTTCGTTGCCTTCTTCGCTGAAGCTTTCATCTACGCCGAGGCTACGACGTGACAAGACGGCGAGCCCGCGAGGCAAAGAGCAAAGCAAACGCCCAACATCCGATGCCCAACGCTCAACGCCCAACTAAGAAGAAGCAAACAACAGGCGAAGTCACGCGCGCTTATCGAAGTCTTCCTCCGCGACCCTCAGGAAGGCACGAGGCGACGACGTGACCCGCCTTCGCCCAGGCTTCAGCGTGGCCTGCGAGACAGCGAGACAGGAAGGTTCAGAGGACCAGCGAGGCGATCCCGAAGTAGAGGGTGAGCGCGACGAAGTCGGTTATTGCGAGTGTGACCGGACCAGCGGCGATTTTCGGATCGAGTTTCAATGAATGCAGAAGCGAGGGAATACTCAGGCCGAACAGGCACGCCGTGACCAGAGACAGTCCGATGCTGCCGCCAATTGCGAGCGCGGCTGTTATATCATGCCGCCAGATGAGAACGATCACGGCGACAAGAGCGCCACAGCCTGCCCCGAGCAGTACTGCCGAACGCAGCTCTCGCCAGAATGCCGCGCCGAACCAGCTCCCCGTTACAGCCTGCGAACGCAAGGCCTGAATGGTGACAGTCATGGTTTGCATGCTGACGCTTTCGTTCAATCCCAGAACCATTGTAAGAAAGAATGCGATGACGACGCTGCCGGCGAGGGTGGCCTCAAAGGCGCCCGCCAGCAGCGCACACATGGTGCCGCCGAAGATGGTGGCGAGAAGCCATGGAAACCGGTAGCGGAAGACGCGCCAGGCAGATGCGCCGCGCAGTTGCGAGAGACGAACACCAAGCGCTTGGAATATCTCATCAGCCTGCGCCGCGACCGGCCGCACATCGGCACGCTCTTCTTCCAGCATCTCGGCGGTGAACAGGCTAATATCGACCACGCCAATAATGTGACGGTCAGCATCGACAACCGGGAAGGCGAAGAATTTGTAGAGAACGAAGAATTCGCAGGCGTCGAGAACGGTAGCGGTTGCTGGAATCGCGACGACGCGGGTCACCATCAGATCGCGAAGCGTCATCTCGGGTGAAGCGGTCAACAAACGCCGGGTAGGCAAAACACCAGCGAGCCGATCCTGCTCGTCGACTGCGTAAAAGTAGATGATGCGTTCGCCGAGACCCTCGCGCCGGATGGCAGCGAGCGCCTCCTCGACGGTCATGTCTGCCTTTAGCAGCGGCTGATCGACGCGAGCATGTCGCGTAATTGGGTCGTTGAAATCAGGCAGCGCCGGCGCTTCAGGCATGCTGTTGCGCTACATCGTCGGATTGTGAATGCAAACTCCTGCTAAAGCCGCTGATGTTTGTGCTTTTACCGCGCCGCGAAACCCCTGACGAGCCGGTTGCGTGGTTTCGTTATCGTTCCATCTCTGGGACGGGCGTTTCCCAAAGACGGAAGGTGTTTTGGAAGAGGTCAACCAGCCGATTAATCGCAAGAAGCGGAAGGTGAATAGCTTATGCTCTTGCGGATGTCGCTGGCACAGGAGATGCATTAGCCGCAGGTGATTATGAAAACGCATCGTGCTAACACCTACGACCTCATCGTTGCCGCGGAATCAGAAGACAAAGGGCGCTCGGCGATTGAAACGCTGATTTATGCGCTGTTCATCGTGAGCGCTATAGTCTCGATCATCAGCGCTGCCGCCCAGTCCGTGGTCATGCCCAGTCACGTAACGGTTAAGGATTGCAAAGCGCAATACTGCGCGTGATCGGAGCTAACGAGAGTTGTGCGATCGATTGGCTGTCGGAAGCCAATCGCGTCAACGTTTAGCGTTCAATAACACATGGGTGCCCTTCTGCAGGACGTCCGCTACGGCGCCCGCATGTTGCGCAAGTATCCTGGATCGACAGCGATCGCGGTGATTGCACTCGGGCTCGGGATCGCGAGTTCGACGGCAATTTTCAGCATCGTTGATCAGGTGCTGTTGCGGCCACTTCCGTTCCCGAACGCCGATCAGATTCTGGAAGTAACCCAAAGCGAGCGCAGCACGGGTGCGTGGAAAGCGGACGCTTCGCCGGCGAACTACCTCGACTGGCGGAAGAGGAATCATGTTTTCGCGGAGATGACGGCCGCGCGCGGCTGGCAGGCCAATCTCACTGGCGACGATCGGCCGGAGCGAATTCGCGCTACCATGGTGACGGCCAGCTTCTTTCGCCTGTTCGGGATTGCGCCGCTGATTGGGCGCGCGATTTCAGCGGCCGATGAAACGCCCGGCACTTCGCGTGTCGCCGTCCTAAGCTACGGAATCTGGCAACGCCGGTATGGGGCTGACCCGGACATTGTCGGGCGTGACATTACTCTCGACGGCGAGCCTTATCTCGTCATCGGCGTAATGCCGCAAAATTACGAACCCGATCGCTATGGTGAGCTGTGGATTGCATCACCCTGGCAAGTTCCAAATAATCCTCTGCATCAGAGGGAGGATCCGCGCCTGCTGCGCGACAGCAATTACCTGAACGTTTGGGCGCGGCTCAAGCCCGGCGTGACTTTGGCCCAAGCCAACGCGGACATGGACCTGCTCGCGCGGCAGTTGGAACAACAGTATCCAAACGCAAACAAGGACACCGGCATTCGCTTGCGCCGCATGCAGGATGAGTCTGTCGGCAATATCCGGCCTGTCCTGCTCGTTCTTTCAGCCGCGGTCGGCTTCGTCCTCCTCATCGCATGCGCTAATGTGGCGAATCTTTTGCTTGCCCGTGCCAGCGGACGCGCTGCTGAGATTTCAATTCGTGCCGCGCTTGGCGCCAGCCGGTCACGTCTCGTTAGACAATTGCTAACCGAAAGCATTTTGCTGGCGCTGCTTGGCGGTGCACTTGGTGTGCTCCTGGCGCAATGGGCGATACCGGTTCTGGTAGCGTTCACTCCAACTGATTTTCGGTTTTTCAACATTGTCGCGCTGGACCGTTCCGTCCTGGCATTCACTGTCGTCATATCACTGTTCACCGGCATGATTTTCGGACTGGCCCCGGCCATTTATGCGTCGGGGACGGGTTTTAGCGGGGCGCTGCACGACGCCGAGCGCGGGAGCAGCAGCGGGCGCATTCGCGGCCGCGGTTTCCTCATCGGCGCCGAGGTCGCCGTGTCGCTGGTGCTGCTGATCGGCGCCGGCCTGATGCTGAAAAGCTTTGCCAAGCTCACACATGTTGATCCGGGTTTTGACTCCGAGCGCCTCCTCGTTTTCAACATCGGCTCGGCTTCTCCGGCGCAACAGACCGCGTTTTATCAACAGGTAATCGAGCACTTGCGCGCGTTGCCGGGCGTAACTTGCGCGGCAGCGATCAGCCGTTTGCCCTTCACCGGCGGCAACAGCACACGCTCGTTCAATTTGCCTGGCAATGAGAAGAGTTACGAAGCCGACATTCGCGTCATCACACCGGAATATTTTCAGACAATGCGGATCCCGGTCTTGCAAGGGCGCGCATTCACCCAGCACGATTCCGCCGCTGGAGCACCCATGTGCGCCATCAATGCGGCCGCTGCGCGCGAAGTTTTCGGGACACAGGATCCGGTTGGCAAGTTCATCACGAATTTCGGTCCGAACAAGGTAACCATGCAGATCGTCGGAGTTGTCGGCGACGTTCGTCATCTCGCTCTCGAAACCGCGCCGCGACCGGAAATTTACCAACCGCTTGGCCAGGCGCAGTGGCCATCGATGTTCATGGTAGTGCGCAGCGCGACGTCGGACCCGCGTACTCTCATCTCGAGCGCACAGAACGCGGTTTGGAGTGTCGATAAAAATGTTCCACTGGCGAACGTCCGCACGATGCAGGACATGATCGCCGATTCGGTGGTTCGCCGAAAATTCGCCATGTTACTCCTCGCCATTTTCGCCGGACTCGCTGTGCTGCTCGCTGCCATCGGACTTTATGGCGTGATGTCATTCTTAGTGGCACAACGCACACGCGAAATCGGGATTCGCGTGGCCTTAGGTGCGCAACCAAGCGACGTGCTCCGGCTCGTCATTAATCAGGGGATGCTATTCGTCGGCAGCGGCGTAGCCGCCGGCCTCGTCGGTTCCATCGGCCTAACGAGACTAATGTCAGCGTTGCTCTTCGGCGTGAGCCCGACTGATGCTGGCACTTTCACCTCCGTTGCGTTCCTGTTGGCTGGCATCGCGCTCCTTGCCTGCTGGATTCCGGCGCGAGGCGCCACACGAGTCGATCCAGTGATTGCCTTGCGAACCGAATAGGTTTTGGGCACGCGGAGCCTGGCGCCGCAAGCGGCAAGGCAGAACGACGAAGTCAGTCCAAGGCAGTTATTTCAGATTAATCAACCGATCAAGCACGAGCTGATATGGCCGTGAATCAATCGCCAGCGGGCCGCTCAGGGGTTGATCCAAGCACGCGACGACGAAAACGACCAGCCCGATGAACATGGCGAAGAAGGCTGTGAGCGTCACATGCACCTTGGCTTTACCAAAACGTGCTGAATGCAGCGCTGAAGGATCAGCCGGAACTAAAGCGATCTGAATCGATTTGATCGGCTCTCACTTGGAGCGTTGCGCTAAGTCTTAGCACCCCTGGAGCGGTCACGACCGGGGGCGAGTGTCCTCTCCACCGCTTCGGGAGTGAAAACTGAGATTGCCAAGTTGGGCGGTAGTAGGTAATGGCGTTCGCGTTAATGGATTTTGTCGATGAATTGCGGCGTCTGCCGGAGTGGACGCAGTCCCCTGGGGAAGAATTGGCGAATACGATCACCCATGGGCTAGGATTAGTTGGAGCGCTCGTCGGCACTCCGATTCTGCTTTTAGCTGCCCTGGAGACGGGCAGCGGCGGCTTTTTCATCGGTACAATCATTTTTACCGGGACCATGTTGCTCCTGTATCTCGGGTCTACGCTTTATCACTCCTGGCCGCAGACGCGCGGGAAACGCGTTCTGCAGGTGCTCGATCACTGTGCCATCTTCCTGCTAATCGCAGGGACGTACACGCCGTTCATGCTCGGTCCACTCCGAGGCGTTTGGGGGTCGACGATGTTCGGAGTTATCTGGGCGCTTGCGATCTTTGGCGTCATGGTCAAAGGGACTCGGGGCGCGTCACGCCACCGGAAGTTTGCTCTTTCTCTTTATCTGGGAATGGGATGGCTGGGGCTGATCCTCATTCGCCCGTTGGCCGCAGCTGTTCCGGCGTCGACCTTGGTTTGGTTGCTTGCCGGAGGCATCGCTTACACGGCCGGGGTGATATTTTTCGTGAACGACCATCGAAGATATAATCATTTCGTGTGGCATTTGTTCGTCCTGACCGGGACAAGCTGCCATTTCCTCGCTCTGCTCGCCTACGCAGGATGAAAGCAGAAGGCACTGGCTATTCCTCGATCGCGCCACTTATTTCCCGCAGGTGTTCCCGAAAGCGATGCTTTCGGTTATTCGCCACGGCGAATCCGTTCTCTCGGCGGATCCCTTAAGAATTCGAGCAGGGAGGGAGAAGAAGCTGGTTTTGCCCCGCCTGCCAGACGCGCACGCTCGACGTTTCAAGAGGCTTGCGCAAGTTCGGCCACTTTCGTTTGCAGAGCTTTCGCGATTTGTTGGTGAGTTTTTCCGCCGCGGGCCTCGCGCTTCAGGTCGCGCGCATCGAGTGGCTTGCCGAATACCACACGAATCGCATGCGGCCGGGGAAAAATTTTGCCCGGTGGCAAAGCTTCGTGCGTGCCGTGAATAGAGACTGGAATAACGGACACCGGAAAATGTTCCAGCAGCATTCCAATGCCTGGCTTGAATTCTTGCAGTTCGCCGCTGACGGAGAGTCCGCCTTCGGGAAACCAAACCAGGTTTTTCTTGTTTTTCAGGATTTTAGCGCCAAAGGCCAGGCTTGAGCGCGCCGCACGCTCCGGCTCGACCGGCAATATTTTTCCCAGCCGACTGAGGAAACGCATCAGCGGGTTGGCAAAGGCGACACCGGTCCAACCAGCCCAGTAGGTTTTGCGCAGCTGGTCCCAATCAAGTATTGCGGCGACCGCGAACGGATCGAGATAACTGGCGTGGTTAGGCGTTAGGACCCATTGTCGATCTTGCGGCAAGTGCTCGAGTCCTTCGGCATGCAGACGGAAGAGCAATCGCATCAGGGGTCGATTTACGGCATAAAGAAAGCGCGCCGTCGCGTTGCCCACCGGACCGAGTGGCTCGAGCCAGCGCTTCTGTTTCTCGTCGAGCGCTCCGTCTGGGTTTGCCACCGGATTGACCGATTCGCCCTCACCGGCCTCGGTCACTTCGCGTAGTAGATCGCGAACCGTCTCAACCCGCGCGATTGCTGCGTCGGTCAGTTCCACTCCGCTGCTTTCGGCGATTTCGAGCGTAAGATTCAACCATTCGAGCGAATCGATCCCAAGATCCAACTGCGGACTTGTATCTGGAGTCAACCGCTTGTCGCGATATCGCCGCGCCAGCAACTCCCAAACCGATTGCGCGGCGCAATCTTCCAGCAGTGCGCGATCTTCGCCTGACATTTCTTCGATCGACATCGGACCGGCTGTTTTTTCCCCGCCTTCTTTCGCCTGCTTGTAATGCTCGGCTAATCGATGACGCTGGATTTTCCCAAGCCGAGTGCGCGGCAGCGCGTCAAAGGTGATCGCGTAGTCGGAGATGCGCTGGTGACTTGGCAAACGCTTCGAAGCCGCTTCGACCGCAGCGCGGACGGCGTCGTTTACATCATCTCCGCGACGGGCTTGCTTAGGCAAAATGACCGCGACAAGCTTTCCACCTTTTTCGAACACGCCGATCTCGCGAATTGCCGTCTCCTCGGCATAAGCCGCTTCGAGATCCTCGGTTTGAACTTTTTCTCCGCTTTCGGTTTTGATCAGCGTGGAGATGCGTCCAAGAACGTGAAGTTTTTCGCCGTCGTCAAAGTATCCCATGTCACCGGTACGGAACCAGCCGTCGTCGGTGAAGACCTTGGCGGTTTCCTCTGACAGATTCCGGTAACCGGCAAAGATATTCGACCCGCGCGCGAGAATTTCGCCGACCTCATGGCCGTTGATGCGCTCTTCCTTTTCGAGCGCGCGCGCATCGATCCGAATCTCGACGCCGGGGAACGATTTTCCCACGTTGTCTCTTCGCGCTTTCCCGGGCAAGTTTATCGTGAGAAGGGGTGAAGTCTCGGTCAGGCCGTAGCCAATGGCGACTTGCCAGCCCAGCGCTTCGAGCTTCGAAGCCAGGTCAGGATCAAGCGCGGCACCCCCGGAAGCGAGCAGCCGCAGATTTTCACCGACACGTTTATGCAACGAGCGAAATAGTAATTTGCCCAGACGGAGGCCGAACCACTGTCGAACAAACGCGCTCACCGCGAGGAACGCACCGAACAATCCACGCGCGATCCGGCCCGAAGATTTCACTCTCGTCTCAATGCCGGAATAGAGCGCGCTGTAGAGACGCGGCACGCCGACAATCGCCGTCACTTCACCTTGACGCAAAGCACGCAACAATTGCTGTCCACTCAACGACAATGGCAGAATCAACGGCAGACGGAGAGCGAGCGGCGCCAGCATTCCGATGACAAACGGATAGACGTGATGCAACGGCAGCGGAAGCAACACGCGATCCTCGCCGGTCATGACCTGCAATTTGATGACGGTATCGAGCTGTGACGCAATGTTGCCATGACTCAGCGGCACGCCTTTGGGCGGGCCGGTTGTCCCTGACGTGTAAAACAACGCTGCTTCATCGTCAGGGTTGAGCGTCGGAAGTTCTGGCCCCTCGTCGTTGAGGAATCGTTTCCAACTCCGCTCGTTATCAGTGCCAACGTCGAGCAGGATGAGTTTTGGTTTTTCTTTGAGATCAAGCTTCTCGATTTGCTCAAACCGCTTTTGGGTGGTGACGACCGCGCGCGCTTCGCCGTCGCGCAAAACGTGAGCGAGCGTCTTGTCCCCAAGCTGAACATCGAGTGGCACCGCAACCGCGCCCGAGCGAATAATGCCCAATGCAGCTGCGATCCATTCCGGCCGGTTTTCCGCGAAGAGAGCAACGGCGTCACCGCGTTTGATACCATCTTTAGCCAGGCCACTCGCGAAAGCGCGCGCGCAATCGGTCAATTTTTCAAAAGACCAGTGATCGCGATCCTTCTTGCCGAAGACCACCAGCGCCGCCTTCTCGCCACCCTCGCCTAACGAGTCCACGACCGACTGCAATGTTCGCGCCGAGACCATATCTTTTATAAGGTACTACAAGCCATCCGATATGGGAGGCGGAGCGTCTACTCTACAATCCCTCTTCGAGTAAGGGCAGGATCACGAGTATGAGCACGAATAACAATCGCCGATTGCGCTTGTTTCTTTGCGGCGACGTGATGACCGGGCGCGGCATCGATCAGGTGTTGCAGCATCCTTCGAATCCAGTCTTGTATGAGCCGTACATCCGTGACGCGCGCGAATATGTTCATCTTGCTGAGAAGGCCAACGGCCCAATTTCTAGGCCGGTAAGCTTCGATCACATCTGGGGCGACACGGTGGCGGAACTCAAGCGCGCCGATGTCGATCTGCGAATCGTCAATTTGGAAACCGCAATCACATCTGCGGAGACGCCGTGGCTGGACAAGCAAATTCATTACCGCATGTATCCGCGGAACATTCAATATTTGTCCGCTGCCGGCATCGACGCCTGCGTCCTCGCTAACAATCATGTGCTCGATTGGGGACATGAAGGGCTGTCGGAAACGCTGCGGACTTTAGACGAGGCACAGATCGCTCGCGCGGGCGCGGGAAACAATGCGGAAGGCGCAGCTGCTCCAGCAGTTCTCGACGTACCGAGGCAGGGACGGGTACTGCTTTTCTCGTTTGGATCGATAACCGGCGGCATTCCTCGTGATTGGCGCGCCACCAACACGTCTCCCGGGGTCAACTTGTTGGATGATCTTTCGGCGGGCACTGCGACGCGCATCGCGATTGAGATGCGAAAATTTCAACGACCGGGCGATCTGCTCGTCGCGTCGATTCATTGGGGCGGCAACTGGGGTTACGAAATCCCTGCCGAACAGGTCGCTTTCGCCCACCGCTTGATCGAGGACGGAGTGGCAATCGTGCACGGCCATTCCTCTCATCATGCGAAGGCAATCGAGGTCTTCAGAGGTCGTTTGATCCTCTATGGCTGCGGGGATTTTCTCACCGACTATGAAGGAATCAGCGGTTACGAGCGTTTCCACAATGATCTCGCCGTGATGTACTTGCTCGAGCTAGATTGGCGCAGTGGCGACCTTGTGTCAGCCCGACTAGTTCCCATGCAAATGCATCGCTTTCGATTGAGGCGTACATCGCGTGCGGATGCGCATTGGCTGCACGAGCGCCTGAACGAGTTTGGCAAGCAATTCGGCACAAGAGTGCGGCTGAACGAGGATAATAGTATGATGCTCGATTGGCCGAAGGAATGACGAAGGAATGTCGAAGCCCGAATGACAAAGAGCATCACGATCTCTTCGCTGTCTCAGGTTTCGTCATTCGAATTTAATTCGTCATTCGTTATGCGCCTGCCGCGCCGTAGACTGGCGGCGGAAACGGGAGCTTCGTCGCGTATAAGCCAGGCACAATGCAGGTGGCGACTCCAATTTTTACGCGGCTTCGTCATTGAACTAGGCGTGCAGTGAGCTCCCGCAGGAAACGCTCAACTTCGACCGGATCCTTGAGGGTGTAGCGCGCTGCGGTCAGACGCGGCTGGTTGCTCACGACGATGCCAGCGCCACGTTCGTCAAGCGCGCGAAAAACGTCTTCGTCGGTGAGATCGTCGCCGATGTAAATTGGAAGCACCGCTTGTCCGTCTAATTCCAGCGATTTCAAGAGCAAGAGCACGGCTTTGCCTTTGTTCCAATCAACGTTCGGTTGAAGCTCGTAAACTTTTTTACTGTCGATTTTGCGCAACTCGCTGTGATTCGCGGCGACTTTGTTTACTGCTTGTTCGATCTTAGTGACATCGCTACCGGCGACATTTCGGTAGTGCGCGGCGATGGAGAAACGCTTTCGTTCCATAAGAGCGCCGGGAATACTGGCGAGTTTTTCTTTAAGTTCCTTTTCTGCAAGATCGATAATTGGCAGAAATTCCGTGGCCACTTGCTTCTGCAGGCCGCGCGGCCCGGCAATGTCGAATCCGTGGCTGCCGGCATAAACGATTCCGTCGATGTTGACGAGACGCCTAACGTCGTCGAGGTCGCGACCGCTCAAAATTGCCACCGGCACCAAGTCCGCCAATTCTCGCAATGCCTGTCGTGTGGAATTGGACAGCGTCGCTTGCTCTGGAGAGGTGACGATGGGCGTGAGCGTTCCATCGTAATCGAGAAAAATGGCAAGCTGCCGTTCCCGCGCCTGAGGGACGATTTCAGGCAAATGATTGAGCGCAGAAGGAAGCATTTAACGATTCAGCGATTTAGTGATTTAACCTAATGGCGCGCGATTTCCTTGTGAGGAATCCAACAACAGAGCTACAAAGGTACAAAGATAGACGTACCTTATAACAGTGTAACCTTTTTAAACGTCTTTAAGATGAATCGTCTCATCGTTGTCTCCAATCGATTGCCATTTGCGCTGGAGCCGGACGAAGAGGGCGACTGGGCCATCACCACATCTGCCGGCGGCCTGGTCAGCGCGCTCGAACCGGTGTTGCGGGAGCGGGGCGGAATATGGATCGGTTGGCCCGGAGCCGCGGGCGAAATTCCGGACGGGCAATTCGCGAAAGCGACGCGCGACGCCGGTTACGAAGTCGTGCCGGTGGCGTTAAGCAAAACTGAGCGCGATGAGTTTTATTACGGCTATTCTAACGAAGTCATCTGGCCACTGTTTCATGATTTGCAAAACTTCTGCAATTTCGAGCCGGCCTTCTGGCAGACTTACCAGGCGGTGAACGAACGTTATGCTGAAGCCATCGCGCGACACAGCCAGCCTAACGACTTTATTTGGGTGCACGATTATCATCTGATGTACGCGGCTCAAGCTTTGCGCGAGCGCGGCGTACATGCGGCGCTGACCTTCTTTCTACACGTACCGTTTCCGCCCTACGACATTTTTGCGAAGTTGCCCCATCAGCAACGTCTACTGCTCGCGCTGCTACAATTCGATCTGCTCGGGTTCCAAACACGGCGCGATTTGCGCAATTTTTTGCAATGTGTCCGGCAGGTCGTGCCGGACGCGAAAATCCTTCCCGGGCATGGACTCGAATTGATTCGCCTGAACGAACGCGAAATACGCGCGGGCAGTTTTCCTATCGGAATTGATTTCGAATCGTTTGAAAAAGGCGCAGCGTCCAAAGAAGTCACCCGTCGCGCGGGAGAGCTGCGCGCCGCGTTTCCCGGCTGCCAGCTCCTTCTCGGTTTGGACCGGCTCGATTATAGCAAGGGAATTCCAGAACGCCTGCGGGCGTTGCGCGACGCGCTGGAGCGTCACGAGGAACTGCGCGGTTGCGTCGTCTTGATTCAGGTGGTGGTGCCGAGCCGGATCGAGATTGCCAAATATCACGAATTCAAGCAACGCATCGATCGTCTCGTGGGCGATATCAACGGTCGTTTCTCGACCAGCACCTGGCTGCCGGTGCAATATCATTTTCGTAGACTCGATCGCGACGAGCTGCTCGCGCACTACCGCGGATGCGACATCGCGCTGGTCACACCCCTGAAGGACGGCATGAACCTGGTGGCTAAGGAATATTGCGCCTGCCACATCGACGGAAGTGGCGCGTTGATTCTAAGTGAATTTGCTGGCGCAGCCGAGCAGCTCAGGCGCGGCGCGCTGTTGGTGAACCCTTACGATATCGAACAGGTGGCCGATATGATTCTAACAGGATTCCGCATGAACCGCCGCGAGCGTAGCGCGCGGATGAAGCGCATGAGACGGGTGCTATCTAACGAGAATGTTTTCCACTGGGTGGACTCGTTCCTTGCGGCGGGCTCGTCGCTGACTGCGAAAAATTCGAGGGCCACTGAAATCCTTTCGTGAAAAAGCTGGCGCAACCAGCCAGTGCTTTTTACACCGAAGCTTATGATGGAATGCAACTGATGATCCGGTGAAAGCGGAGTCTGTAATTTGTTATTGGTTGGAGGTTATCGGAGCGTCGACAGTTTTAATCGAGGTGAACTGAGACGTGAAGGTAGGCGGAGAACATTTCCGGACGATTTGGCTGAAGCCGGGAAACGAGCGGGTCGTGCAGTTGATCGATCAGAGATTTTTACCGCACCAGTTCGTGATCGAAGACGTCAACACGGTCGCGCAAATGGCGACCGCCATTCGGGACATGCATGTGCGTGGAGCCGGACTGATCGGAGCGAGCGCCGGATACGGAATGTACCTGGCGACAGTTGAGGCAGGTCTGAGCCAGACTGGCAGGAGGTCGGCAGAAGAATTCGATCGGCATCTGACTGACGCCGCCGAGCGACTTAAAGCTACCCGGCCAACCGCGGTGAATCTGGCATGGGCGATCGAAAGAGTGTTGAACGCGATTGCAGGCGAGTCCGGGCCGGACTGGCGGAAAACCCTTCAGAAGAAAATTGAGATCGCGTTGCGTACCGCCACCGCGATTGCCGAGCAAGATTCAGAACATTGCTGCATGATCGGTCAGCACGGCCTCAAGCTCATCGAGCAAATTTCCCGGAAGAAGAATGGCCAGCCGGTCAATGTTCTGACCCATTGCAACGCCGGCTGGCTCGCTTTTGTGGATTATGGATCCGCCCTGGCGCCGGTTTACGCCGCGCACGATCGCGGGTTACCGGTCCACGTTTGGGTCGATGAGACCCGACCACGAAGCCAGGGATCCAAGCTCACGGCGTGGGAGCTTGGTCAACACGGTGTGCCGCATACGATCATCGCGGACAGCGCCGGTGGACACTTGATGCAGCGCGGCGAGGTAGATCTGGTGATTGTTGGATCGGATCGAACCACCTGCACCGGGGACGTGGCGAACAAGATCGGAACCTATCTGAAGGCGCTGGCGGCGCAGGACAATGGCGTTCCTTTCTACGTGGCGCTGCCGTCATCTTCATTTGATTGGACGATCCGCGACGGCTCCGAGATTCCGATCGAGGAACGCGGCGCCGAAGAACTCAAGCATGCCGAGGGCTGGCGCAATGGCCAAACGGTGGAAGTCCGCGTCGCGCCGGAAGAGAGTCCGGCGGCGAACTACGGATTTGATGTGACGCCGAGACGCCTTGTATCAGGGCTCATTACCGAGCGGGGCGTTTGCAGAGCAGACGAAAAAAGTATCCTCGAACTTTTTCCCGAGCACGCATCGTGAGTGAAACTGGGTCGATCAAGTTTATCTGCCAACTGGTGCCGGTAGAGATTGATGCCTTCGTTGGATTTGGCGAACTGAACGAATATCGGCGAAAACTTCTTGAGCTTGGAATGATTGGCGTGGATGCCAACGGCGTCGGTTTCGGCAATCTGAGTATTCGGGATGGCGCGACTTCTCATTTTTACATCACGGGCTCGGCAACTGGCGGCATTTCCGAGCTCACGCCGTCGCACTACGCGAGAGTGGTTGCGTATGATTTCGCAAGGAACTGGCTCCAATGCGAGGGATCGACGGTTGCGTCATCCGAATCGCTCACGCATGCGGCCGTTTACGAATCGGACCCAACGGTTTTCTCGGTGATCCATTGTCATGACATGAAGTTGTGGGCGGCGCTGCTGGAGATGGAAGTTCCGGCGACGCCGGAGGGAGTTGAATACGGGACACCGGAAATGGCATACGCGGTCCGGGATCTTTTCAAAGTCACAGATGTGAAAAGGACAAAGATTTTTGCAATGGCAGGGCATGAAGGAGGGACGGTAGCGTTTGGAAGAGATCTTGGAGAAGCATTTGGGGCGCTGTGCTGCAGCCAAGACGCCCCGCCTTCGCCGAGGCTTCGGCGCGGCAAGCGACTAAGCGGTGTATTAGCGCCGGTTGTTACTCCATTTAAACCGGATCTATCGCCGGATCCCGAGCGATTGATCAGGCATTGCAAGTGGTTGCTGTCGCAGAACTGCGGGTTGGCCGTCTTTGGAACCAATAGCGAGGCAAACTCGATGTCAGCAGAAGAGCGGATGAAATTGCTCGACGCTTTAGTCGCGGCCGGTATCGATCCGGCGCGCATGATGCCGGGCACCGGTTGCTGTTCCATCAGCGAGACGGTCGACCTCACGGTGCATGCGGTAAATCACGATTGCGCAGGGGTGCTGATGCTTCCCCCTTTTTATTATAAGAACGTCACCGAAGAAGGTCTCTACCGTTACTTCAGCGAAGTAGTGGAGCGCGTCGGCGATACGCGTCTAAGAATTTACCTCTACCATATTCCACCGGTGGCGGTGGTTGGGATCACTCCCAAATTGGTCGAGCGCCTCTTACAAGCTTATCCCACCGCGATCGCCGGGATGAAAGACAGCTCGGGTGATTGGAATAACACCAAAACTTTTCTCGACGCGTTTGCGGTCCGAGGCGGACGGGCGGATTCAACTGCCCGTGCGGCTCGCACCTTCGATGTGTTTGTAGGGAGCGAGTTGTTCTTACTCGCCAATATCCGCAGCGGCGGCGTGGGCACCATTTCCGCAACGGCCAACGTGAACCCGGCGGCGATTTATTCGCTCATCGCTGACGCTCGAGACGAAGCAAGAAGCAGAGAGCACAGGGCAAAGAGCCGGAAAACAGCGGAACAAACTCTGGAAGATAAGCAGGCAGAGTTAAACGTGATGCGCGAAGTGTTCGCGCGGAAGTCCTGGCCCTCCATGATGGCGGCGTTGAAACAGGCGATTGCGATTTATGGGAAGGATCCGGAATGGGCCAGGGTACGGCCACCGCTAGTCGAGCTCACAACCGAGCAGGCACGGAAGCTTGCTGCGGAACTCGAAAAAATCGGTTTCGCGATGCGAAACCGACGCGTTGAAAAGCTGAAAGGTTGAAGCGTTAAAGCGACCAGACACTCAACGCCCAACGCCCAATGAAGAAGGATAACAAGACCACGGACAACGGGACCACGAGACGAGCAGCAGAGGCTGCGGTTATTCTTTGTCAGCGTTTGCGCGAACGCTTAAGCAACTTGCGAAGGTGGCGCGTAGTCTCATCGCGGTCGATTTTGCTCGCAGCGACATCGAACATCAAGCTTTCCCATCGCGCGCTGTCGGGCTGCGGTTCGACTCCGTTAAGTCGCAGGAACACAATCGCTGCCATCATCGCGGTCCGTTTGTTCCCATCGAGAAATGGATGGTTCTTGCAAATGTAGAATAAATACGCGGCTGCGATTTCGATTATATCCCTGTACGGAGATTTGCCGCCAAGGCTTGATTGAGGTGTTAGGACCGCTGAGGTGAGAAGATGTTCGTCGCGGATACCATTCAAGCCCCCGAATCGCTTGATCGCTTCGGCGAGAATCTCCCGAACGATGTCGACGGTGAGATGGACACAATCGTCGGGTGTCGGCCTCACGCGAGTTTGCGCAACGTTTTTCGATAATCCTTCGCTGTCTTCTTGATGACTGAACTGATTTCCGCTTTCGACGGGATGGGGCGGAGCGGCATGAGTACGATCGCGCCGCTGTCAGGCACAACAGTGACATTGACCTGATCGCCAACTTTGACGCGGGCGAGATCCATGAGCGCGGCATCGAAGATGATGCCCTGGGAATTGCCAATCTTGCTGATGGTCTTGGTCATGCGTAATACTATGTTTTACGGTGACCAAAACGTCAAGTCAGCACACTCCCTTACTCTCAACCCTCAACTCTCAACCAGTTCCTCTGGATGATATTTTTGCCAATAACGAATGGCAGCCGGGACGGCCATGTAGCTCGGATCGGCGGTTTCGTAGTCCTGCGCCAATTCCTCAGTCGCGCCGTGGTCGGTTAAGTCGTCGTGCTCGAGCCTGGCAAAACCAGGGACGAGGTCCGGTTCTCGAACGCCTGCTGAAATCCTCTCGTGAAACCATTCGGACCAGCGAGTCACACGTTCATCCAGCGCGGCAAGGTGCGTGGCGATGGAATCTTTCACCAAACCGAAATGGGGAAGATAAAGGTTCATCGGGTTCAGCTTTCGGATCTTGGCAATGGATTCATGCCAGGATTCGACGTGCAGCTCAGGCGGAACAAACGGCGGAATGGGCGGCCCGCTCCCAAGCCGGACACCGGCGATATCACCGCCGAACAAGTTATCTTCCCAATGGTAAACATGATGATGACTGGCGTGGCCCGGTGTGGCGATGGCGCGGATTTCGACCGGCGCGACCTGGACGACGTTGTTGTCCTCCAAAATTCTGAGACGGTTTTCCGGGACCGGCGCGATTCGGCCCCACAACTTTTGCATTTCGTCACCGAAGATGCGCCTCGCGGATGCGATTAACTTCGCAGGGTCAATGAGGTGCTGAGCCCCGCGTGGATGGACGTAAATCGTCGCTCCAAGCTCGGCGAATCGCCAGGCCGCGCCGGCGTGATCAAAATGAATATGACTGAGGAAAACGTGCCTAATGTCGTTAGCCGAAGCACCAATCTTCCGAAGCCCGGCGACTATATTGTCAAAGGTTGACTCCGGTCCGGTATCGAAAAGCACGAGGCCGTCGTTCGTTTCCAGCGCAGTCGCTGCGATGATGCCCGGCCGGCCGAGGTGAATGGTGTCGAGGATGTGAACTCTCAGAGAAGAATGGTTAACGGTTAACAGTTATCGGTTAACTGTTAGCAGGAAGCAAAAAGCAAAGCGCGCGGGACTACAGATAACGAGACTACGGACTACAAAGCAGATGATTGGGTTGCATCCAAACGCCGCGCATAACGTATCTTAATCGTTGAATGAGCGAAGGGCCGGCCCCTGCGGCCTCGGTGCGGGGAGTTCAATCTCTGACATTGCCGATTATTGGAGTGGTGTCTGCGATCACGGTCACGACCGCGATGGATGCAACCGGTCTTTGAACTTTCAGCGCGTTAGCTTTGTTGCCTGTGCTGTTCCTGTTTTGGTGGCTGTGTCATCTCTCGCGCATAGAAGTCGGGTTCTGCGTAGGACGTGCCAAGGATTATGGAATGGCCGTCCTTTTCCCTTTGGCGGTGATGGGCGCCATCGCATTGATCGCATGGCTGGCCGGCGCGGTTGATCTGACCAAAACGGACTGGTCAAAGACTGCGGCAAATCTGGTGTTGGTGACCGTATCGACGTTTCTGGTAGCGATCGTTACGGAGGAAGGTTTTTCCGCGGCTGTCTTTGGGGATCGTTAGAAAAAGCAGGGATGAAAACGGGGCTCGTGCTCATTTGGTCGAGTATCGCTTTCGCTCTCTGGCATATCTCTGCCGTAACCCTCGATCGCAACTTCAAACCACCCACAGCGCAAATTCCGGTCTATCTTTGTAATGCTGCCGTGGTAGGAGCGGTGTGGGGCCTTCTCAGAGCGCAATCGGGTTCGATCATCGTCAGCAGCTTGAGCCATGGCTTGTGGAACGGTATCGCCTACGTGCTTTTCGGTTTCGGAAGCCACACGGGTTCACTCGGCATCCAGAACACCGCGGTGTTCGGACCCGAGAACGGTCTTCTGGGCCTCGGTTTAAACCTGCTCTACGCATACTGGCTCTGGCGCCTGTGGCAATGCGAGGCGAAAACTGATCCGCCTTCGCGCCTCGTGCTTTCCGTGCAGCGTAGCGGATGAGCTTCGGTGTTAGAGGTTATGTGATCAGAATCGACGCTGACGGAGCGGCCGATCCACCTGCTGCCACTCCCGCGACGTAAATTGGAATTACTTATTCGATGTCGAGCTCGCGGACGCGTTTTTGCATACGGATGTTTTCGACGGCATTTCGCACTTTGTCCCCAAGGCCCAGCGCAATTGGGACGGCGTCGATTAAGACAAATGGAGTGGAAACGTCAGTGGTATTAATCTGCACATTCTCGACGCCAAAGCTTCGCTCCCAGAACGGCTGGCGCGTTTCCAAGTCTTTGACCCGATAAAGTTCGAGACTATCGGTCACTTTATTGAAGACGCCTTCGGTAATTTTCAAACGCTCACTGGTAAGCTCGTAGACTTTGTTTTTCGTCTGGAGGAAACGAGCAAGCGCGATGACAATCGGCACGATGGCCAGCAATAAAATGTATGGGCTAAAGTCTCTGGTGGATTCGTTGCGCCAGAGGATCGCGAACAAAAGAATAAGAGCGCAAAGGCAAAGGCCGCAGAAGAGGAAGACGCTGGCATTTTTCACTTGCGAAGAAGTGCCACGCCAGACCGTTTCTTCCGCCATAGCGCAATTTGTAGCCGACTTACTCCCAAGCACAAGGTCCGAGCCCCACCGGCGTAGATGATCACGCAGGCTTTCGTTCTTGCTGCCGGATTGGGAACGCGTCTGCGGCCCTTGACCGATGAACTGCCAAAACCGCTGGTCCCGATTTTTCAGAAGCCGCTCATCACCTTTGCGCTTGATCATTTGATCACCACCGGCATTCAGCGTTTCGTCATCAATACGCATCGACTGCCGCATTTGTTCGAACGTCAATTTGCAGAAAAGAGCTATCATGGTCGCTCGGTTGATTTGGTGAACGAGCCGGAATTGCTCGAGACGGGCGGCGGGATTAAAAATGCCGAGTCGCTCCTGCGCGGTGATGATTTCCTCACCTACAGCGGCGACATTCTCACGGATGTTCCGCTGGATGTGCTAATTGACGAACATTTCCGCGCTGGAAATGATGTCACTCTCGCCTTGCGCGAGACAGGATTTAAGCCCTCGATTGCGTATCAAGACAGACGAATCGTCGACATTGGCGGACGATTCGGCTTCGCTGGCGATTACGATTTCGCCAATATTGCGGTTTGGAGCAAAAAAATCTTCCAGCGCATTCCGCAGCGCAAGATCTCGTTTATTCCAGTTTTGCTCGATTGGATCAAGGAGGGCGGAAAGATTGGTGGTCTTGTCTTGAACGAGGGCAAGTGGTTTAACATCGGTTCAAGCGTGCAATATGTGGAAGTGCACCGGATGATTGCATCCGAAAATTGGAGTCCGGATTTCATCACGGACGCCGGTTGGGCAACGCGGATCGCGAAAAGCTCGACGATCGACACCGGCGCGCAATTGCGCGGCCTAACTGTCGTGGGCGCAGATTGTTACATTGGCGCAGGCGCGATCCTCCAGGACACAATCGTCTGGCCCGGTGCACAAATTGCTTCTAAAAGTCAATTGCAGGATTGTATTGTCCGCACGCGGCACCGGGCCGAGGGGATTCTGCAAAATGCCATCGTATGAAAACCGAACTGCTTCTTCGCCAAACCCGCCGGCGTTTACCGGCCTTCAGCGAAGGAGAAATTGAAATCGCGCCGATCGAGAAGGGGGGTTCCGATCGCAGATTTTACCGCGTCAGTTGTGCGCCTGGGGAATCGCTCATTTTGGTGAAATACAACCTCGAGCGCGCCGAAAACCGACACTACGTGCGGATCGCTGAATTTTTGACGGAACATGGAATTGCCGTGCCGAAAATCTATTTTCATGACCCCGAAGAAGGTTTGATTTGGATCGAGGACCTGGGCGAGAGCGATCTTTTCAGTTTCCACGAGGATAGCTGGCTGGCGCGCGGCGCGCTGTATCGATCGGCCTTGGATGAAATCGCCAAGCTCCATGACCTACCCCAGAGCGAATGGTCGGAGCTGGATGGAGAAATGCCGCCGGAATTTAACGCCGCGCTTTATCGATGGGAGCAGAATTATTTTTTTGAAAACTGTCTGGGAAGAATTTTCGGCGTCGAGGAGGGGACGCAACGCGAGCTGGCATCGTTGCCTGCGCTTAAGGAAATCGCGGATCGACTGGCCGGGTTGCCGCGAGTGCTGGTGCATCGCGATTTTCAATCGCAAAACATTATTGTGCGGGCTGGGCATACGTATCTGATCGATTTCCAAGGGATGCGTCCCGGCTTGGCAGAGTACGACCTGGCGTCGTTGTTATTTGACCCCTATGTGGAGTTATTGGCGGCCGAGCGGGAAGAGCTTTGCTCTTATTATATAGAACGCCGCAGCTTGGGACCCGTGGGACAGATGCGTAATACGCTCCGCCTCTGCGCGATGCAACGGTTAATGCAGGCCTTGGGGGCCTATGGTTTTCTCGGGCTGGTGAAAGGGCACCGGCATTTCCTGGCACATGTTCCCGCCGCGCTCGATTCGCTGCGTAACGTGGTCGACGATATTGACTTGCTTCAGCCATTGGGCGTGGCGCTTGCTAGTCTGCCAAAGAATGGCTGCATCTATTAGAGAAGGCGCGCCTTTTCCTATCGAACTCGCCGACGTACCGCCAACATTTGCGGCACAGCCGGCTGTACCGCCTGGGCGAGTGGACCCATGGTGTCGGGCGATTGCTTGGTGCGCCATGCTCGGCGGCAGCCTCCTTCCAACGATTCTCAGCCGTCCCGCCAGAGAGGGCGGCTACTCGGTGCCTGTTGCTCAGGTTTTGATTCTAGTCGTCGCTGCTGTCGTGGTCAGCAGGTCGAGTCGACTGCGAGTTTTGAGCGGCTTTCTTCTTACCATCGCAGTTGTGCGGCTAGCGTGGTCTGTGATCGCGCCGATCCTGACCGACTGGGCGCCGGTTCACGGATTGTTGGACGACCTCGACTGGGGGCCAAAGATGTTCGTGACGCGTTTGCTGAATGTGGCGGGAGCACTGCTCATGCTGACCACTTTTATCGGGCGCCGGATTACCCGAGACGATCTTTTTCTACGGGTAGGAAACCTGAACGCGCCAGTCAAGCCGGAGCGGATTCTCTGGTTTCGCAGCCCGTTACGATGGTGGCATCTCGGCCCACTGATCGTGCTGATTTTCGCGCTGGCGATGATCGCATTTTTGTTTTCCAATCTTCGGCCGAATTTTTGGCAACTCACCCAGCACTGGCAGTTGTTTCCGTGGGCTGTGGCCACCGCCGCCCTCAATGCTGCAAACGAGGAGTTCCAATTCCGTTGCGTTCCTTTGGCCCATCTTCGCAACGTGCTGCCACTCCGTGAAGGCGTTTGGTTAACGGCGATTTTCTTCGGAGTCGCCCACTATTTTGGGCAGCCATCCGGCTGGCTCGGTGTCGCCATGGCGACAATTGCCGGATTTATTTGGGCCAAGAGCATGCTGGAAACGCGCGGCGTGGGCTTGGCATTCGGCATTCACCTTGTGCAGGACGTGGTGATTTTTTATTTCCTCGCGATGTCAAATAGGACATAAGCCCTGGTCCTATGAGACCTATTAGTTAACGCACAAACGGGTTGGTTTTGCGTTCTTCCCCGATCTTGGTGGGCGGGCCGTGGCCGGGGAGGACGGTGACGTCGTCGCCGAGTGGGAACAGTTTCTCTTTAATTCCCCGAAACAACTGTGGTGCGTCGCCACCGGGCAAGTCCCATCGGCCAACGCCGCCCGCAAAGAGAACATCGCCCCCGACCAGGAGCTTTTGCGGGCGCAGGAAAAAGCAAAGGCTGCCGGGACAATGGCCGGGGACTTCGAAAACCTGAAATTTGGCCCCTAGGAATTCGCGTTCAGTCATTTCCTGTATAAAAAAATCCGGCCTGACCGGCTCGAGATCGAACCCAAAACCGAAGTTCCGGAAGAAATCTGGATCGGAGATCATGGGGGCCGTATCAGGGTGACAACCTATCGGGCAATCAAATTTTCGCTTAATTTTCGCGACATCGATGACGTGATCGATGTGTCCGTGCGTCAGGATCAGCAGCCTTAAGTCGGCTCCCCGATTTTGAAGCCATGCGCAACTTCCCTCCGGTGCGTCAAATAGAACAGCTCCATCCGGAGCATGGAAAAGATAGCAATTTGTCTCGAAAACTCCCCCGCAAAATGTGTCATATTTCATACTTGGTCAGGCGTGCCAAATGGCACGTTTTTTTGAATATTCTGCTCGATCGATTGTCTTTTTAATCGCTGCGGCGGTCTGGGATTCAAGGGGAGTTCTTGCGTTCCGAGCGACGATCTGCGACTATGGAAAACTTCTCTTTCAGGGCATGAACTATCGTTTTCGTTCCTACACCACGGCGGCGGCAATCTTACTGATTAGCCTGGCGTCGACACCCGCACTTCCAGCCAAAACCGACCTCGACAACGTCTGCGTCTCAGTGGGCAGGCTGCTAGAGGAAGGACATTACACGCACAAGCAACTGAACGACGAGATGTCGGGCAAGATCTTGCGGAGCTACCTCGAACTGCTCGATTACACTCACCTGTTTTTCACCCAGGAAGACATCGATGCCATCACGCAAAAGTATGGTGCCGCGCTCGATGACGACATTTTACTGGGCAACCTCAAACCCCCCTACGAGATCTACGATCTTTATCAAAAGCGGGTCGACGAGCGTGTCGCCAAGATCAAGGAATTGCTCAAACAACCCGTCGATTTCAAAACCGAGGGAACGATCGATTTCAGACGCGAGAAAAGTCCCTGGCCGAAAAATATGGCCGAGGCGGATGAGCTGTGGCGTGGCCGGATCACGAGCGAGCTTTTACAGGAACATCTGAGCGAGCATCCGATCGAGCCGGGACCGCAGTTGGTCGCGCGCCGATACGATCGGCTTGCGCGCAACGTCCACGAGAGTGATCGCGACGAACAGGCGAAGTTTTTCCTCGATGCCGTTGCCCTAGCTTACGATCCGCACTCTGAATATTTATCTGAATCGGATCTGAAAAACTTCAGCATCAACATGGGACTCTCGCTCGTTGGCATTGGGGCGATGCTGCGAACGGAAGATGGTTACGCCAAGATCGAGAGTTTGGTGGTGGGCGGGCCAGCACAGGCCGACGGCCGGCTCAAGGTGGGTGATCGCATCACCGCCGTCGGACAAGGAACGGGTGATTTCGTCGACGTCCGTGACATGCGTCTGGACAAAGTGGTCGAAATGATCCGCGGCAAGAAAGGAACAAAAGTCCGGCTGCTAGTGATTCCGGCCGACGCAGCCGATCCATCCAAGCGCAAAAACGTCGAACTGGTGCGCGATGAAATTAAACTGAAAGACCAGGAAGCGCGCGCCGACATTATTATCAAGAAAGATGACGAAGGCCGGCCGGTGAAGCTCGGCTGGATCCAGTTGCCATCGTTTTACGCGGACATGGATCATCACGCCAAGAGCACGACGAAAGATGTGCTGGCGTTGTTGAAGCGGCTGAAGAAGGAAAACATTTCCGGCTTGGTGGTGGATTTACGGCGCAACGGCGGCGGTTCGCTGGAAGAAGTGATTTCGTTGACGGGGTTGTTTTTGAAATCGGGACCGGTCGTGCAAACCAAAGGTTCGAATGGCAACATCGTGGTCTCAAGCGATCCGGACCTTGGAATCGCTTACTCGGGGCCGCTCATTGTCCTGACCAGTCGGCAAAGCGCGTCTGCCAGTGAAATTTTTGCGGCGGCGCTGCAGGATTATGGGCGCGCTGTCATCGTCGGCGACCAGTGCACGTTCGGCAAAGGAACGGTGCAGACCATTCTCGATATCGGCGGTTATACGTCGCTGCTCGGCAGTCGTTCCCACAAGGATGGCGCGCTGAAATTAACTATCCAGAAATTTTACCGAGTAGCCGGCGGCTCAACTCAGCTGCACGGCGTCGCCTCAGATATTGTGTTGCCGTCGCTGACTGACTTGCCCGAGTTCGCGGAAGGGGCGCTGAAGAATTGTTTACCTTATGACGAAGTGCCCAAGGCAAAATACACCAAGTGGAACGAGCCGGTGTCGCTTTACCTTGATGAGTTAAAACGCCGGTCGGCCGAACGGGTCCAAAATGACGTCGAGTTCCACTATGTGCAGGAAGACATGGACCGGTTGCGCCATCGACTCGATGAGAATCGCATTTCTCTTAATGAAGATATGCGGAAGAAAGAACTTTCCGAGGACAAGACGCGCAAGGAATTGCGGACGAAAGAGCGGCTGGCGCGCAACGTGCAGGAGCCGAGTGTTTATCGCGTGACGCTGGATACTGTCGACAAGCCGAATCTTCAGCTCATCATGTATCCGGGAAAACTGGCCGCGGCGAAAAAGAACGGTTCGGCCAAAGTTGCACCGGAAGCGGCCGGCGATGCCGACAGCGACGATGATGTTCTGGGCGGTCTGGACGATGACACGAAAGAGCCGGTGATCGACCCGGAGCGCGATGAGACGATCAACATTTTGTCGGACCTGATTCAGCTCGAGCACGGTCCGAAGACTGCCAGCACCAATCACTGAGCGCGGAGACGCGATTTAATCTGGGGAGCGCGCCTCGCGCCTCGTGTGTTCTTTGCGGCCCCTCGCTGCAGTGCTCTTGGCCGATTCTCCCGATCTTTGAACTCGCTGCCGGAGAAACGACCCGCGGCGAATCGAACCTCCGGTCTTTGCCAAGAGCGGTCCGGTTCGGAAAGCGGAACAGCCCAAGAGACACCGAAGTAATTGAAGGACTCGTTTCGTCTCGCAATTCGCTGGGGCAGTGCATGTAATCGGCCACCAAGAGTTGGTCAGCGCGAAAGAAAGTGGATGGGCACGTTTATAAAGCGCCTGAGATTCGTGATCAGCGCCACCACGGATCGAGATAGCGCGGGTCATATTGCGGTTGAAATCTCGGACCGATGGGTTGTCCGAACCATGGCTGCATTCCTCGTTCCCACCGCGGCCCATACGGAATGTCCCCTCTCGTTCGCGGCGTCCTTCCGAAAACTGTGACCGGTGTTCCGACGTCCACGGCGCGGTAAAATGCAATTGCTAATTGTTCGGGCATCCGCACGCACCCATGCGAGGCCGGATATCCGGGAAGATAGCCGGCGTGCATACCATCAGCTTCATGGAAGCGCATGAAGTAACGCATGGGCGCGGGAACGAATTTGCCGCCTCGCGGCACTTTCATATCGACGTCAGCGTCGGCCACAATGGTTCTACCGTTCGCGTCTACGATTTTCCCGTAGATGCTCGAATGATGATTGATCTCTTTGTCGAGGACCTTGAACGTGCCGGTTTGGGTAAGATGGCCGTATCGTCCGCTTGAGATCGGTGATTCCAAAACAACACCGCGTCCGCGAAGCAGCAATGCGAGCTGGTCCTGAAGATCGATCTCAACGCGGAATGGATTTCCATCTTGTGCACTCATTGACGCGAGCGATAGAAACAAAATCCCCAATCCCCCGAGAAATCTCACATCTACTTTAACCCACGTAAGCGTGAAAAGTTTCCGACAGCCTGGCAGGGACCTGAGCGAGAATCATTTTCAACACTCTCCTAGACCGCGATGGGCGCCTTGATGGATGGATGGGGGCTGTAATCGAGAAGCGTAAAGTCTTCGAATCGAAAATCCTCGATCCGCTTGATTGCCGGATTTAGTTGCACGCGTGGCAGCGGCCGGCAGTCCCGACTAAGTTGCTCGCGGGCCTGTTCGAGATGGTTCGAGTAAAGATGAAGGTCGCCAAACGTGTGGACAAAATCGCCCGGCTTCAGATCGCACACCTGCGCTACCATCATCGTTAACAAGGAGTAGCTCGCGATGTTGAATGGAACCCCAAGGAACAAATCGGCGCTACGCTGATAAAGCTGACAGCTCAGCTCGCCCTCGTTCACATAAAATTGGAACAGGACGTGACACGGTGGCAATGCCATCGCATCAATCTCGGCGGGATTCCAAGCACTGACAATCAGGCGACGACTCGATGGATTTTCTCTGATTTCGGAAATCACTCTGGTGATCTGATCGACGTGAGTTCCATTAGCGCCCCGCCAATCGCGCCATTGCGCGCCGTAGACTCGCCCAAGGCTGCCCTTTTCGTCAGCCCATTCGTCCCAAATGCTGACGCCGTGTTCGTTCAGATATTTGATATTGGTGTCGCCGCGCAAAAACCAAAGCAGCTCGTAAACGATCGATTTCAGGTGAAGCTTTTTCGTCGTCAGCAAGGGAAAACGTTCACGCAAATCGAACCGCACCTGCGCGCCGAAGAGCGACAACGTCCCGGTTCCCGTACGATCACTGCGCTCCACCCCTTGCTCCAAAACGAGGTGAAGGAGATCGTGATATTGCCGCACATCAAACGCTACTGAAAGCGGCAGCGGCTTCCAGCCGATGTTTTTGACTCCATCGAGGTCCGAGCCGGACTGGCACGGCTGCTCGATCCACCTAAGAAGTTTTGCGTAGCTCCTCTTCGAGCTCGCTCTTGCGCTCGTTCAGGGTTTGCAAACGCAGTTTCCAGCGATGGAGTTGAATGCTCAGCTGGTTGATGTAGCCGGTCACTTCCGTCCGTTGCGATTCATTCTCCTTCAATTTCCGCTGCAGATCGGTGAGTTCCTGCGGCGATGTCGGGCTCGCGGGCACTGACATTGTTGGAACAATCGTCGGTTTGCCACAGCGCTGGCAATTCACCGTCATTCCGGCGGCGGCGGCGTCAACAATGAGCGGACTGGCGCAATGTTGACACTTGAAGAGGAGGTCGCCATGTTCGCTTTTTGTCTGCGGGCGAACAGGGTTCATCACTCAGTAATCAAGCAGAGGTTATACCAGCAACCGGTAGCACACGCGTCTTGCCTCTGGGGCCAACGGGCGTCTCGCCCGTTGGTCTCCCCGGAAGTACGTGTCTCAGCCTGACTCGGTGACGAGTTGACTCAACGAGCGGATCCAGGCAGCCCAATTTGGGTCATTCTGGCCCTATTTGGGTAGCCGCGAGGTGGCGGATGATTCTTGTAATATACTGAAAATAAGCAGTTTATATTCAATATGGATTAGTTGGAACAATCGTTGCTAAAAGCACTCGGAGGACTGTACACAAATGGCTAAAGTTTTAGGTATTGATTTGGGGACCACCAACTCCTGTATGTCGGTGATGGAGGGCGGCGATCCCGTGGTTTTGGAAAACAGCGAGGGCGCACGGACGACGCCCTCGATCGTCGCTTTTTCAAAAAATGGCGAGCGACTTGTTGGCCAAGCGGCGAAACGTCAGGCCGTAACGAATCCGGCGAACACCGTTTTCTCAATCAAGCGGTTTATGGGCCGCAAGTACGACGAAGTTCACGAAGAAGAACATCGCGTGCCTTATAAAATCGTGAAAGCTGCCAATGGCGACGCTCACGTTCAGGTAGAAGTTAACGGCGAGCGTAAGACATTCTCGCCACCGGAAATTTCCGCGATGATTCTGGCGAAGCTGAAGAGCGACGCGGAAGCGAAACTGGGCGAAAAAATCACTCAAGCCGTCATTACGGTTCCGGCTTACTTCAACGATTCGCAACGCAATGCTACCAAGGACGCGGGAAAGATCGCGGGCCTTGAAGTGCTGCGAATCATCAACGAGCCGACCGCGGCTTCACTCGCCTACGGTTTGGACAAGAAGAAAGACGAGAAGATTGCCGTCTACGACCTGGGCGGCGGCACCTTTGATATTTCCGTTCTAGAAATTGGCGACGGTGTCTTTGAAGTGAAAGCGACCAACGGCGACACCCACCTCGGCGGTGACGATTGGGATGCCCGGATTATGGACTGGGTCGTCAACGAATTTAAGAAAGATACCGGCATCGATCTTACGAAGCAGCCGGATGCGATCCAGCGTATCAAAGAGGAATCAGAAAAAGCGAAGATAGCGCTCTCCTCAACTCAGGAGTACGAGATCAATCTTCCGTTCATCACGGCGGATGCGAGTGGGCCGAAGCATATTCAGAAGAAACTGACCCGCTCGAAGCTCGAACAGCTCTGCGATGATCTTTTCCAGCGCACGGTCGGCCCAGTGAAAGCGTGCCTCAAAGACGCGAAACTTACCGAGAAAGAGATCAACGAGCTAGTGCTGGTCGGCGGCATGACGCGCATGCCGAAAGTGATCGAGACAGCGCGCACCCTTATTGGCAAAGAACCGCACAAGGGCGTGAACCCGGATGAAGTGGTTGCCGTTGGCGCGGCGATTCAGGGTGGCGTGCTCAAGGGCGACGTCAAAGACGTGTTGCTGCTCGACGTTACTCCGCTGACGCTCGCAATCGAAACAGCGGGAGGTGTGGCGACACCGATGATTCCGCGTAACACGACCATTCCGACACGGAAGTCGCAGATCTTTTCAACCTACAGCGACAATCAACCGGGCGTTGAGATCAAAGTCTTGCAAGGCGAGCGACCGCTTTCACGCGATAACAAGAATCTCGGCACGTTCCATCTCGATGGAATTCCGCCGGCCCCGCGTGGCGTTCCGCAGATTGAAGTGACCTTCGATATCGATGCGAACGGGATTCTGCACGTTTCCGCGAAAGATCTGGGCACGGGCAAAGAGCAGAAGATTTCCATCACCGGCAGCTCCGGTCTTTCGAAAGAGGAAGTCGAGAAGATGCAGAAAGAAGCCGAAGTTCACGCTGAGGAAGACAAGAAGGCGAAGGAAGCGATCGAGATCAAGAACAACGCGGACAACCTGGCGTATCAATGCGAGAAGCAATTGAAAGATCTCGGGGACAAGATTTCCGGCGACAAGAAGAAGCAGGTCGAAGACGCCATCGCCGTGGTGCGTGAAGCGATTAATCGCAATGACACCGACGCGATGAAGCGGACTTACGACGACCTGCAGAACAAATTCCAGGAAGTCAGCGCGGAGCTTTACAAGCAGGCCTCTGCCGGCGCAGGTGCGCAGGCCGGGCCGCCACCCGAAGCACAACCGCGTCCCGGTGCGGAACAAGGCGCCGGCGCTCGCGGCGGCAATGGTGACGTGGTCGACGCAGAGTTTGAAGTAGTAGACGAAGACAAGAAGAAATAACCCAATTTGCCGATGGTAGCTCGATAACTCCCGAGCTACTGGCGGCAACAACTAAATAAACAAAGGAGTAAAGAAAGAAACTATGGCATCAGTTAATGTCAGACCACTTGGAGATCGGGTGCTAGTGCAGCCGATTGAAGAGCAGGAAGTAAAGAAGGGTGGTATCATTATCCCTGATACCGCGAAGGAAAAACCGCAGGAAGGCAAAGTCGTCGCGCTTGGAACCGGCAAAATTGACGACAACGGCAAGAAAGTCGATTTCACCGTCAAGTCCGGTGACAAGGTGCTGATCTCAAAATACGGCGGCACTGAAATCAAAATCGACGGCGATACCTACCTGATCATGCGGGAGGACGATATCCTCGGCATCATCGGATAGGTCGGAATCGACAGGGCAGGGATGCCTAACTTTCGACCAAACTATCAACCAACAAACTATCAACTACAGACATGGCAGCTAAACAATTACAATTTGATGAAAGTGCGCGGCACGCGTTGCTGCGCGGCATCGAGAAGCTGGCGAAAGCCGTCAAGGCCACGCTCGGACCGAGCGGTCGCAATGTGATTCTCGACAAGAAATTCGGCAGCCCGACGATCACGAAAGATGGCGTCACGGTCGCGAAAGAGATCGAGCTGGAAGATCCCTATGAAAACATGGGTGCTCAGCTCGTGCGCGAAGTGGCTTCCAAGACTTCGGATATCGCCGGCGATGGCACCACCACCGCGACGGTCCTGGCAGAGTCAATCTACAAGGAAGGTCTGCGTAACGTGACTGCGGGAGCGAACCCTACTTCGCTACAACGCGGGATCTTGAAAGCGGTGGACGCGATCGTCGAGGAGCTGAAGAAAATCTCCAAGAAAGTCAGTGATCGCACCGAGATCGCGCAGGTCGCGACCGTCTCCGCTAACTGGGACAAGACCATCGGCGAGATCATTGCCGACGCGATGGACAAAGTAGGCAAGGACGGAACTATCACCGTCGAAGAAGCCAAGTCGATCGAGACTACCCTCGAAGTCGTCGAAGGTATGCAGTTCGACAAAGGTTATCTATCGCCCTACTTCGTGACCAATGCGGAAGCGATGGAAGCGGCCTTGGAAAATCCTTACATCCTCATTCACGAGAAGAAGATCTCGAGCTTGAAGGACATGCTTCCGCTGCTTGAGAAAGTGGCGAAGGCTGGCCGTCCGCTCCTGATCATCGCGGAAGATGTGGAGGGCGAAGCGCTCGCGACTCTGGTCGTGAATAAACTGCGTGGCACCTTGCAGGTTTGCGCGGTCAAGGCTCCCGGCTTCGGCGATCGTCGCAAGGCGATGCTGGAAGATATCGCGGTGCTGACTGGCGGGCGTTGCATCACGGAAGATCTCGGGATCAAGCTCGAGAACGTGAAGATCGATGAGCTGGGCAAGGCCAAGCGCGTTACCATCGACAAGGAAAACACCACCATTGTCGAAGGCGAAGGCAAGCAGAACGACATTCAGGGTCGAGTGAATCAGATTCGCCGTCAGATCGAAGAGACAACGAGCGATTACGACCGCGAGAAACTCCAGGAGCGTCTGGCGAAACTCGCGGGCGGGGTGGCCGTCATTAACGTCGGCGCTGCCACTGAGACCGAGATGAAAGAGAAGAAGGCTCGGGTGGAAGATGCGTTGCATGCAACGCGCGCAGCCGTTGAGGAAGGCATCGTGCCGGGCGGCGGCGTTGCGTTCATTCGCGCGCAGAAGGCGCTCGATAATATCAAAGGCCTTGAAGGCGACGAGAAGGTGGGCGCGCAAATCGTGCGCCGGGCCATCGAAGAGCCAACCCGTCAGCTTGCCGATAACGCAGGCCAGGAAGGCGCGCTAATTGTTCAAGAAGTCAAGGCGCGCAAGGGTAACGAGGGTTACGACGTCGCCACCGGTGAATACACCGACCTGGTGAAGGCGGGCATCGTCGATCCGACGAAGGTCACGCGCACAGCGTTGCAAAACGCAGCCTCGATCTCAGGCCTCTTGCTCACCACTGAGGCCGTCGTCACCGAGCTACCGGAGAAGGAAAAGACTCCTCCAATGCCGGGCGGCGGAATGGGTGGCATGGGCGGAATGGATTACTAATCCACTAACACTTAACGAAAATTCAACAGCAGCCGGACTCGAAAGGGTCCGGCTGTTTTGCTTTCGGAATTAGACCCTCAAATAAAGCAAAGTGCCAAAGCCTGGCTGTGCCGCGTTATTTCGCTGTCGTAGCTTGGCGAAGGCGGCTATGGCGTTTTAGCGGACCGTCTCTTTCGGTTATCTTGAGCAATGTTACCGAACTACGATGACTTTTTGATCAGGCGATTCGAGCATCCAGACGAGGTGCGGACATTTGAAAAAGGAAGATTTGAGACCGTAAGAATCGGCTCGATGATAATCGGTCGCGCGAGCTATGAGCCGGGATGGAAGTGGTCGGAACATGTTGGAGCTGCAACTGCTGCGGCGCTCTGCGAGGTGGAACATATCGGGATGGTTGTGTCCGGGTGCGCCGCTTGCCAGATGAAAGACGGACGCTACTACGAGATGAAGCCGGGAGATGTGTTTTACATCGGGCCCGGTCACGACAGCTGGGTAGTCGGTGACGAGCCGTATGTTTCTCTCCATTTCCTCGGCGCCGAGCATTATGCGCAGCCGAGTCGCTGAAGTTGAAGATCAGCTCAGCATATCCAAGTCAGCCAGGTCTTGCGGTCATGCGACTGCTCGCTTGTTTCGGATCAGCAATTCCTTGCTCAAGATAAAGACCGGTAGCCCATCAAGCTTTGTGGCTATCTTTGTCTCAAACGCGTCCTCCGTGGCGACACCCGTAATTCCCGTTAACAAGTCGACTCGATTTGGAGGGCGCCCGAGCCGAATGATTTGGTCAGGCTCCGCAAAATCCGATTCTTTGAACCCGGTTCCGCCGAAGCCAAAATCGTTCATCACGCTGCAAAGTTCCGCGTCGGCCAGCGTCTGAAATTTTGCCGCGCTTTTCTCCACCAACGCATCATATCATTCGTAGTTGAACTTCCGAGCAAAAAAACGAGAATGCACGGCAAAATTGTGTTTTTGTTGGTATTGCGCGTCTAATTCAGCCCCCCTAATCGCGGAACGTTTCCATGAGAGATTATGTTGCAGAATTGATGGCGGAGGTGAAGGCGAAGAACCCGGCTGAGCCGGAGTTTCATCAGGCGGTGCAGGAAGTACTCGATTCTCTTACCGTTGTTCTCGAGCAGCATCCTGAATATCAGCACGAGAAAATCCTGCAACGCATCATCGAACCGGAACGAGTAATCATGTTTCGCGTTCCATGGCGGGACGATCAGGGCAAGCTTCATGTCAATCGCGGGTTTCGCATTCAAATGAACAGCGCGATCGGCCCTTACAAAGGCGGGCTGCGGTTTCATCCCAGCGTCAACTTAAGTATTCTGAAGTTCCTCGCCTTCGAGCAGGTTTTTAAAAACGCGCTCACTACTTTGCCGATGGGCGGCGCGAAAGGTGGCTCGGATTTTGATCCGAAAGGCAAGACTGACTTCGAAGTCATGCGTTTTTGCCAGGCGTTCATGTGCGAGTTATTCCGCCACATCGGGCCCGATACAGATGTGCCGGCGGGCGACATTGGTGTGGGCGCGCGGGAGATCGGATTCATGTTCGGCATGTATAAGCGATTGAAGAATGAGTTCACGGGGGTGATGACAGGCAAGGGTTTGACCTGGGGCGGCTCCGTGATTCGTCCAGAGGCGACAGGTTATGGCGCAGTTTATTTCGCGGAAGAAATGCTGAAGACGCGGAAAGAAGATCTGAAAGGGAAGGTTTGTCTTGTCTCCGGGAGCGGCAACGTCGCGCAATATACGATCGAGAAGCTGAACAGCCTCGGTGCAAAGGCGGTCACAGCGTCCGATTCCGGCGGCTTTATCTACGACGAGGAAGGAATCACGCGGGAGAAGCTCGCATTTATTATTGAGCTTAAAAACGTCAGGCGTGGCCGAGTTTCCGAATATGCCGAGAAGTTCAAGGGTACTGTTTACACTCCGGTCAATCCGAAGCTTGATTACAATCCACTCTGGGATCGGAAAGCGCAGTGTGCCTTCCCCAGTGCGACTCAGAATGAAATCAACGCCAAGGACGCCGAGAACCTTTTGAGAAACGGTGTTTACGTTGTATCAGAAGGCGCGAACATGCCCACGACAATGGAAGGTGTGCATCGATTCCTCGAGGCGAAGATTCTCTATGGGCCTGGAAAAGCAGCAAACGCGGGTGGTGTTGCTACTTCGGGATTAGAGATGGCGCAAAACAGCATGCGCATTTCCTGGACACGCGAGGAGGTAGATGCGCGCCTCTATAAGATCATGAGTAGCATTCACGCCACTTGCTATCGCACGGCGGAGAAATACGGGACTCCAGGGAATTATGTTAATGGCGCGAACATTGCGAGCTTCCTGAAAGTGGCAAACGCGATGATGGATCAAGGGCTGGTGTAGCGGACGAAACATAGGCTTTCAGCCTGTGCGCCCAGCGGGCTTGTAGCCGGCTGAACCGAAACAGGCTGAAAGCCTGTTTGGCACACAGACTTGGAAGTCCATGTTCCGATGCTTTCGCGATGATGGATCAGGGGCTGATGTAGCAAGCTGTAGCCGTTGCTCTGCGGGCAACGCAGGCTTGGCAGAGCGAAGACTATAGACATAACCTGTCCAATGCCCGTTAGTCGCCGGAATCGTCCTCGACCGGCTCGGCGCGGCGGACCGTTGATGATTCTTCCGCTTGCCCACGGCGATTACGGCGACCGTTGGCCTGCTCGCCTTTGTAAACTTCCTTGAAAATTTGGGCAATCAGCGGCGCTGCCACGGTTCCACCGTGCGCCTTCACACCCACGTCACCCTCGTAGAGCGCCGCAAAAGCGTACTGAGGCTTTTGCGCGGGCAAATAACCGGCAAACCAAGCCGCCGTTCGCTCCTTATTCTTTGGTCCCCATTGGGCCGTGCCGGTCTTGCCGGCCACGGTTACGGTGTCAAGACTGGCGGCATGGGCGGTTCCGGCGGGACCGTTGACCGCGTTTATCATTCCTTCGCGAAGTTCCGCGAGGGTTTCTGACGAAAAATTCAGCGCCCTTTTCTCGCGCACATTGTAAGCCGTCACGATGCCGCCATCGATTGATTGCACCTGCTGCACCAGCCGCGTTTGATAAAACGTCCCGCCGTTGGCGACGATCGACATCGCCTGTGCCATCTGTAATGGCGTAACCTGTGTGTCGCCCTGCCCGATGGAAAGATTAGCGATGTCGCCATTCAATAACTTCCGTCCATGTGTTGCCTTCATATAGGAGTCGTTAGGCACGCGCCCTTCTACTTCGCCGCGAATAGGAATTCCGGTTTTCGCGCCGAAGCCGAGTTTCTGCGCCCAATCGACGATCGGATCCGCGCCGGTCTTGATTCCGACCTGATAGAACCAGGTGTCGCAGGATTCAGTCAGGGCTTGAACAAAATTCAGGAAGCCGCGATCGCTTTTTTTCCAATTGTGAAAGATGACGTTTCCGATCTGGATCGATGGGACGCATTGATACTGTTCACTCGGTGTTACCGATCCGCTTTCCAGCGCGGCGATGCCGACGGCGACTTTGAAGGTTGATCCTGGGGGGTAGGATGAACGAAAAGCCCGTGGCAAAAGTGGAATCCCGGGGTCATCCTGCAATGCCTTAAAGTTTTCGGGCGAAATCGAAGGAACGAAAACATTCGGGTTATAATCTGGCCAGGACGCAAGCGCGAGAACGTCGCCGTTGTTCGGATCCATGATCACGATCGCGCCGCGTTTCGCTTTGGCCTCGAGAGCTTTCTCAGCCAATTCCTGCAACCGCAGGTCTAGTGTGGTCACCACGGTATGACCGGGAACAGGAGGTGAAACGATCTTTTCCGAAGTTTTTCGGCCATCTTTGTCGAAGGTCATCTTGTACTCACCGTGTTTGCCGGTTAACATGGCATTGAAGGTTTGTTCGATCCCTTCGCGCCCCTCGGTTTCCGGCCAAATGGTTTCGTGATTGTCGATGATCCCGTCCGGATTGCGCCCTGTCCGTCCGCAATAACCGACGATCTGTCCGGCAACTTTGCCTTGCGGGTAAACGCGAATGTAAACGCCGCGTAAAGTCATTTCCGGCGGCAGATGCGCTTTCGCAGCCTCGTATTCTTCCGCGGAGAGGTTAGTCGAGATCTCGAAGGGCAAAATTCCGCGGTTATGGTAGTGCCGGAGAATAGCGTCGTCGGCAATCCGGATTTGGCGGCCGAGCAACTTTTGTGCGGTCGCGATTTGCCGATGCGCAAACTCCAAGGCCTGATTGTCGTTGAATTCCAGCGGGGTTGGAAAATTGATTGCCAGATTGTAGCTGAGTCGGTTTTGCGCGAGCGGCGCGCCGTTCCGATCAGTAATCTGTCCACGTGGCGCCGGGATATCGAGGATGTAAGTGCGCGCGAGTTTTTGCGTCTCGAAGGTCGGAACAATTTCCTCGTCGAGCGCCGGTTGAGATACTTCTTCCGATGGCGTGGCACTGGGTGACGTCGAAGGAGCTGGCGCTAATTGTTGCCCGGTCGCGTTCGAAATCGCCATCATCAGCGATATCAAACCGGAGCTTGCGATTAAACCTCTCATCGATCAGGAATTCTGTGCGTATTTTAGAATGATCAGCCTTAGTGCGTTTGCAAAAAGCGATGCACGTCGGCCGCCAACTTTGTTCCGATTCCATCCGTAGCCGCGATTTCTTCCACACTGGCTCGTCGCAACCGTTTTACGGACCCAAATTTTCGCAGCAACAGGTTTTTGCGATGCTGACTGACGCCCGGGCAATCGTCGAGAATGCTTTCGCCGACTCGTTTTTTCATCAGGAGCTGATGATAAGCGTTGGCGAAACGATGGGCTTCGTCGCGGATGCGTTGCAGCAGACGTAACGCGCCTGAATCTTCCGGCAACTGCAATGGCAGCGCCCGGCTGGGCCGATAAATTTCTTCGTGCTCCTTGGCCAATCCGATGATCGGCAAATCGTGCAGCCCCAGCCGCTGCAGTTCTTTGCAGGCGGACGAGAGCTGGCCCTTGCCACCATCGACAATGATGAGATCAGGCAAACGGACTAGATTCACAGTTGATGGTTGAGAATTGATGCTTGATTGGCGCTCCAGCGCTTCCGCGGGATTTTCCTGCGAAAATTCCGCCGCATCCGAATTCACGGCGCGTGCTTCAAGCAGAATTCGGGAATATCTTCGCCGCACTACCTCGGCCATGCTGGCGAAATCATCCTGGCCTTCGACGGTGCGAATCCGATACCGCCGATAACAGTTTTTATCCGGAACGCCGTCTCGAAAACAAACCATCGACGCGACGACGTGTGTCGCGCTGATGTTGGAAATATCGAAGCATTCCATCACTCGCGGGATCTTCGGTAATTGCAAAGCGTCGGCTAAAGCGCGGACGTCGGCTTCCGGATCAATCGTCGTCGGCAACGACCCGCGAGTGAAACGGCGCGTCGGCCGCGTCGTCCGCCGTAAATCGTCCAGCATGTTGCGCAACTCCGCCGCCTTTTCGAAATCGAGCTTCTCTGCCTGCGCGCGCATTTGTTTTTCTAACTCCGCCATCATTTCGCGCGAATGTCCTTCGAGAAACTCGCAGGCCTGCGCGACCCGTTCACGATAAATTTCGGGTGTGATCTCGCTCAACTTCATCGGCACCTGATAGGTTGACGACTTCAACTCGCGCTCCGTCGGTGACCCGCGGCCAAAGGTAAGAACTCCGAATTTCTTGCGCATAAAATTTAATGTCTGCCGAAGCGCGCCGGCGTGTGCATATGGCCCGAAATAGCGGGCGTTGTCATCCTTCTTGAAACGGGCAAGACGAAACCGCGGCCAATCTTCAGTTTGATCCACCTTTACCAGGAGGAAACGCTTATCGTCTCGAAAGGAAACGTTGTAGCGCGGCCGGTATTCCTTGATCAGCTTGCCTTCGAGCAAAATCGATTCGGCTTCACTCTGCACGGTGTGGGTCTCGAAATCCCAAACCGCGTCCAGCATGGCACGAGTCTTCAGATCAGCCACTGCCATTTTTGAGGGCATGAAATAGGTGCCGACGCGTTTGCGCAGATCGCGTGCTTTGCCGACGTAGATGACACGGTTGAAACGGTCGCGCATCAAATAAACGCCGGGTTTGTGTGGCACCTCGTGTACCTTTTTCGTTAGGTCGGGTTTTTGTTTCGAAGTCGCACCCATATATATCCCTTCCTATTCTTGCTCCTGACGGCGCGCTCGACAACAAGCGCTCAAGGGTGCTGTAGCGGCGGTCTATGACCGTCGTCGCTTGGGTCGCGGGTTTCGACGCTCATAGAGCGCCGACATTTCTTCAACAGTCAGCTAAACTGCCCGCCGCTGTGGCATGGCGGAGTGGACCATCATCAATTCGGTCACGTTTTCGGGAGTCAACAGGCCCACCAGTCGCTTCATTCCGTCTAGTACCGGCACGACGGGACAATTGCATTCCTGCATGATCCGAAATGCCTCCTCGAAACGCGTCCCTGTCGTCACCGTCGGGATGTCGCGCCGCATTACCTCCCCGACCTGGATTTGCGGATCATGTTTGCGGAGCGCCGCGATCAAATCGTGCCGGGTCAAAACGCCAGCAACGTTGCCGGTTTCATCCATCACGGGAAAGTCGTGTTGCGAGGTGGCGAGAAGTGCGTCGACCGCTTCCTGAAGGGTGGCGGTTTGCGGGAGCGAGCGGAACTCGCGCACCATCGCGCTCGAGACCGGGAAACTGCGCGAAATATCTTTGAGTTGCGCGAGCGTCGCCTCCTGCGATGCGCCCATGTAAACAAATAAGGCGATGAAGATGAGGAGCGGGTTTCCAAACAGGCCAAGAAACCCAAAAATAAAGGCGCAGGCCTGGCCGATGCTGGCGGCGATTTGAGTGGCACGCGCGTAACTGAGTCGCGTGGCGAGAAGAGCGCGCAAAACACGACCGCCGTCCATTGGAAATGCGGGCAACAAATTGAAGAGGACCAGTATCACATTGATCGCGAGCAATTGAACGAGGAGATCCGCACCGGAGGCAGCATGTTCGAGCGAAAATCCACGCCAGCCAACGAACACGAACAAGGTCAGCGCGATCACCACGTTCACGAGCGGACCAGCCAGCGCGATCATGAGTTCTTGCCGCGGTTCATCGGGCATCCGCTCCAGACGGGCGACGCCGCCAATCGGCAAAAGGGTAATGTCAGGAGTATTGATGCCGTAGCTTTTCGCTGCGATGGCATGGCCAAACTCGTGCAGGACAACACAGACGAACAGCAGGAGCACAAAAATCACGCGCCAAAACGCGACGGCCGAGCCGCCTTGTGCGTAATAACCGAACGCCAGCCATCCGATTAGCAGCAAAAAGGTGACATGAATCCGCAACTGGATTCCGTAGATGCGAAGGATTGGAAGCGACCAGCTCATGGCACCACTGTACCGCATCTGTCTTTCGAAGCGAAAACCGACTCTGAGCCAAGCCAAAGGCGCTGTGACGATTCTTTCCGGGTAGCACACGCGTCTCACGTGTTGGCGGAAGCATCACGCTTTCGCGGACTTTCTTTACGCTGATGGCTCTCGAAATTCTCGCTATCAGGAAAGACTGTTTCGGCGAGACGCCGAGAGTCCGAGCCGGACTGGCGATTGCACCCGAGGGCGCGTGCGCTCCCCAGATTGAATCGCGTGTTCAGCGCTCATGCGGTGGTTGTAGAGGCGCCTGTGTCTTGTTTCAAAACGGCGCTTGATACAAGCGCTGCTACAACAAGACATTGAAGGCTCAATGGATCGTTTTGATATTGCGATTGTCGGCGGCGGACCCGCGGGGTCGGTTTGCGCAGCATTTTGCGCTGCGGCAGGGCTACGCACGGTTCTGATCGAGCGCGAAAAATTTCCACGGGAGAAAGTGTGCGGCGATTGTTTGAATCCGGAGTGCTGGCCGACTTTGCAGCAACTCGGAATCGATCAACGGGTGCGAGAATCGCCTCATGCCACGCTCGAATCGGTCGTGTTCATCGGATTGCACGATCGGTACATGAAGGTTGACCTGCCGGAGGTCGGAGGCGGACTGGCGTTTGACGCAGAGATCGCCATTAAGCGCAGCGTTTTCGATTCTCTTCTGCTCGATCGTGCGCGTGAGCTTGGCGCGGAAATTCGAGAAACAACCACGCTGACATCGCTCGAGAAAACCAATGGCGACTGGAAACTGACGATTGCGGGCGCGCTCACTTGTCGAGCGCAGGTTTTGGTGGCAGCGGATGGCCGCAATTCAACCGTGGCGCGGTTGTGCGGTTTGCTCCCGCGCATCGGAAAGGAACGCGTGGCGCTGCAGGCGCACATTCCGTTGCCGCGTGATTTCGGAAATAAGATCGTTTTGCAATTGCTGCCGGGCGGTTATTCCGGCCAGGCGCCGGTAAGTGAAAATGAGCTCAATCTTTGTCTGGTCGGTAAGCCGAAATCGATTCGCGCACTGCAAAAGTGGGCAATCGAGCGATTCGCGCTTCCGGCCGGCCAGCAATGGCGAACCATCACGCCGTTGACGCGCGCGGCGGTTCTACCGGCGCGCGGGAATCTGTTGTTTGCCGGCGATGCTGCGCGTGTCGTAGAACCGTTCACCGGCGAGGGAATCTTTTATGCACTGTGCTCAGGCGTGCTAGCCGCGACGGCGGCGACAAGAATCGTTCAGGAAAATTCCACGGACGCAGCCGCTGAATATGGCGCGCAGCATACCGCGATGTATCGCGGCCGATTGTGGATTAACGCTCTGGCGCGCAGTGCAGTTGTGTCACCAAAGCTGGGATCGATTTTGCTGGACTTCGCCCGTTTTCAACCGGCGCTCTTGCGTTTTCTGACGCGAAGAATCGTCCGGTAACGCTTGTTCGGGCCCGCGGTTATTCCAGCGTTTAGGATGAACTGATCTGGCGGCAGGCTTTGATGGTGTTCGACATCAGCATTGCGATCGTCATGGGGCCGACACCACCAGGAACGGGAGTAATGGCGCCGGCAATTTTCGCCACGCCATCGAAATCGACATCGCCGACGAGTTTGTAACCGCGTTCGCTCCCAGCGTCCTCCACCCGATTGATTCCGACGTCAATCACCATCGCGCCTTCCCGTACGAATTCCGTTCTAACGAAATGTGGACGACCAATCGCGGCAATAATAACATCGGCGCGGTTGCAAATCTCCGAGATGTTTCGAGTGCGCGAATGAATGACGGTGACGGTCGCATCAATACCCTTGCGCATGAGCAAGAGCGCCATCGGCTTTCCGACGATCATACTGCGGCCGAGCACGACGACGTTGGCGCCGGAGAGGGCGACCCCGGTTTCGCGGAGCAAACGCAGACAACCAAGGGGAGTGCAGGGAACAAAACCTGTTTCGTCATCGAGCGCGAGCTTCGCGACGTTGAGTGGGTGGAATCCGTCGACGTCTTTGCGCGGATCGAGTGCGCGCACGATCGCCGTCTCGTCGATTTGTGGCGGGGGCGGTGATTGCACGAGAATCCCGTGGATTTTGTGGTCGTGATTGAGTTCGTCCACCCGGGCGAGCAGTTCCTCCTGCGTTGTCGTCGCGGTTAATTCGAGTTTCACCGAGTGAAGACCAAGCTCGCGGCACATTTTGTCTTTTGCCCGCACATAGGTGCGCGAAGCGGGATCGTCGCCCACCAGAACTACGGCCAGGCCGGGTATTAATCCGCGAGACTTAAGCCCGGCGATCTCATCGCGCAGTTCGGCGTAGACTCTTTCCGCAATGACACGGCCGTCGATTAGCTTTGGCATGGCGCAGAGCTTAGCATGTTATGCCGCACCGAATCTAATTTGGTCTGAGCCCGACCGGCGGTTTGGCTCAGGGCTGAAAGTTATCGAAGTGATCAGCGCATTTCGACCAGCGCCATCATTGCATCCTGTAAGCGACGACGCTCCGCTTCGAATTCTTCTTCCGTATTGGTGGGTGCGACACGAAGCAAGGGTCCAAAAATGACGCGAACCCTCGAGAACGGACGGGGAAGGATGAATTTGTCCCAGCTCCTGGCCCTCCAGCAGCTCGAATACTCAATATTAATCGGCTGGATCGGCGCTCCCGACTTTTGGGCTAAAAAGATGATACCACGCCCAAGCTCGTAAGCTGGCCCGCGAGGACCGTCCGGAGTAATCAGGACGTCACGTCCAGAAGCAAGAACTTCGGCGAGTTCCAGCATTGCACTTGCCCCGAGCCGCGAAGTAGAGCCCCGGACAACATCAAAACCGAAACGTTTCGTAAGATCCGCTACCAAATCTCCATCCCGACTCGCGCTGATCAGACCCGCCCCGGGACGATGAGGAGCAAATCTCTTTAGGGCATACGAAATGAGCAGGAGTCGGTTGTGCCACAGCGCCCCAATATAGTTCTCCTTCGCCGGTACCTCCAGCACGGGCGAGCGGGCATCGACGTCATAACGCAACGTCCGCGCCCACAACTGCACCAGGCGAAAGCCAAATGCGACAAGAATGCGCGTTGTGAAACTTTCCGGATGGAGCTTCAAATTTGCGGCGGACGGCCTTTTGCGCTTTGCCAGCGGAAGGCTCTAGAACTGGACAATCCAAGCTGATCGAGAATGCGCCACACCACCGTGTCCGCGACGTCGTTGACGTTTTTTGGATTGCTGTAGAACGACGGGATCGCGGGCAACACGATTGCGCCGGCCTCGATCAAGGTCACGACATTGCGCGCCTGAATCAGGCTCCAAGGCGTTTCCCGCGGGACGACGATGAGTTTACGGCGTTCCTTCAAAAAAACGTCAGCGGCGCGCAACAACGCGCTCTGGCCCGAGCCCGTGGCAATTCGGCCAAGCGTCGACATGGAGCAGGGCACGATCACCATTGCGTCGAAACGTGCGGAACCGCTGACGAACGGGACGTTCATGTCGTTGTCGGCATGCTGAAGTACCTTCGGAGGAAGACGAAAGGCGAGGAGTTCGTGATCGGCGACCTGTCGTGCGTGTGCGGTCATGACGAGGTGAACTTCGTGCTCGGTGGTGTTGATTTGTTCGAGCAGACGCTGCAAATAAATGCTACCACTGGCGCCGGTTGCGCCGATTACGATTTTCATAGATAACCGCTGCTTGCTAACTTGCGCGTGAGATCGGCGTGTCGTCCACGCAATTCCGCATAAAGCTCTTGATTTTCTTTGCGCGGTTCAGCGCGCGTCTTGCGATCGGTTTTTACTGCCGATTTCACGATTTTTTCGAGCGGAAGCGGCTCGCCTTTCGTCTGGCAATAAGTCCAGCCCGCCTGAATCGCAGCGCCAAGGGCGGCACCTTCAACGATCTTAAATCCGATTACCGGGAGACCGAAAATGTCAGCAACAATTTGGCGCATGCTTGCACTCTTGGCGCCGCCTCCGGTAATGCGCAATTCTTTGGTTTCGATCCCAAGACCAATCAGGCAGTTCATTCCCTGGGCAAGTCCGATCACGATTCCTTCAATTAACGCCCGGGCGATATCGTGGCGATTAGTGTTGCGAGAATTTAGACCGTGAATTATGGCGCTGCCATTTGGCAGGTTAGGCAACCGTTCCCCGTAGAAATAGGGTAGAAGCGTCAGCCCATTGGCGCCCGGCTCAGAACGCGCAACATTTTTTTCGAGGGTCTGCATTTCCCAGCCAAACAGGTCCCGCACTCGCTCGACCGCGTTCGCCACATTCATGGTGCAAGCCAGCGCCAGCCAGTGATCTGTGCTGTCGCAATATGCGGAGATTTCTCCACGCGGATCGACAACTGGCGTTTCAACGAATGTGTAAAGCGTGCCCGACGTGCCGAGGCTAATCGTGAGCCGACCGGGACTGATGTTGCCGGTGCCGATCGCGCCCAGCATATTGTCGCCGCCACCAGCGCTGACGAGGATATCGCCGAGTTGAAATTTTTCGCGCAAGGTCGATCGCAGCAAGCCGACTGCTCGCGTGGAGGAACGAAGTGGCGGAAATTTCGTCAGCAGACCTTTGTCGATAAATTCCGCCAGCGGCTCGCACCAGGTCCGCGATCGAATATCGAGCAATCCTGTGCCGGAAGCATCGCCGTACTCCATCTGGCGTTCGCCGGTGAGCCAGAAATTCAAAAAATCGTGTGGCAGAAGAATGGTTCGGGCAGCGGCGAAATTTTCGGGTTCATTTTCTTTCAACCACAAAATCTTGGGCGCGGTGTAACCCGACACCATCGCGTTGCCCGTTCGCTCGATTAGCTCCTCTACGTTTCCGAGGGCGCGATTCAGCTTCTCGGCTTGTTCTGCGGTTGAGGTGTCGTACCAAAGCTTGGCCGGACGCACCGGCTGGTTACGATCGTCGAGCGTAACGAGCCCATGTTGTTGGGCACTCACTCCAAAGGCCACCACCTCCCAGCGACGCTCTCCGATTTTCTCCAGGCAAGTGAGAATCACCCGCTCGGCTGCATTAGACCAGATCTGCGGATCTTGCTCGACATGCCCGCGCGGAAGTCCTTCAACAAACGAATGCGGGGCGCTCGCCTGAGCGAAAACTTTTCCGGTATCAGCGTCGAGAATCAGACCCTTGCAGGTGGTTGTCCCGCTATCCAACCCAAGGCACAGCATTGTCGAATTTGAATTCGAGGCGAGGTCGCGGCAATTAGTTTAGCAATGATCAAGAAATTACTGCACACCCGTTATCGCGTGACCGACCTGGAAAAGACGGTCGCGTTTTACCGAGACGTTCTTGGCTTGGAGGAAACACGACGGCACACCTCCGGACGCGGCTCTCAGCTGGTTTTCTTCAAGGCTCCGGGAAGCGAAGAAGAGATCGAGATCTGCAAGTACGACCAGAGCGGCCCGGTCGTAGTCGGGCCGGATCTGACGCATCTCGCCTTTGAGGTGGATAACTTGGCAAAATTTGCAAAAGAGAGTGCGGCCAAAGGTTATCCGCTTTCTGATGGCCCCCATCCACTCGGCGACGGCGGCGCCATCGCATTCATCGACGCTCCGGAAGGTTACGAAATTGAATTGATTCAGCGTGGGCGCGGAACTGGCTAATTTAGAGACCGCGAACAGCTGAATCGATAATTATTCACGGGCAATGAAACGACAGGTGCGCTGGGTTACGCTAACAATTTGCGCGCTCCTCGGTGTCGGCAGCGTCGCTGCCGCAGTCACACCGGACGATGAGGATGCGCCCAACGTTGTCCGCCCAGCGGGGGTCCATAAGCGCACAACCAAAAGCACGCGCAAGCGCTCCTCGACCGATTCGGCAACACCAAGCGACATTTCAATTCCGGCGTCGGTTCTCAATCCAGGACGGTCCGGTGCCGTTCCGAATACGCGCGCGAATTCGGTGATGGTAGTCGATGCGCGCACCGGGACGGTGTTGCATGAAAAAAATGCGGATCAGCCGCGGCCGGCAGCGAGCACACAAAAGTTGCTGACCGCACTGATTATTGCCGAAACTGGCTATCTCGATCGGCCGGTCAGAGTGGAGCAGATCGATACGTTTGCCGAGCCGGTCCGGTTGAATATTCGGCCAGGGGAAATTTATCAGCGGATTGATCTGCTACGTGCGTTGTTAGTGAAAAGTCCGAACGACGTCGCGCGCTGTCTGGCCCGCGATAATGCCGGCAGCCTCGACGCATTTTCCGATAAGATGAACGCAAAAGCGCAGATGCTGGGGGCGACCCATTCGCACTTCATCAACCCGAATGGCTTGCCCATGCCCGGTCAATATTCCACCGCGCGCGATTTGGCGATCATTGCGCGCGCGGCATATGCGAACCCCACCATCCGTTCCATCGTCTGCCTGCCGCAGCTGGTTTTTCGCTACGCCAGCGGACGAACGCGCGAGTTGGAAAACACCAACAAAGTTTTAAAGCGACTTCCGTTTTGCAACGGAATGAAAACGGGTTACACCGAAGCCGCCGGGCATTGTCTGATTGCGAGCGGTTCGCGACCGGGACGAGACGTGATCGTAGTGGTTCTTGGCGATACCAAATCCGGTGTCTGGACCGACGCCGCGTCGTTGCTGTCCTGGGGTCTCTGGCTCTGAGCTAAATCCGGGGCATGTTCCCAGCCGGCACTCTGGCTCGTCATCGCAGGCTTTCTTAAAGACTTTGTAACACCGCCCTGCATGAAACTTCGATGAAAGATTGTTTCGGCGAGACGCGTGCGCTACCCGGCAAATCGCCTCCTAGCGCTGCTAAATGTTCGTCTGAATGGAAGTGCCGCAACCAAAGACAGGCGGCGCGATCGGAGGGAGGCGCTTCTGCGCGTCCAGGTCCACCTATTAAGGCGTCCCCGACGCTGCCGAATAACGCAACAATGGCGACGGAACTAAGCCCGGATTTCGAGTTGGATCCTGAGCCGGCCCAGGTGCCACGTCTTCAGGACCTTCCGCAGGCGGCATCGGCTCTTCGGTATTGAGAGCGGCGAGGCGGTCAGCCAGTGCCGGTTTCATTTTGGCGGTGGGCGGGCGTAATCGTGGTCGTCTGGCAGGCCGTGAGAAACGCAAAAACGAACAACGCAATCGTCGGTTTCATTGCAAGAGCCCTCATACTGCTAACATCTTGTCGTCTGGCCTGGCAACGTCCGAGTCGCTCTACAAAAACCGCTCGATAATCGGTCCCAGTTTTTTGATCGTGGCTGCGGGCCACAATTTTCGATCCGTGATTATTGCGTTTTCGAGCGCGCGATGCTCTGGCCAGTTTGCTTCGTGCGGAATCTCGGGGATCACTCGTTGCAGAACCTTCTTTGCCGTCTCCGCGTTCGCGAGCAGATGCCCAATGACAGTTTGGACCGAAACGGGTTCTTCTTCCACCTTCCAGCAATCATAATCGGTAATCATCGCCATCGTGGCGAGCGCGATCTCAGCTTCGCGCGCCAGCTTTGCCTCCGGCAAATTCGTCATCCCGATGACATCGAAACCGTTGCGGCGATTGAATTCCGATTCCGCACGAGTGGAGAAGGCCGGGCCATCCATGTTCACATAAGTGCCGCCGTTGTGAACGGTGGCGCTGGTCGCGCGTGTGGCTTCCGCTAACATCTCCCGCAGCTTGGTCGAGATCGGGTCGGCAAAGGAAACGTGCGCCGCTATTCCCTCACCGAAAAAAGTGTGGCAAGAGCACAGGCTCGTCCGATCAAAGAACTGCGACGGCAACAGAACGTCGCGCGGGGCATATTTCTCCTGCAGGCTGCCCACTGCTGTCACGCAAATGATCCAGCGAACGTTGAGAGAACGCAGCGCGTAAATATTCGCCCGATGATTCAGTTCGTGTGGCAAGATTCGATGCCCACGTCCATGTCGCGGCAAAAAATAAACACTGCGGCCGCACATTGTTCCCCCAACGATGGAATCGGAAGGCGCGCCGAATGGGGTTTCGATCTCATGTTCGGCTACCTCGGCAAAACCGTCTAGGTGGTAGAGGCCACTGCCGCCAATAATCCCGATCGCTGGCTCGTTCATCCGCAATCTGAATTGAAACGGAGGGAAATAGAAAATTGAAGCGAATTGTTCGTTGTTGCCGCCCCAGGTTTGACGAGGTGGATGGGGCAGTTCTTGTTCAAAATTTGGGGAGCGAAGCCGCCAATATTTTTGCCATCGGTGCGAGTCGCACTGACGGGCGACGAAGCGGCGGCTCCACCTCGACCGCGTTCATGGTGGCACATAGCCGGTCTTACGTTAAAACGTGCAAGTGAAAAGCTTACGTGCTGCTCGTTGCGGTAATGGCACTTTCGCCGGCCCTGTGTATCGTGCCCGAGCCGTGCCGAAATTTTTCATCAAGACCTACGGCTGCCAGATGAACGAACGCGATTCCGAGCAGGTCGCGCATTCGCTCATCGCGCGTGGCTATGAGCGCGTCGATTCCGAGGTCGAGGCCGATGTTGTTCTGCTCAACACCTGCAGCGTGCGCGACATGGCGGAGCAGAAGGCCCTGGGCAAAATGGGCATGCTCGGCCGCATCCGCAAAAACCGGCCGGAAACCGTCTTTGGGTTTCTTGGCTGCATGGCACAGGCGCGCGGCGCGGAATTGCTAAGGGAGATTCCACATCTCGATCTTGTTGTCGGCACGCAAAAATTTCATCGTGTGGCTGAGTACGTCGATGACTTGATTGCGCGGAAACGTTCTGCTGTAGCCGCGGTCGCTGACCGCGGAAACTCTTCACTCGCCGATCACGGCTATTGGCGCATGGACGATCTTCGCTTTTCCGTCGTCGATGTTGAAGAAGAGGCCGGCTCGCAATCAACCATTCGCGAGCAATCTCCGGCCCCACAGCAGGCCACGGCATTCGTATCCATCATGCAAGGCTGCAACATGCATTGTACCTTTTGTATCGTGCCCCGCACACGCGGGGCAGAACGCAGCCGCACCATTGCCGAGATCGTCTCCGAAGTTCGCGCCCTTGTCGCGCGGGGCGTGAAAGAAGTGACTCTTCTTGGCCAAATCGTGAATCTCTATGGTCGCCACGAGTTCCCCTCTGTAGCGGCGGCCTATGACGGCCGAAGTGATCCAGATCCGGCGGTCACAGACCGCCGCTACAGCAAGAGCCCGTTCGTGCAATTGCTCGAAGCCGTCAGCGTGATCGACGGACTGGAACGTTTGCGCTTCACCTCGCCGCATCCAATCGGCTTCCGCGACGATCTAATCGACGCCATCGCCTATTTGCCGAAGCTGGCCGAGCACGTGCATTTACCGCTGCAGTCGGGATCGAATCGAATTCTTAAGGCGATGCATCGGACTTATACGACGGAAAAATACGCGCAACTGGTCGAAAAACTTCGCGCCGCCCGCCCAGGGATCGCATTGACAACCGACATTATCGTCGGCTTCCCGGGCGAGACCGATTCCGACTATAAAGCAACTCGCGATCTCGTCGAACACCTCCGATTCGACAATGCTTTCGTCTTTCGCTATTCCCCGCGGCGCGAAACTCCCGCCGCGACCATGCCGGATCAAGTCGACGAGACAACAAAAGAGGCGCGCAATCAGGATCTGCTCGGAATAGTCAATGCCTCGACCCGGCGCGCGAATGAAAAACTCGTCGGAACTCGGGTTGAAGTTTTGTGTGAAGGCCGAAGCAAAACAAACGCCGCGCGTTTGATGGGCCGCACCAGAACCAACAAAGTCGTCGTCTTCGAGGCGACAACAGATCGCATCGGCGAAATTTTTGATGTCACAATCGAGCGTGCCAACGGTTTCAGCCTTTACGGACACCTAGTCGATTGATCCCATGATCTATCATTTTACACTGCAACTTGCAGGGCTCGTGACCGGGCTGATTCTCTGTCTGCTCGGCGCAGTGGGCTTTGCCATGGATGGTTCGGCGCGCAATTTCATGACTGCTTTTCCACGCTCACGGACCGCGGGAATAGTGATTCTTGCTGTCGATCTGGTCTGGAGTTTCTGGCTGATCTCCACCATGGAAATGGGAGAATTCTCGGCTTTTCGCCGGCCCTTTCTGGTTATTCTGCCGGTGGGATTTTTTCTGACCTTGCGTTTCGTGGATGAATTTCTCGCCGTGCGTGCCTTGGGCATCCTCGCGTTGTTGGTCGCGGAACCAATGCTCGACGCCGCCTTTTTCCGCTACGAACCTAGTCGGCTACTCGTCACCGTGTTCGCCTACGTGCTGGTGGTGTTAGGTCTTACCTGGGTGATGGTGCCGTACAAATTGCGCGATCAAATCAACTGGTTCAGCAAAACGACTGCGCGGTGGCGCGGCGTAAACGTTTTTGGTTTCATCTATGGCGTGGCGCTGATTGCTCTCGCCCTTACCCGTTATTAAACGAATCCTCGTCATCCGCGGCGGCGCGCTTGGCGATTTCGTTCTGACATTGCCGGCGCTCAAGGCCCTGCGCGATGCGCATCCCAAGGCCCATATTGAAATTCTTGGTTACCCTCAAATCGCGGCGATCGCGGACAAACGATTTTATGCCGATGCAGTCCGCTCGATCGAGTATGCCGCGCTCTCACGCTTTTTCGCGCGAGGAGCTGAGCTTCCCTCTGAGTTGCGCGACTATTTCGCGGGCTTCGATCTGATCCTCAGCTATCTCTACGATCCGGACGGGATCTTCGAAGAGAATTTGCGACGATCAGGCGTGGAAAATATTTTGCGAGGTCCGCCGAAAATCGTCTCAGGCATGTCCGCGGCGAAACAACTGACTCAGCCCGTGCAAGAGCTCGGAATAACCGTCACCGATCTGACGCCGAGACTTTTTCCATCTGCAGAAGATCGGGAATTTGCCTGTGGTTTTCTGGAGAATTGCGGGCTCCCAATTTTGGGGGTCCATCCCGGCAGCGGGAGCGAAAAGAAGAACTGGCCGATTGAAAATTGGATCGAGCTTATTAGAACGGTACTGACCGGGGCCGCGGCTTCAACGAGCGGTTCGCCACCGGGCAACCCCGGCCTTAGTCGGGGCTGTTTCTCCCGCAGCGGCGGGACCAATCTGGATGAAGGGCGACTTCCAAGTCACCCACATTTGTTTTGCACAGTCCTCATTGTCTCGGGCGAAGCTGACGAAAATGCGAGGCAACGATTGCGCACATCATTTGACAATGACCCGCGCATTCGTTTTGCCCGCCAGCTTCCTTTGCCCCAACTCGCTGCGCTTCTCGCGCAACTCACTTTTATCGGCCACGATTCCGGAATTTCTCATCTCGCGGTCGCCGCCGGAGCGCGCAGTATCATTCTCTTCGGGCCGACTGACCCGAATGTTTGGGCGCCGCAGAATAAAGACGTCACTGTATTGATTGCTCCCAACGCCGATCTGACTCAGCTCGCCGTCGCAACCGTGCGCGACGCCATCACCCACTGACGCGCATCGGCATCAGCACATAAAGAAATGGCGTCTGGATTTTCAAAACGCCTGGACTCATCTCGTCGATGAGATCGAAGAAAATTTCGTCCTCGGCCAAATTGCGGAGGGGGGCCATGAGAAACTCCGGATTAAAAGCGATGGAAAAATCCCGCCCCTTATACACCACCGGGAGCGATTCGCGGGCCTCGCCTACCTCAGGTGTATTGGCCGTGATCTCGATATTGTTCTTGCTGAAATTGAGCTTAATCGAATTCGATTTGTCGCTCGCCAGCAACGATACCCGGCGCAGCGAGTTGAGAAAAGTCTCGCGTTCGAGCGTGACCCGCTCTTTCGCTTCTGACGGAATCACCTGTTTGTAATTCGGATAATTGCCTTCGATCAATTTCGAGACGAGCAGCGTATTATTGAGATCGAACGCGATTTGGCCGGTGCCCACGCTGATCTTCACGTCGCCATCATCGGTAAGGAGGCGTTGCAGTTCCGTGACCGCCTTTGTCGGAACAATGATGTCGGCTTCGTGGCTGCGCGGAAATTCCAGTTCGATATCGACCATGGCAAGGCGACGCCCGTCCGTGGCCACAAGCGTGAGTTTGTTCTCTTTGAAGCTGAAGAGAACCCCGTTGAGCACGTAACGCGTCTCATCAGTCGAGATGGCATAAGCGGTCTTGCGCAAACCGTCGCGCAAGTCCTTTTGCCGCATCGTCACGACCTTGGCGTTCTCAAACTTCGGCAACGGTGGAAATTCTTCCTCCGGCAATCCGAGGATTTTGAAGAAACTCTGGCCGCTCCGAATCGAAGCCGCGTTTTTGCCATCGACCTCGACTGATATTTCGCTCGACGGCAGCTCGCGAATGATGGTGAAGAGTCGTCGCGCCGGCAACGTCGTCGCGCCTGCCTTGTCCACGTTTGCTTCGAAACCTCCACGCACCCCGACATCGAGATCGGTGGTGGTGAGATTGACCGTTCCCTCTTTTGCCTGCAACAAGACATTGGAAAGAATTGGAAGCGTGGTCCGAGTGCTGACGACGTTCTGAACCTGTTGCAGTCCTTCGAGTATTTTCTCTTTCGTCGCGCTGAATTTCATTCGGAAAGCCTAAGATGTAAGGCGTTGCTCCTACATCCGCAACCTCTCTCTCAATCAGCGCTGAAGCGCGCTGTCAATGAAAGAGATGGTCTGCCGAATGTTGTCCTGTTCTTTCATCCGCTTCTTCACCAGTTTACAGGCGTGCAGGACGGTGCCGTGATCGCGGCCTCCAAATGCATCCCCAATTTCATTAAGCGATGCCTTGGTTAACTCGCGCGCCAGATACATCGCCACCTGACGCGGAAAGGCAATGCTGGCCGGGCGCCGCTTGCTCGTCATGTCGGCCAGCCGCACATCGAAATGTTCCGCCACTTTCCGCTGAATTTGCTCGATCGTTACCGTCTGCCGCCTTTCCTCCAGCAAAATGTCCTTCAGCAAATGCTCGATCGTTTCCTGTGTCAGTTCTTTACCGCTCAGGGAAGCGAACGATGCGACCCGCATCAACGCGCCCTCAAGCCGGCGCACATTGCTGCGAATGCGGACGGCAAGGAACTGATAAACGTCGTCGTGCAATTTGATCTGCAGAGCTCGGGCTTTTTTTCGGAGAATGGCCAGCCGTGTCTCGATATCCGGCGGTTGCAGCTCTGCCGTGAGGCCCCATTCGAAGCGTGAGACGAGGCGATGCTCCAGGTTGGCGATCTCCGAGGCTGGGCGATCGCTCGACAGCACGATCTGTTTATGACCGTCGAAGAGAGTATTAAAGGTGTGAAAAAATTCCTCCTGCGACCGCTCCTTCCCGCCAAGAAATTGAATATCGTCGATCAGGAGCAGATCTGCCTGCCGGTAACGTTTGCGGAATTTCACCAAGGTGTTGTGCTGGATGGCGTCGATGAATTCGTTGATAAAAAGTTCGCTCGACAGGTACATTACCCGCGACGTTTTCTTTTTCGTCCAGACATACTGGCCGATCGCCTGCATCAGGTGCGTCTTTCCCAGTCCGACGCCGCCATAAACAAAGAGCGGGTTGTATGTTCGCGCGGGTGCCTGCGCGACCGCCAGGCTGGCCGCGTGTGCAATCTGATTGTTCGGACCGACGACGAATGATTCGAATGTGTTCCTCGGGTTGAGACCGAGGCCGAGTCCAGTGGCTTTGCTGCTAGAGCGATCGGATTTTTGCGCTTCCGGCGTGCCGAAACCATTTTCCTTATCGGATTCCGTCGAGCTAAAAAATCGGACGGTGCGCGGCGCGCCGACGGCACTAGTGATGGCGGATTGCAGGGCCGCCATGTGATTACTTTCTATCCAGAACTGATAAATGTTGTTGGGAACGCGAAACGTCAGGCAATCCTCAGTAGCCTTGGTTAACTCCACGGCGGAAAACCATCGCTTAAAAGTGTCGGTACTGACCTGCGGCTTGAGCGCAGCCGACAGTTTTTCCCACAGGGCTTTGCACCTCTCGTCCATACCAAGTTGTTAACAGCCAAAATTGCCTCTTCCGGGGAAGCCCCCCCGAGGGGAGCGGCGGTAGAAGTGGCAGAAAATATGAAAATTATTTCGCTCGCGTGTAGAGGAAAGCAAGGACCTGTCGTGACAAAAACCGCCTTTTTCCGAGGCAAAATGAAAAAACACTGCGCCGGCAAGTGGCGGCACTGCGTCCGATATGCTCCCATGACCTGGCAGGAGATCGAATGCGACGCCGAAAGCGCAGCTCGCAATGTTACGAAATTGCTGAATTCTGTTCACACTTTATTCACACCTGACGATTCCCTTGCTCCCTGCCAGCGGCGTGAGATTAGAAACGGCGAGAAAAACCGACAAGCAAAAATCTGAACTTTATTTTTGGGTGCCGCGCAAAAATTTCTTGACTGAAAAAAATCGGTTGAACGCGCCCGTCTTTCCCTTGGGGCGATGACTTCTTCGCGCAATATGTCCGAAAAGAGCAATCGAAAATGGATGCCAGGTGACAGGTTTTGAGCGATTGTGTCGGCCCCCCAAAAGCCATTTTTTTCGTAATGCGCGTTCCGATTTTTCTGATTTGCCTCGCCGTTTCTCTGAGTTCGTCCGACGCACGGGCTGCCAACGCGCGTTCCGGCCAAGTCATCCACGTAATGCTGTTTTGGCTGAAGCGCCCCAGCAACGTTGATGACCAGAATGTTCTCCTGCGCGGTTTGGGTACTCTTCGCCGCGTCCGGGGTGTCAGCGACTTGCGCGTTGGTCGCCCTTTGCCTGTAGACCGGCCCGGCTTGGAGCAATCGTTCGATCTTGGCGTCGTCGTGATCTTTCGCGACCGAGCGGCACTCGAGAAATTCGAGCACGATCCGCGGCGACGGGGAGCACTTGATGCCATTCTCGAGCCGCTCGTTCGCCGGTATATCGTCTACAATTTTGCCAACGAATGACCCGCCGATTAGTTGCCGGCCTGTTCCTCCTTCTTGCTGCTACCACGCCGGTGGTGGCAATGAATGAATTGTTACCGCCATTCGGTTTTCGCTGGGGCGATCCGCCGCGACGCGTCGAAGCAGTGCTGAGCGGAGCGAAAGCGAAAATCGTCGAGCGGAAACAGGATGGAAGTCGTTCCGTCTGGACCGTGGAGGGACTGGTTCATCCGGGACTGAAGCGAACGCTGTTCACCTTTAAGAGCGACAAACTCACGGAGGTGGAGCTGCAGTACGAATACGACGACTGGTCAATCGAGCGTTACAACGAACAGATGGGAACAGTCCGGCGCTATTTCGACGGCAAGTACGGAGTCGGCAAATTAGTGTCGCGCTCCCGCGATACGGACACCGACATTGTCCAGACCCTTGTCGGCTATCAATGGATGGTCGGTACGACCATGCTCGAGCTCTTTTACTTCTCCGCGGAAAAACCGCCGCATACCTTCCGCACCATCACGGTTGATTATAAAGCGCTGTAGCCGGCAGTAAATGGAGTAGTCGAGTGCTGACGTAATGGGTAATGATCTTCAGCGCCGAGCGGCAATTTCCGCTACTCCACCACTCCGTTACTCCCGCACGTTCCTGTTTGCGACCCACGAAATGTTACTTCGCGGAAACGGCCTACAATTCCCTGAATCCTCACCTTACAGCGCCGGCTCGACCGCATGCTGGCGTCTACTTGTCGTTAGCCCCGTCTCTTTTTGCAAACGCTTCAATTTGCTCGAGAGACCAGCTTTCGCCGCCGAGCTCATTCGATCGATGAAAAGAATGCCGTTGAGGTGATCGATCTCGTGCTGAAGCGCTCGTGCCAGTAATCCTGTCGCCTCAATTTCCACCCGCTCGCCATCAAGGGTCTGCGCCTCTACCTTGGCCCATCCCGCGCGTTCAATGTCAGCCGAAATTTCCGGAAAGCTCAAGCAACCCTCCGACGCGATTTCTTTCTCCGGCCCAGTCTCAATTCGCGGATTGAGGATAATCAATGGCATATGGTCCTTGAGGTTCGCTTCCTTGCCGTTCCATGCCATTGTGCTGGGGCGGTCTTCCACCGCCGAAACGTCAACCACGGTTAGTTGCAGCGCTTCGCCTACCTGTTGTGCGGCCAGCCCGATTCCATTGGCCGCCCGCATCGTTTCCAACATGTTATCGGCCAGCTCGCGAATTCTGGCGTCGACTTCAGCCACCGGCTTGCCTTTTAGCCGCAACGCCGGGTCGCCGTACTTCCGAATCAGTAGTTTCATCTTTCGCGCGTAAATGCCGGAAGGTTTCGCACGCCCGCCAGCTTGAGCGCGTCCATCACCTTGATGATCGTTCCAAACGATGCTTTCCGATCTGCTTGCAAGGCCAGCGACGCCTTCTGCGTCTGGGAAAGGTTGCGAACCGCGCTCTCCAGTTCGTCAACATTGACCGGACGACCATCCAGTTTGATGGCGTCGGCTTCGTCCACGGTGACGATAGCGTGTTCCAGTTCCGCCGGCGCTTTCGTCGCGGTTTTCGATTCCGGCAGATTAATCTGCACCTCTGGCTGATCCTTTTTGAACGTGGTCGAGACCACAAAAAAGATGAGCAGAATGGTGAGAATATCGACGAGCGAAACGATAATGATGGAGGGCGCGCGACGTTTGCGAACGGCGAAATTCATGTCAGCGCGCTCAGGAGGTTAATACTTGCGTTCGGGCAGTCATTCGCACCGAGGGCGCTGCTTCATCTGGGCTGCGGCCGAAATAACATTTTCCGATCAATTCCACCACCAGCGTTTCCATTTCCACCGACATCACTTCTACCTTTTTCGAAAAATAGCTGAAGGCGACGAGGGTGGGCACGGCGATGGAAAGCCCGAAGACGGTCGCATTCAAGGCTTCGGCAATGCCGAGCGCAATTTGACGCGTATCGGAGGCGCCGGAGCTCAATCCCAGATGCGAGAAAACATGAACCAAACCGGAGACGGCGCCGATCAGCCCAAGTAATGGCGCGATCCCGACAATTACTTCCAGCACGATCAATCCTTTTTCCAGAAGCACCATCTCGTGTCGGGCGCGCGTTTGCACGGCCTCCACGTTCTCGGAACGGGGCGAACGCAGATGCTGGAGCGCGATTCGCACAATCCGGCCGAGCGATGACTGATCGTTCTCTACAATTCGCATCAACCGGTCGGCACTGGCGCCGGGCATTAATCGCTCGATCTCGCTTTCGATTACCAGCGGCATCACATATTTTTCGCGCAAAGCGAAGCCGCGCAGGATAATTGTCGTTAGGGCTACGATCGAGCAGATGAGCAGCGGCCACATGAAGAGACCACCCCGTTCAAAAAAGCCGATGACGGAATTCAGTGCCTCGCTCATTTAACGAGTATAACCGGTGAAGTTGACTTCACCGGGCAGGCCTTCGGGTGGCAGGACGGCCATGACATCTTCCGGGATAGGTTCAGGCTTCGCATCTTGAACTGATTGAAGGCAAAGGTTTGTGAACGATGCAGACGTTCCACCACTGATTACTTTGATATCGCGGATCTTCCCGTCTGGCGCGACCACAAACTGTACGTGCACCGTTCCAATATCAACACGGTCGCGATTTTCGTCACAAAGTTTGTACCAGCGGGTTCCGATTGCATCATATACACTCTTCTCGTAGCGGCCGAGTGGGGTGCCAACGGCGTTGACGGACGAGACTCCGCGCTTGGAAATGTTCCCCGCCATTCGTTCTGGTATTTGCTCCCGACGATAGGCTGTGGATGGAGCTGGCCGTGGCGCTGGCGTTGTCTTCCGCGAAGCAGGTGGTGGCGTAGCGCGAAACATTGCCAGCAGGTCGGCCGTAGGTGTTGGAGTTGGCTGCGGTGTTGAGGGAGCGACTGTGGGCGATTCCGTGGCGACCGGTTGTGGTGTTTCCTTAGGTACTGCGCTGGGGACCGGAGCCGGGCGCGAATTGACCGGCGCTTGAGCGCCCTGTTGATCCGGCGAATATGGATGACTCTCCAAATCGTGGGTCGGCAGTTCTTTTCCCTCCTGTGTTGGGATGGGCGCGATTCCCAAGGCCGGCAACTCGCTGGCGCCAATCGAGTTCGCATTGGACTCGAATGCTTGTTCTTTTGGTTGTTCAGCCGTCGCTTTGGCATCCGGCGTATCAATAAACGGCATGTCCTTCTGTTGAATTATCGGACTCGCGGCGGGCGCAACGTCGACAATCGTTAATTCCACCGGTTTCTCCTCCTCCGGCAGACGCGGTTGAAGTTTGTCACCGAAAGAGGCGATGGAAACGCCAACCACGAGATGCAGCAGAAGCGAGAGGAATATCGCCCACAGGATTTTTTGACGTTCGCTTCTATTCTGCATGGCTTAGCGCCCCTGTAACGGGCTCATATTTAAAGGGGTAAAATAAAGCAGCCTGCCCTTTGTGTCATCCCGAGGGGTCATCTGTAGTGGCGGCCGCGTCAGCCGCAATAACCAACCAATTGCAGGCGGCACGCCTGCCGCCAGAACGGAACGAATTGCAATCATCCTTTTCGTCGACCCTTCCCCGTCATCCTCGCATGATGAAATAAATACTGCTGCGCATAGCCGCCGTGCGCACCGAAATAATTGGCAGCGAATTCTGCCAGGCTCGCGCCGATCAATTTTCGTTTCCTCGGAAAATATTTCTCGCGCAGGACGCGTTCGATCCAAACGTCGATCGGGAACGCTTTGATTCGCTCGTAGCCGAAAAGCATGACGCAATTCGCCACCTTCGCGCCTACGCCTGGTAGATGGCACAGCTGTTCGCGGAGTTCCCCGTCAGGCAGCGTGTTCCAAGAATCCAAGTTTACCTCTCGCAAGGCGACGCGTTTTGCCGTTGCCAAAAGATTCTTGGCCCGGTAACCCAGGCCGCATTTTCGCAGCTCGTGCTCATTCGTTCCCGCCAATCGGTCAGCCGGCGGAAACGAAAACAGCTCGTGGCCGCAAATTCCCCTCTTCTCGCCAAATCGTTGACGCAACACTCGCGAAATTTGCCGGATATGCCCGACCTGCTTCATCGGAGAGCAGATGAAGGTGGCCAGGCATTCCCACTTTGGTTGGCGGATAATTCGAAGCCCGCGACAATAAGCGCGCGCCGCGTTCATGACCGGATCGCGCGGGAACGATGCGCAAATTTCATCAAGGGAATGATCGAGCGCGAAATAATGGCGGACCAGTGTCGCCAAACTCGACGGCTTTAAGCCGTCAAGTTTCTGCCGCGCAATGTGCAGGTTGAAATCAGATCCGAGTTGCTCTACGTAAACCGCGCGCTCGCCAATCGTCCCGCAAAAGCCGCGGCCGAGTCTTTCCCAATGAAAAACCTGGCCGGAATTGAGGGTCATGGCCAAGTCAAAATCGGGCGCTGGAAGCTCAATCATTCGTCATTTGAACATTCGAGCTTCCTTCGTCATTCGTCATTCGGATTTGGTCATTTCGCGTTTGCGCTCGCTCGATTCTCTGTCACCTAAGAACGCGTGGACGCTCGGCTCGTCATCGATTGCCTCGTTCTCGTCCTCTATTTCTTTATCATCATCGCCATCGGCCTGCGAATGGGCCGGAAAGAAGAGAGTCTACACGATTTCGCGCTTGGCGGCAGGCGCATCCCATGGTGGGCCGTCCTCGCCTCCATTATCGCGGCTGAAACAAGCGCCGCGACTTTTTTCGGCGTGCCGGGCGAAGGCTTCGCCTTGCGTAAGTACACCTACATTCAGCTGGCCTTTGGCACCATCCTCGCCCGCATTCTCGTTAGTTATATTTTTATCAAGCCGTATTACGACTACAAGGTTTATTCCATCTACGAATATCTGACCGCGCGTTTCGGTGTCGGCACAAAGAATGCCGCTTCAGCGATTTTCCTTTTTACCCGCGTCCTGGCATCGGGCGCGCGTCTGTATGTGGCCGCGATCGCCCTCGCACTTGCCTACGAAATGATCAGTGGCGCGCGACCTAACCAGACGCAGACACTCTGGATTTATGTCATCGCCTGTATCGCGATCGTTATTTTGACTGCCATTTATACTACGCTTGGTGGGATCAAAGCCGTCGTTTGGACCGATTTTATCCAAGCCTCCATTATGATGGGTAGCGCGCTCGTTGCCCTCGGGTTGCTCTACTCCGCCATTCCCGGTGGCTGGCAGGAAATTGTGGACCGTCATGGCGGGTTCAGCGTCTCCGATTTCATTACTACCGGCCTGGACCCGACAAAACACGGCTGGGAGAAATGGAAAGGAATGTTCGAGATCGAGTACACCATTTTCGCCGGGCTGATCGGCTCGACCTTCGTCACCATGGCCACGCATGGGACCGATCAGGACATGGTGCAACGAATGTTGACGGCAGTCGATGTCCGCCGCAGTCGTCGGTCCCTGGTGCTTTCAGGCCTCGCCGATATCCCAATCGTGCTGACGTTTCTCAGCATCGGATTGTTGCTCTGGACTTACTATCAGGCGCATCCCGACCCGAATCTGCCGAAAGCGCCCAGTGAAACGTTTTGTCATTTTGTCCTGTATCAAATGCCGGTCGGTCTGCGCGGCTTATTGATTGCCGGAATTTTCGCGACCGCGATGGGATCGCTCAGCACCGCCCTGAACGCGCTCGCTACCAGTTTCACGCGAGATTGGTACGAGACTTACATCAATCCGCAGTCGACCGCAGAACAGAGCCTCCGGGCGGTGCGCTGGGCGACAATCGCATTTTCAGTTCTCATGATCGTGGTCGCGTCCATCACCTCCTACCTCGTGATCGTGCGACCTGATCTGCGCATTATTCCGATTGTTCTGGGAATTTTTGGTTACACCTACGGCTCCCTTCTTGGCGTTTTCCTTTGCGGAATTTTCACGAAACAACGTGGCAACAACGCCGGGAATATTGTTGCGATGATCATCGGCTTCGTGGTCGTAGCGATCGTGAGTGGCTTGCCCAACAACATCGCGCGCATCCTCGACACAAGGTTTTATAAGCAACCGGCCTGGTTGCCGCTGATGGAGTTCCCATGGTGGATCTGCTGCGGCACCGTCGTCACCTTTTTGGTGGCCATTCTATTCCGCACCGGTCGCGAACGTCATCCTCCGGCAACGTAGAAGAGACAAATCTGCAAGCCAGGAATCCATGAACAATCCGGTCCAATTTGCGGCCGACACGGCCGCCACTACAGCTTCTTTTCTTCCGCCAGCTTGATTCCTAATTCGCGTAACTGGCGCGGATCGACCCCGGCCGGCGACTGCGTCATCAATTCCTGGCCCCGGTTGTTTTTCGGGAACGCCATTACCTGGCGGATGGATTCTTCGCCGCAGATCAGCATAACGAGGCGATCAAGACCGAGCGCGATTCCGCCGTGCGGCGGCGCGCCCAAACGAAATGCGCGCAACAAGTGTCCGAACTTCGCCTGCTGATCTTCCGCGCTCACTCCCAGGGCTTGGAACATTCTCGCCTGCAATTCCGGCTCGTGAATTCGAATGCTGCCTCCACCGATCTCGACGCCATTCAAGACAACATCATAGGCATCGGCGCGCATCTCCCCGAACTTTTTTTGATCAAGCAGCGGGAAATCGTCCGCTTTCGGTCGGGTAAAGGGATGATGAACGGCGTTCCATTTATTTTCTTCCGCGCTCCATTGCATCAGTGGAAAATCTGTTACCCACAAAAAATCCAGATCGGCAGAACCGGCCGTCAGTTTTTGAATTTCCGCCACCCGCAATCGAATCCGGCCAAGCACCTCGCAGGCGATCTCCCATTTCCCGGCGGCGAAGAAAATACAATCGCTTTCCACGATTTCTAATTTGGAACGCAGTGCTTCCTTCTCCGCTTCAGAGAAAAATTTCACGATCGGCGATTTCCATTCCCCGTTTTCTACCTTGATGAAGGCGAGTCCTTTTGCTCCGAATGTTTTCGCAATCGCGGTTAGTTCATCGACCTGGCCGATGGTAATGCCGGCGAAATTTTTGGCGTTGATGGCCTTGACCACGCCACCCTCCGCCAGCGCGCCCTGAAAAACCTTGAACTGGCTGCTGCGGAAAACATCACCAAGATCGACCAGACGCATGCCAAAACGGCGATCCGGCTTGTCGCTCCCAAAGGTATCGACGGCTTCGCGATAAGTCAGCCGCGGAAAAAGTATGGGGATTTCGATTCCGCGCGCCGCCTTGAAAATCGCCGCCAGCATCCCCTCGGTCAGCGTATAAATATCGTTAGGCGTAACGAAAGACGCCTCGATGTCGATCTGGGTAAACTCGGGCTGCCGATCGGCCCGCAAATCTTCATCCCGAAACGCTTTCGCAATCTGAAAATATTTCTCCATCCCGGCAACCATGAGGAGTTGCTTGTACTGCTGTGGTGCCTGTGGCAACGCATAAAATTTCCCAGGTAACAGCCGGCTGGGAACGAGAAAGTCGCGGGCCCCTTCCGGTGTGCTTTTGCTCAGAATCGGCGTCTCGATTTCAAGAAATCCCTGCGAATCCAGATACTGGCGGGTGGCCTGAGTGACGCGGTGGCGGATTTGGAGATTGCGCGATAGGCGTGGCCGGCGCAGATCGAAATAGCGATAGGTCAGCTCGAGATCTTCATTACTCAATTCAGCCTCAATCTGAAAGGGCAGGTTTTCGGCGCGATTCAAAATCGTTAGCGATTGCGGAAGCACTTCGATATCACCAGTCGCAAGCTTCGGATTTTCAGTTCCCGGTAGCCGGGGCGCGACTTTCCCGCAAACCTGAATGACGTCTTCCGTGCGCAAACTGTGGGACTGCTTTGCCACCTCGGCGTTCTCTTCCGGGCGGAAAACGACCTGGGTTAGTCCCTCGCGGTCGCGTAAATCGATGAAAATGACGCCGCCGTGATCGCGTCGCACTGCAACCCAGCCAGCGAGTTTTACTTCGCTGCCAATATCAGTTTTTCGCAGTTCGTTACAGTGGTGGGTCCGGTACATGCGAGCGTGTCATTGTGAGCGAAGGGAAGAATCTCTCAAGTGATTTGGCGTCGGCGCTTTTTAATGACTGGCGCCTGGCTTCCAAGCCGGCGACAGTTACAACGCGTCAACCTGGGCGACTTGGAAGTCGCCCCTCCCAGTCAGGGCGACCCGCGGAGAAATTCGAGATGCGCAAGCACCTGGTCATGCGGGACGGACTCCTGCTTGCCGCTGGTGAGATCTTTCACTCCCACCTGTGGCCATTCGTCCCCGAAAACAATGGCAAAGCGTGCGCCGGTTTGCTCAGCCAATCGGAATTGTCGCGCGATTTTGGCTGTCGCCAGGGAATAATCGACCCGATAGCCGCCATCCCGTAGTTGCTGCATCATCCTCAATGCATTTGCGCGCTGATCTTCCCTTGCAATTACCACATAGATCTCGACGTCGCGTGCGGTCGCGATCGTTTTTTCCATCTGCGCGCGCGCGGTCGCGTTGCCGCGAATCATTTCACCCAGAACGACATCACCGATGGCAAAGCCCAGCGCGGGCAAAGAAACAGCGTTGTCGCTCAGTTGTGCCACCAGCTGGTCATATCGGCCGCCCCCGGCAATCGCTCGGAATTTGCCGGCGCGATCAAAGACTTCGAAAACAATTCCGGTGTAATAAGCCAGCCCGCGGACGATGCGAACATCGATCTTGGCGAAATCAGCGAGACCCCGCATTCGTAGGTTCTTCATAATGTTGTTGAGCTTTACGCTTTCGCCGCCTTTCTCGAAAATTTCGAAGACTGATTTCGCCAATTTGCCCAATCGCTCTTCTGTTTTCTCACGCGGCTCGCGTTCCGATTTATCAATCGCCTGCAACATCTCTTCCCAGCGATCCGGCGGGACTTTCTCGAGCTTCAACAGTTCGGTCCAGAACTCGCGGTCGCTAATGCGGATGACGAAATCTTGCGCGGTAAATCCAAACGCGCGCACGACATCGATGGCGAGCGCGATCAATTCCGCGTCGGCTTCCGGCGCTTCTTCGCCAATGATGTCGCAGTTCAGTTGAAAGTGCTCACGCAGCCTGCCGCGCTGCGGTCGCTCGTAGCGGAACACTTGAGGAATTGAGAACCATTTAAGTGGCTTGCGGAAATGCCGGTGCTGCCCCGCCACGATGCGCGCCAGCGTCGGCGTCATTTCCGGCCGCAGCGCCACCGCGCGCTCGCCTTTGTCGACAAACTCGTACAGTTGCCGGACGATTTCCTCGCCGGATTTCTTTTTGTAGAGATCGAGCTCTTCCAGGACCGGTCCATCGAATTCGACGAAGCCATAGCACCCGGCCACTTCCCGCCACTTTGAAAAAATGTAGTTTCGTTCCGCGCAGGCGGCGGGAAGAAAATCGCGGAATCCAGTCAGCGGTTGCATCTTAGCGAAGGAAAATCAGGGGTGCGGAGGGCATAGCGATACGTCCGCCCCGCGATGAATTTACGAACCCCTTTTGCGGTTGAATAACACCCGCCCGGGACGAGTCAAAATTAGTCACGACGGGCATCATCCGTTTAACAAAGCAAAGGACAAACATGAAAAACAACACATTAACTAAAATCTTCGCGATCGGCTCGGCTGGCGCGATCGCGGTCAGTGCGGCCTTGGCACAAACCACGACCACGGTGACCACCGATGCCGGGGCAGTTACAACCGGGATGACGACGCGAACCGGGTCGTTTGTAACTTATGCGCCGGGTGACGAATACTTCACCTTCCGTTCCACTCCGGCCGCGGAGCCAGTGCGGTATTATTACACCAAGGAGACTACCTTTGTCGATCCGACCGGCCAGACAGTGGAATTGTCGGCAATTCGTCCGGATCTGCCTGCGACGGTCTATTACGTCAACGAGGGGAATCGGATGATCGTGCGCAAGGTGGTGCTAAGCAAACCGGCCGCTGCGGTAATTGAGAAGAAAGAAACAACGACAACTACAACAACTACGCCATAAGGTTGGTTTTTGGACAGGAATAACGCCCGCTGGGTCGTCCGGCGGGCGTTTTTGTTTTGTTGTAGGCCCACTGGAGCGGGTGACGCCGGGGGGATGAGCGTTCCCGGCTATAGAAACCGCCGCGGTTTAATCTTCATACCCACGTGGGAATTTTTGATGCCAATTCCATGCGCTCTCGACGATGGCGTCGAGCGTTTGAAATTTTGGCCGCCAGCCAAGCTGGCTTTTGATTTTCTCGGACGACGCGATCAGGCGCGGCGGGTCTCCTGGTCGCCGTGGTTTTTCCACGACTGGGATTGGATGGCCGGTAATTCTGCGGCAAGTTTCGATCACTTCGCGCACACTCGAACCGCCACCCATGCCGAGGTTATAAAATGCGCTCGCTGCCGTCGTCAGTGCAAGAATGTGCGCATCCGCCAGATCGCTAATGTGAATGTAGTCGCGAATGCAGGTACCATCGGGCGTGTCGTAATCGGTCCCAAAGATTTCGACGTGTTTTTTTTGCCCGAGCGCGACCTTCAATACGTTCGGGATTAAGTGCGTTTCGCAGCGGTGATCTTCTCCGAATGTTTCCGACGCACCGGCAGCATTGAAATAACGAAGCGAAACGAAGCGAAGCCCATGGATGGTGTCGTACCACTTCAGAATTTTCTCGAACGCTAGTTTCGATTCCCCGTACGGATTGATGGGACGCTGCGGCGTTTCTTCATCGATCGGCACGCGCTCGGGCGGCCCAAAGGTGGCGCAGGTAGAGGAGAAAACGAGGCGCTTCACCTCCGCTGCGATCATGGCATCGAGCAAGTTCAAGCCGGCTGCGATGTTATTGCGAAAATACTTGGAGGGATTTTCCATCGACTCGCCGACGAGGGCATTAGCGGCGAAATGCATTACCGCATCGGGTCGGAGCCGCGCCAAAGTCGCCGTCGTCATCTCCCGATCGGCCAGATCGCCCTCGACGAACTCTGCTCGCGGATCCAGCGCCCGGCGATGTCCCTCACTCAGGTTATCGAGAATTGCGACATCGTGGCCTTGGTCCAGCAGTACCTCTCCGCAAATGCTGCCGATGTAACCAGCGCCGCCGACAACGAGAATTTTCATGCCGGCGCGATTCTGCCAATCTTGGCGGCAGAATTAAAGGTCGCGATCCACGAGTTGCGCTGATTTTTTCTTGCTCGCGAGCGCGATCAACATACGGCGCGGGGTCTTATGTTTAACACGCGGTGTCAGCACTTTCATGCTCTGTTCATCCGAACCCCATTGCAAAATATCGATATCGACCTGACGCACGCCCCAGCGTTTCATTTCCAAGCGCGTCGGCTTGTAAAGATCAATCGTGTTCGTTCCGACCAACGCCGTTCCGTAGTCATCGATCACATATTCCTCAGCGGTCTCCACGATCTTGAATCGAGTTCCGAGCGGGAAGCGCGACCAATCGGATGCGGCGCTGCGAACAACGCGGCTGGAAAGAACATCGCCAATGGCGTTGCGTCGTCCACCTCCGCCACGCTCGTGGACGCAGTACGCCGTCGTTCGCACGTTCATGCGGTGCAATTTCGCAGCGTTGCGGTTCGCCGTTGGTTGGGTTGCGCAACTTGCGAGAAAGGCACCGATGAGACAAGCGAGAGCAAGTCGCAGCGATGTCGTTTTTAAAAGGATGCGTCCTGAATACGTATTGAAGCTACTTCTGGCAAGCCATAATTTCTGCCCTTGATCCCATGCAGACGTTTTCACAATGCCATACTTATATAGCAGAAAACGTGCTTCTGGATTCGCGCCTGGCCCTTTTCCACGAAGAGGAAAAGTGGTTGGCAGTGGCCGATTTACACTTCGGTTTCGAGCTGAGCCAGCGGATGGCCGGAAACCTTTTTCCACTTTGGGGAATGCAGTCGATCGAAACCCGATTACGCGAACTACTGCGCGATTATCAGCCGTCGAAACTGATTTTGGTGGGCGATCTCGTTCACGATAAAAGCGGCGAACACGAATTCTTTTCGCTAATCACGCGCCTGCGGGAACAGTGCGACGTTATTCTTATCGGTGGCAACCACGACATCGCAATCAATCGCCAAAGATCAAATACAGCATGTTCCCGTTTCCATCTCGTCGATTCATTTTCTACTGAGCGGTTCGAATTTCATCACGGCAATTGTGAACGAAAACGAAATGGCCGCATTCAGATCATCGGACATTTTCATCCCGCGGCGACATTGCGGGATGGCGCCGGATTGCGGCTAAAATTTCCGGCATTAGTGCAGGAGACAAACTGCTGGATCCTGCCGGCGTTTTCACCATGGGCAGCGGGAACGGAATGGGAAGAACGCGAACGAAGCCGCACCTGGCTCTGTACCCCGCAGCGAATCTTGTTACTCAGTCAAGAAGGATAGAATTTACGGGATTGTGCAGGATTACAGAAGACGGGTTGATTTACTGCATTCAGTCCTGCTAATCCCGTCTAGTCCGCCTCAGGCGCGAGCGCCGCTTAGCTCAGTTGTACAATGCGGACACCTAGTTGCCTTAATCGGGATCGACATCATGCAGGCCGGGCAATCTTTTGCCACGGGCGCAGCCGTCGGCGATGGGCGTTTTAACCTGTTGATCGCTTTCACCACCAGAAAAATGCAGAAGGCGACGATCAGGAAATTGATCAGGACGGTGATAAAATTGCCGTAGGCGAATACTGGCAACCCCGCTTTTTTGGCCGCATCCAGCGACATCCCGGGCGTGATCTTGTCCGAGAGCGGGATGTAATAATCGGCGAAGTTCAAGTTGCCGAGAAGCCTTCCCAAAGGAGGCATGAGAAGATCCTCCACGATGGAGGTGACAATTTTTCCGAATGCTGCGCCAATAATGACGCCTACCGCCAGGTCGATGGCGTTCCCTTTGACTGCAAATTCTTTGAATTCTTTCCACATAGAACCTTCAACTAGCTAATTGGTCACGATGTTGACAAGCTTGTTTGGCACGATAACCGCCTTGCGGATTTCTTTCCCGGCGATCGCCCCCGCGATTTTCGGCAACGCCAGCGCAGCCGTTTTCAACGTCTCCTCACTGGCATCGGTCGCGACTTTCAAACGAGCCCGCATTTTTCCGTTTATCTGAACGACGATTTCGACTTCGGCTTCCACCAGTAATGCTTCGTCATAACTCGGCCAGGATTGCTCCGTGATCTCGCTGGGATCGACTCGGAATTTCGCGCCCAATTTTTGCCAGAGCTCAGAAGTGAGATGCGGCGCAAAGGGATTGAGTAAGACCAGTAGCACGTGCATCGCTGTTACCGGAACTTTTCCCACATTGGTAAAGCCGTTCACAAAAACCATCATATGGGAAATGGCCGTATTGAATGAAAGCGACTGGATGTCTTCGGTGACTTTCTTGATGGTGGCGTGAACGAGTTTGAGCTGTGATTTATCGGAGGCGATGTCCTCAATCCGCGTCGACAATTCCCATTCGCCCGCTTGGTTATCGTCCATCATCAACCGCCAGACTCGCGCCAGAAATCGTGAAACGCCTTCTACGCCGCGCATGCTCCACGGTTTCATTTGCTCGAGTGGACCCATAAACATCTCGTAGCAACGAAACGCGTCTGCGCCGTACTCGTCGATCACTTCATCGGGATCGATCACGTTGTCCCACCGTTTCGACATTTTGCGCCCGTCTTCGGCGAGAATGATTCCCTGGTTGATCAGTCGCTGAAACGGTTCTGGTTTGGAAACGTAACCGAGATCAAAAAGCACCTTATGCCAGAAGCGTGCGTAAAGCAGATGCAATACTGCGTGCTCGGTTCCGCCGACATAGAGATCGACTCCGCCTCGCTTCGGGCCAGCCATCCAATATTTCTCAGCTTTTTCGCCAACAAAACGCTTGTCGTTCTGCGGATCGCAAAATCTGATGTAGTACCAACACGAGCCTGCCCATTGTGGCATCACGTTAGTTTCGCGCGTCGCCTTATCGGAGTAACGGATCCAATCTTTCGCTTTACCCAGCGGTGGTTCGCCGGTGCCGGTCGGTTTGTAATCTTCCAACTCTGGCGGGACTACCGGCAGTTCGTTCTCATTCAGCGCGCGATGCCTTGCGTCTTCCCAAACAATCGGAAAGGGCTCGCCCCAATAGCGCTGCCGCGAAAAAAGCCAGTCGCGCAGTTTGTAATTGATCGCACGCTTGCCCTGGCCGTGTTCCTCCAGCCAGCCAGTGATTTTCTTCCTCCCTTCCGCGCTCGTTAGGCCGTTGATGATTGGCGAATTGATTGCGATGCCGTCGCCGGTAAACCCAATCGCCGGTTCAGTTCCTGTTGGCTGAACAACAACCACAAGCGGCAAGCCGAATTTTCTTGCGAATTCCAGATCGCGCTCGTCGTGCGCCGGCACACCTCCGATCGCTCCGGTTCCATAACCGAGCAGCACATAATCAGCGATCCAGATCGGAATCTTTTGGTTATTGGCCGGATTGATCGCGTATGCGCCGGTGAATACGCCGGTCTTGTCTTTCGATAGATCTGCGCGTTCGAGATCGCTTTTGCGCGCAGTCCGTTCGCGATACTCGCGTACCGCGGGCCACTGCTCCTCGGTGACAATTAAATCGACAAGCGAATGTTCCGGCGCAAGCACCAAGAACGTCCCGCCGTAGAGCGTGTCGGGACGCGTGGTGAAAACACGAATATGCGCGTCGTGATTGTCTATCTGGAAAACGATTTCCGCGCCTTCGCTGCGACCAATCCAATTTCGTTGGAGCAACTTGATTCCTTCGGGCCAATCAAGTCCCTCGAGTTCATTGATCAATCGCTCAGCATACGCAGTGATGCGCAGCATCCATTGCCGCATCGGCCTCTTAACGACCGGATGACCGCCTATTTCGCTCCGGCCGTCGATCACTTCCTCATTCGCCAGTACCGTGCCCAGCTCTGGGCACCAGTTCACCGGAACTTCGGCGACATACGCGAGGCGGACCGAATCAGTATCGGCACCGCGATAAGTCGAGATCGGCTCAGCCCTGTTCGTCTCCGGATTGAACCAGGAATTGTAAATCTGGAGGAAAATCCATTGCGTCCATTTGTAATAGCGCGGATCGGTCGTGTTCACTTCCCGCTGCCAGTCATAGGAAAAACCGATCCGTTTCAGTTGTGATTTGAATTTGGCGACGTTCTCGCGCGTGGTGATCGCCGGATGCTGGCCGGTCTTGATCGCGTACTGTTCCGCCGGCAAACCGAACGCGTCCCAGCCCATCGGATGCAGGACGTTGAAGCCGCACATCCGTTTGTAGCGCGCGATGATATCAGTGGCGGTGTAACCTTCGGGATGCCCGACATGAAGGCCGGCGCCGCTCGGATATGGAAACATATCGAGGATGTAGAATTTCGGCTTCGTCGGATCAAAACCCGTCTCGCCGGGGTTCGCCACGTGAAAAAGCTGCCGCTCATGCCAAAGGCGCTGCCATTGGGATTCAAACCGGTCGAACGGGTAGGGTTTGCGGCGCTCGCTCATGCGAGATCAGGTTATTGTCATCCCGAGCGAAGTCGAGGAATCCCGATGCGAAACCTTTAAGATAACTTTACGGGATCCCTCGGTCCGAGCCGGACTGGCGTTTTCGCTCGGGATGACGATGTAATGCAGCGAAGTGAAATTGCTTCTCGCTACACGCAACCCGAATAAGACCGGCGAATTTGCGCAATTGCTCATTGGAAATTTTATGGTGCGGGACCTGACGTCGGAGTCCGACGTTCCGAAGATCGTCGAGTCGGGTAACACGTTTGAAGAAAACGCGACGCTGAAGGCCCTGGCGGTCTCGAAGATTTTTCCGAATGAAATTGTCATCGCGGACGATTCCGGTCTCGAAGTGGAGGCGCTCGGCGGCGCGCCGGGGATTTTTTCGGCGCGTTACGCTGGAGAAAACGCGAATGATCGTCGCAATGTCGAAAAACTTTTGCGAGAATTGCAGGACGCCCGAGATCGATCAGCGCGATTCTATTGTGTCATTGCCCTGGCCAAGAACGGCCAGCTGATGACAACCGTGGCGGGCGAAGTAGCCGGCACGATTACAACCTCCCCGCGTGGCGAAAACGGCTTTGGTTACGATCCGATTTTCGTGCCGAATGGGTTTAACAAAACATTTGCCGAGTTAAAATCGGAGATGAAAAACAAGATCAGTCATCGCGCCCAGGCGGCAGCCGCGCTAGTGCGGCATTTTAATACTGCGCCCCGGGCAGGAGAAATGTAACCGGGATCCGGACTCGAGATGGTGAACCCGGTTTGAAACGCCAGCGGCGGAAACGGTGGAATCACCCAAAATCGGATGACCGATGCTTTGTTCCATTGTCACGTCGGTGGCGAAGCCCGCAATGGGATGGACGCTAATGATGGCGATACCGCTTCCGGTGAGATGGCGGCTGCGCGCTTCGTATGGATAATCGGGTCGCGGCGCCCTGAGCGCGAAGATTTTCCCGTTACCCATTGCCCCAACGCGTGCCTGCGCAGATCGCCGGATGGGCCTGGAGTTCTGTTGTGTGTTGATCGGCCGAGGACTTTCCCGAGACTCGGTGAATCGGATGTTGCAACAGGCACGGGCAGCGGAACAGAAGTGTCGGGATTCGGCGGCATGGCTTCTCGTCGTCAACATTGACTGGGAAGATTGTTGAGTCTGATGCCATCAATTGTGTCATCGCTGGCTCGCGGTGAAACGCGATTGCTACTGCCGAAACGTGAATCACCACCGCGGCGCCGAGCGCGGTTGTGATCGGCCATTTCGAAGGCCGACGGGTAATTGAGTGCCTGGTTTGTCATCTCACCTTTGTGAGATCAGACACGCGACCGTCAGAAATCTTAGGAGGAAAACGCCGTTACAGCATGATCAGGACACATCGGAAAGATGCGGATACCACCCGCTCGGCTTGCCTAACGATTTGTCGGCGGCGCAGCGCGGATTTGGTAGCCGACTTTCTGGATGCCAGCAAGGCGTACCTTGTCCAATAGCGCAATGACATCGCCGTGAACCGACATCATTTCGGCGCTGATCGATACCTTGATGTTTGGGTTGGCGGCATGCAGTTGATAAAGCCGGGGTAAAACCTGATCGTCCTGGACAAACTGATTATCGAAAAAAATTGCGTTGCCCGGCGAGACGCGAATGCCAACGTAATCTTTAGTAACCGTAGTGGGTGGTGCGCCTTGCGCGGGCAAGTTCACCTTAATCCCTTTCATATGGGTCTGGCTCAGGCTCACCATCATGAAACTGGCAAGGAGAAAGAACATGATGTCGATGAGTGGGATGATCTCGATCCGGGCTCGCTTTTTTGGAATAGGTGAAGCGACGTGCATAACTTGATTAGCTAATAAGAGGCGCCCGTCATAGTGAACGTGATCGGGATTTTAACTTTCGAAACCGTGCCAGGTTTAAATCGCCAGCGTTTGAATGCGCTGACAGCGGAGTTATCTAGAATGGGATTGCCGATGCTCTGGGCCATTGTGGCGTCCGTGACACTTCCGCTCGCAGTATCGACCGTAACGACGCAAACACCGCTCCCGGTAATGTGTCGGCTGCGCGCTTCGTAGGGATAGTCCGGGCGAGGTGCGCTGATCGCATTGGCCTTCCCTTGTGAGGCCGTCATCATCCCAGGCGGCTTAGCGGCCACTTGCGGAGCTTTAATGGGCTGAGCTTTCTGCTGAATTTTCTTTTGCGGCGGTGGCGTTTGTTCTTCGTGGAATTCCGGCTGGATTTCCGGTGGCGGCGGCACCTCAGGGATCGGAATGTCTTCCGGCGGCGGCGTCGGCTCTTCCGCCGGCGGTTGATCAAGCGTCGCCTCGATCGTTGCCGTCGGTATGTCAGAAGTATCGATCGGTGGCGGTTCTTTATGGAAGGCCAGCGCCACGGCGATGCCGTGGGCAAGAATAGCGCCGCCAAAAGCGGAGATCACCTGCCACTTCGGAGCCGGCTTAAATAAAAGTGGACCTGGCATGATAATTAGGGACCGGTAGTACCGCCGGGTACTCCGACCGCAGCCTGGCTTTTAATTTCAAAGGCGATTTTGTAGAAACCCACTGAGCGCAGAATATCGAGCACGCGGATGACATTGCCGTGCACGGTATCGCGATCCCCGCGCAGAAATACCTTCGCATCCGGATTTTCCGAGTGCGTTCTTGCCAATATTGCAGTCAACTCTTCGTACGTGACCGGCTTCTTGTCGAAGTAAGGATTGCCGCCGGAATCCACCGAGACGCTGATGTAATCGCGTTTGGATTGCGTCTCCCCCGAGGCGCCGGTGGGCAGATTCACCTTGATCCCCTTCATGTGCACCTGGCTCAAACTCACCATCATGAAGCTGGCCAGCAGAAAGAACATGATGTCGATCAAAGGAATGATCTCGATGCGCGCTTTTTTGTGCGGGATGGGTGAGCTGACGCGCATGAGAATTTCCTAGATGGAAGATCTGGTGGCTGAGGATGGGGTTTCCGCCCCTATCGCCACACCTCCTTCGCGCGCTTTAGTTTGGGCCTCGAGCATAACTTCAAGGTTCGTTGCAGCCGTTTGCAGTTCGAACTCTAAGTTAGACACGCGGGAAGTGAAAAAGTTAAACGGAATCAGCGCGAAGATGGCGATACCGAGACCGCATGCGGTGGCGATGAGAGCCTCGGCGATACCGCCAGTGACGGCTTGCACCGCGAGTTCTTCGTTACCGAGGAAACTGAATGACCGAATCAAACCGGTGATCGTGCCCAACAGACCGAGGAGGGGCGCCAGCGTGACGAGCGTATCCATCACCACCAGGAAGCGCCCCGCGCGCTTGATCTCAATACCGGCAGCAACCTGCAACGCGCCCTGCAGCGAGGCATGCTGGTGATTCAATCCGTTCCACATCATTCGCAAAACCGGGTCGCGTGAACCGCGCGACAAGCGGGAGGCCTCCGTCACGTCTCCGGTCTCGATGGCAGTGAAGACTTTCTCGATCCGTTTTGGATCGCGGCGCATCCAGCGGCCTCCCCACCAGAAAACACGCTCCAGCACCACGGCGACGCCGATAATCGAAACAATCAAGATCGGCCACATGATGGGGCCTCCCTTGCGGAAGTTATCGATGAGGAAGTTTGTCCAGCCTGCTTTGACGACTGGCGCAGGGGTCGCCGCGGCCGAAGGCGATGGCGAAGCCGCGCTCAAAGTCGCCGAGACAGCCGGGCTGGGCATTGCGCCGGGTGCGCCGGGAACGCCGGGAGACATGCCGGGAGCACCAGGAGCTGCGGGCGAAGTGACCGCACCGGGTACACCGGGCGACGTTACTGCGCCGGGTACACCCGGTGATGTCGCCAAGCCGGGTGGTGGCGGAACGGCGGGCTGCGCCGGCGTTGTTCCCGCGGTCGGCGGCGGCGGTGGTGGCGGCGGAGGATTTTGAGCAGCCGCATGAAACGTGATAGCAGCGATAGCGGCGACGACAGTAACAGTCAGGATTGTTTTCATAAGTTTAGTGATTGAGACCCGGCCTCAAAATAAAGGGTCCTATTTATCCCAAAGTGAGTTGCTAGGAGTCCAGCAAAACTTTTCATAAGTCGTTGGGACGCAAAAATACTATCGAATTATCTAGGCGCGTGGGATGTAGTGCAAGCGCGCTTTCTTCTTTTTATTTTCCCTGATCAGGTCGCATTTTGCACTCGATTCCGCAACGGAGGCCAGTCGCCGATCCGTGCCTCCAAGGCGTCGCCGGCACGAATCGGACCAACTCCCGAGGGCGTGCCGGTTAGAATGATATCGCCAGGCAGCAACGTTAAATTCTGACTGGCGAACGAGACTATCTCAGCCGCCGAGTAAATCATCTGACTGGTGCGCGCGCGCTGTTTCACTTCGTCATTTTGCCGGAGCGTGATTTCAAGATCCCTGACATCAACGTCAGAATAAACAAACGGTCCGATCGGCGTGTAAGTGTCAAACGACTTGCAGCGCCCGAATTGTTTTTCCGATTTCTGCAAATCGCGATCGCTGATGTCTTCGCCAATGGTGTAACCGAAAATGAAATCGTGCGCCGAATCGATGCTCACATTTTTCGCGGGCGCGCCGATGACGATGGCAAGCTCGACTTCAAAATCAGTCTGATGTTCGGGAAACGCGATCGCGATCTCTCCTTCGTGCGCGAGCAGGGAAGTGAGAGCCTTGAACCAAATCAACGGCGTCCCAAGCGGTGTCCGCTTCATTTCCGCGATGTGATCTGCGTAGTTGAGCCCGACCGCGATTAATTTCGACGGCGCGACTGGAACAGCGATTTCAAGATTGTTCCGGCTGATTTTTTCGCCAGTCGGCTCGATTCCGAACCAGAAGGGTTGTTTTAAGACATGCACGTCGTCGCCACGCATTTCGCCGTACAATTGTCTGCCGTCTCTTGTTGAAAATCCTCCGAATGTTCGCATTGCCCAATGTTACGGGTTGGGGCGGTTGAGCTCAATCGCCCTCGGGTGGTTCGGTGAACCGCCCCTACCTGCCCGTGGACAATTGTTTCGGACTGATCCCGACAAAATCGCGCACGGGTTTTTCTTCCGGGATCGAAAACGGCGTGTTGTCGCTTCTTCGAAACCAAAACGCACTCGATGATCCGCCGTCGAGATTCAATGCTCGTCGGATCTTCAAATTGGGAAGCGCAGTGAGAGCGCTGGCCAATTCCGCCAGCGAAAGGTCGCTCGAAACTCCGAGCGCCGCAGTCCCGGTTCCCGCAACCGCAACAAATGTCCTGCGGGCGCGACGCGATTGATCAAGGCCGCGGACAGGCATTCCACCATCGATCAGAAACGGTCCGCACTCGATTGCGGCATTGCTTTTTTTCTTCTGCGAAAATTCGCCGAGTCGGACGATTTCAATCCCGCGGGAAGAGACGCAGAGCACACCGGTGAGCAGACGCGCACGAATGAGGGGCGAACGCGTTGTGCCATCAATGACTCTCAAACCGAGGGGTCTGAACTGGGTGTCGAAATATCCGCCGTTTACCCCGGCGATGAAATTCTCGCGCCTCATTACATCAGTGAGATTTTCGGATCCGCCGGGATTATCGATCAGATGCCACGTCGCAGTTTTAGTGGAAAAGACTGCTAGATCGATCGTCGCGCTTTCGGCAGCGGAATTTTGCACAACGATGTGGCGGTGCTCAATGCCGGGAGCAACCGACTGTTCGCTGCTTGTGGATAGAACTCGCCAATCGGCCGCTGCAATTTGAGCCATCGCGAAGGCCGCGATGAGGACTGAGTGTCGCCGCAACTCTTTGGGGAGGGCACGCGCCCTCATGTGCTGACGCCCGTCCGGCTCGCACTTGCGGCGCCTCGCCGAAATGCTCTGTGAAGAAAAAAGTTCGCGATGGCGTGGGCGCCCTCGGTCCGAGCCGGACTGGCAGTTGCATGCGAGGCGCGTGCGCTCCCCGGAGAGTTGCACCATGCTAAACGCGCCTTCTAAGTCCTAGCGCCGTGTTTCTCAAGCAAGGCCTGGAACCTCGGATCGTTTCGTAGTGGATCCCAAGCCGGGTTGAGTTTAAGAATGGGCACGGTCACATTGCTCGGCCGGTCTAACAAGCCATCCAACAGCTCGATCGCACGACCGTTTTCGCCCGCAATGCAGTAAACTTCTGCCACGCCAGCGGTAATATCGGGGCCGCCAAAAGCGTCTTTGCTTTCAGGAAGCAAATCAGCGGCCCGCTGTGCTTCCGCAAGCGCGGCATCTTTCTCTCCCAAGTATGCCAGAATCTTCGCCCGCAGAATGCGCAGCTCCGGCAAATCCGGACTCTTCTTCAGGTCTTCTTCCGCGGAGTCTTTGGCCTTGAGAAACGCAACCCGGGAACCTGCTTCGTCATGCAAGGCTCGTCGCGCAAAGCCAATGAGATAATACTTGCCGCAGATCGCTATGGGAACGGTCGAGAGGAGATCGTCTGATATGCCTTCCGCCGCATTTAGTCCTTCCTGATATTTCCGTTCCAAAAGAAAAACGTCTGCGCGCGCGCCCGCGACCCTGATTTTGGCCTCGGTATCCAGCGGCATTGATTTGACCGATTCAAACGCCTGCTCGGAAACGCTCAGGTCGCCTTTTTCCGCCACGGCGAGCTTTGCCTTGGTCTCCCACAATCCGATACGCTGCGGCGCTACGTTCAGTCCGCGGTCGACCGCCTTGTTCGCAGCATCGAAATCGCGCTGCACCTGGTAACTCATCGCCAGGTTCTGAAACACCCAGCCATCTTTCGGATTCAGCGTAGCCGCCTTCTCCAGATTGGCATTGGAGTCGGACCATTCCCCCATCCGGCGCTGGATCGCACCGAGCGCGAGATAACCTTCAGCCTCGTTGGGGAGACCGCGCTGCGCGATTTCGAATTCCTTCAAGGCCCCCTCAAAATCGTTATCGCCGTAATAGAGTGAAAAACCGAGAGCGAGATGAGCCTCCGGGAGATCAGGCTGCAACTGCAACGCCTGCTTAGCCAGAGCGCGGGCTTTTTCCCGGCGCTCGGCCGTACGTTCAAACGTATGCACAATCCAGCTTTCCAACTGCGAATAGCGCGCCAGAGCGAGCGCAAATTTCGGATCGAGCTCGATCGCCCGCGCGTAGAGTTGCTCGCTCTGCTTCAACGTTTCGAAGTTTTCGAGCGAGCTGCCATAAAGATTGTGCGCCTGGAGAAACGCCAGATAGGCATCGTTATTTTCTGTCGGCTTGCGTTCCATGCGCGATTTCTCGGCCGGCGACAACTTCGCCTGCAACGCATCGCTGATTTTCTGCGCGAGATCGGTTTGAATGGCGAACACGTCGGTCAAATCGCGATCGTAATCGCTGGCCCAAAGATGTTCGTCGTTGGTGGCATCGATCAATTGCACGTTCAGCCGGACGCGATTGCCTGAGCGCCGGACGCTGCCCTCTAGAATGGTGGAAACGCCCAGGGCTTTACCGATTTCACGAACATTGGGCGCTTTGCCCTTATATTGCATGACTGACGTTCGCGAAATCACCTTTAAATCGCCGATCTTGGAAAGGTTGGTAAGAATGTCATCCTGAATCCCGTCGGCGAAATACGCATTCTCCTTGTCGTCGCTCAAGTTGTCGAAAGGCAGGACCGCGATGGATTTATCCACCTTGCGCGCAATCGCCCGTGGCAGAACGAAAAAACCCGCGACCGCGGAAACGAGCAGGCTGACCCCGAGCAGGATGAACAGATTGCGCCGGCCACGTCGTCGCGATGGAATGTTCGGCAGCGGTTCTGTTACGCGAACGCCTTGCGCGGTAATGTCGAAAATCCAAGCCAAGACCAGGGCGATCGGAAAACCAATCAACAATAGCAGGATAACGACGCGAATCCTCGAGTTTGGAATATCAAATACCGGAAGCACCTGAGCGATACCCTGCGCCAGCGCCCAGCTTGCGACGATGTAGGCGATTGCGACGCGGTAAACCTTGCGCCGCTTCAATTCCTCGAAAAAGCCGCTCATAAAAACGCGTTCATCCATCGCGTCGCCAGTTCTCCTCGCTTCACCGATAGACAACTGCGCCCGCGACGCGTTGAAACTAAACGATTTCGGCGCTGACCGCGAGAGGGTTAAGCCCACGAAATATGCGAACGGACGCGAAAGAAACTGGAGGGACACGCTTCTGCGCGTCCAGGACGAGCGGAAGCTCGTCCCTCCGACTCACCACGAGTAATGCACCGTGTAGTGAATGGTCTTTTCTTCGCCCGCTTTCACCGGAATCCGAAACTCCATCGTCTGCGCGTTTGTCTTCGTGAACGAGTCCGATTTCTCTGTGATCTCCCAATTGATCCAACGAAACAAATGCTCGACCACGCGAAATTCCACCGGCTCCTTCTTGTGGTTGCGTAGCTTGATTTCGAAACTCTCGTCCAGCCAGTGATTGGACGAATCTACTTTCACGTTGGTACGGCGCCGTTCGCCCACCAGATCGAAAGCATTCCCGGTAAAAACCCGCAGC